>JAQGNH010000323.1 GCA_028291945.1 Betaproteobacteria bacterium
GGCGCAATCCCGAAAGCCGAGCAGCAACATAGCCGCCGACTAGTGCTGCGATGAGCATGCTGATCGTCTGCCACACTGCTGCGCCCATCGTGATCGCGGGCGGGCTATCTGCGCCGGGATCTACGACCGTGAAACCGATCGCGACGCCGGCTAATGTCAGTAGCAACATGACCGAGATGCCCACTGCAAGCGACGCGAAGATCGCCGGCCATGAGACCGGCGACATGCGAGAGCGATCCGGGGCAGGAGCAAATTCAACGGCCATTTAACTTCCCTTGTCATGACAAACGGTTACGACGTGACGTGCGGTTTCGCACTTGCGCTGATAGGCGCGTGAAGCCCACACCGGCCGGCGTGCGGCTGAGCAGTTGCAACAGGCGTACCCGCCCAGTCCCGCCGCCACGCAACACGTTCTGCCGCAATTCACCGGCGAGAAAGGCCTCGACGACCACTGGATTGACGTAGCACTTGCGGCACATCGTAGGCGTATTACCGAGGCGATCAGCCACGGTCTGAAGCACGTCCTTCAACTTCTCCTTCGCTTCACGCGCAGTATCGAAGGGGTGCCCCACCAATGCCTCCAGCGCGTCCGAAGTAGCGTGCCATGTCCTGAAGTCTTTTGCCGTGAAGCTTTCGGCTGCAATTTCCGAGAGATATTCGTTCACGTCCGATGATCCGACGTCGCGCACCTCGCCGTGGTCATCGACGTATTCGAATAGCTCCTGCCCCGGCAGGTCCAGGCACCCTCTGACCACTTTCGCGGCGCGCGGGTCCTCGACTTCGATTTCGTGCTTGATACCGTGCTTGCCCGTGAAGCGAAAGCGCACTACGTTGCCTTTAAGCTTTACATGACGATTGCGCAGCGTCGTGAGCCCGTATGAATGGTTCGTCCTGGCGTATTCGACATTGCCGATGCGTATCAGCGTGCTTTCCAGCAGGCGTACGATCGTTGCCAGAACTTTTTCGCGCGGCATGCCGCGCAGCTTCAAGTCGCGTGCGACGCGCCGATGCAGGCGTGGAAGGACTTTGCCGAATGCCATCATCCGCTCGAACTTATGTGCATCGCGCACTACGCGCCACTTCTCGTGGTAGCGATATTGCTTGCGGCCCCGCGCATCGAGTCCGGTCGCCTGTAAGTGACCGCGCGGATCAATGCAGACCCACACGTTCCGGTATGCCGGTGGTATTGCGAGCTTGCGAATGCGGTCGAGGGCAGCAGCATCGTTTACGCGCTTCCCGCTCGGCATCAGATAGAAAAACCCGGATCCGGCGCGACGTCGGGTGATCCCCGGTTCCGCGTCGCTCGAATAGCGCAGGTCATCGCACGCCGCAATCGTCTCGGCGCTGCTCGCCGGAATCGCTGCGCTGCCGACGAGGTGCGTCTCAGCGCGCTGCGGGCGGCGCATAGAGCACTGCGTGCAATACAGAAGGCCGCACGCGAAATTCGCTTTCGCGCGGAAGCGGCGTCTGAGACAGGTGAGTCGCTATTGAATACACCGGCACTTTTCCTGCGGGGCTACGCCCATAAACATAATCTTTTTCCAATGCTGACAACCACCTGTGCAGCGATCATGCCCGCGGAAGATGGGCACAGCCATTGCACCGCGCTCTCCGCTATTGTCAGTCGAAATAACCAGGAGTAATTCATGAAAATGTTACGTCCCGCTCTCATCGCGCTGGTCGCTTCCTTCGCACCACCGCTCGGCGCGCAACAATCAGCTCGGCCGCCGCTGCAGACGGGCGAAACGGCTCGTCCCAGCGACTCCGCGGCGAGCCGCCCGAGCGAATCGGGCGCGCAGACTAACATGCCCTCGGGCGCTGCCACTGGCGCAGGCCAACCGCAGGGACGCGCGCAACCGCCTGAGGCGCAGGCAGCCGATAGCGCTAAATCAAAAAGTCAGGCGACAGGCAATGCCCGCACGAAGACCAGCGCACAGTCGAAGGCTGCGCGTGCCGATAAAAAGCGTGCGCAGCGCTCGACGAAGAGCAAAAGTGTTGCGCGCAAAACTGACGGATCCGCCGCAGCTTCGGCCAGGTAGCACGATCAAAGAAGGAGAACCAAAATGGTGCAAGCCACACCGACCACCACGGCGACCGGCGCGGACGATCTGAAGGGAAGCGCGAACGGCGCGCGCATCACCGGCGCATCGCACCTGGACAATCGTAGCGGTCCAGGTCCGGAAGTGATGGCGGCAAGCGACTTCGAAGGTGAAGACGTCGTCAACGCTCAGGGTGAGACGCTCGGTGACATCCAAGAGATCATGATCGACGTTCGCAGCGGCCGCATAGCCTATGCTGTTCTCGCTGCTGGCGGCTTTCTCGGCCTCGGCGAAAAATATCTTGCGATACCGTGGCGCGCGTTGACGTTGGATACGGACAGAAAGTGTTTTATCCTAGACATCGATAAGGAGCGGCTGAAGAATGCGCCCGGCTTCGACCAGGACCACTGGCCCTCGATGGCCGACGAACGCTGGGCAACAGACATACACAGCTTCTATCAAGCAGCCCCTTATTGGCAGTGAGTGAACGAGGACCGGGCCGCCTTCGGCGCTACGCTGCAGGCTGGGTAATGATCCTTTCAAGGGAACCGATCATGAGAATATACGATGCACGATTCAAGTATACGCCCTCGACCAGCACGAACATCGTCTCGACCTGGAAGCGGTTTGGCTTCAAACCGACAACAGAGTCAGAGCGTCTGGCGCGTCAGCGGCGGGCGATGCGTGATGACGCGAGCGACGGCTCAATCGCATCGATCACTCAGCTGGACAGTGCCAAGCGCAAAGCGCGCGGGCCGTTGCGCCTCGCAAAAAAGAGCGCAGTCAGCGAATAGCACGCTCTAAAATACGAGAAACGAGAGCAGCGCAATACCGGCGCCGATGGCGGCACCGGCAAAAACGTCGCTTGGGTAATGAAGTCCAAGGGCCACGCGTGATATGGCGACCATCACCGTGAACGGGACGAGCGCGTAAGCGAGCATCGGGAAGTACGCGAGCGCGACCACGGTGAACACAACTGCGTGTAATGTGTGTCCGGAGGGAAAGCTGAATTCATCCGCCGGCTCGACGCATCGACGCACATGTTCGATGTGCACACAGGGCCGCGGTCGGCCTGCATAGTTCTTGACGAATTTGTAGAGGCATACTGCTGAGGCGCCCGCGCCCAGCATGTGGAGTGCACATCGCACGCCGTCCCGGCCGCCGAGCAAAGCGAGCGCCAGGATAAACGCGCACCAGGGACCGAAATCCCCCATCCGATCCAAGGCCACCCACAATCGCTCATACGCGGGCGATAACGAGCGGTTGAGCAGGACGGCGCATGCCCGGTCCCATTCGAGCACGCGCTCGAATCGGTGCCAGTGCAGCACCGTCCCTTCAGTGGGCAGCCGCCGCATTTGCATATAGACGGTAACCGTGCGCGCTCGCAAGCAGATGTCGCTCGAAGACGGAAAGCACGCTCGGCCAACTCAGGGCTGCGACCGCAGTCGGGGCGTTCTTGCGGAGTTGCGCCACCAGCTCAGGCGCACACGCGACTTCAGCTGCCGCATCGATGAAAGCAGCGTCAGCGCCGCTCGGCACGAGACGCGCGCTCGCTCCATCGCGCGTATGCTGAGCAGCGGCCGCCTCGTCAAAAGCAATCACTGCAAGCCCACTCGCCAGCGCCTCCAGCGTCACGTTGCCAAACGTTTCGGTGAGGCTCGGAAACAGAAACATATCTCCTGATGCGTAATGACGCGCGAGTTCGGTGTCGTGCTGCACGCCTGCATAGATGTGATCAGGGTGGGCGCTCTGCAAGCGTTTGCGCGCAGGTCCATCACCGACCCATATCATGCGCGCATCTTTCCGCACTGTTCGGACGTGCTCGTAAGCGCGCACGGCGAGAGCGAGGTTTTTCTCCGGCGCGAGCCGGCCGACATAAATCACAGCTAGATCTTGTTCGCCCAGGCCCCAACTCCGCCGTAAGCGGACGCTCCGCCGTGCGGGATTGAAAAGTTGCGTGTCTATACCCCGCCCTACCTGCGCCAGATTGTGAAAGCCGCGCAACGTGAGCTCACGTTTGAGCGCCGCGGTCGACACGAATGTCATGTGTGCCCGATTGTGAAAAGCCCGCAGGTATGTATCGATCGGGCGCGCGAGCCACCCGACACCGTAATGTCCGCTATATCGCTGGAAATGCGTCCGGTAATCCGCGGTTACGGGTATGCCGAGGCTCGACGCCGCACGCAACGCCGACCATCCCAGCGGCCCTTCGGTCGCGACATGTACGACGTCCGGGCGCATTTGCGACCAGCGCAAGCGCAAGCGCCGCGTCGCCGGGAACCCGAACTGAATCCCGGGATAGGAAGGCAAGGCCATTCCGGGCAGCAAAAAATCGGCAAGGGGCCCGTCACACACCGACTCTCCGTGTTGCCGAGGACGCACGACTTCCACGTCATGTCCACGATCGCGTAAATACTCGACCGCGCGCCGAACACTGAGCGACACACCATTGAGCTCCGGCGGGTAGGTTTCCGTGACGAGGGCGACATGCAAGCGGCTCGACCGCTCGCCTGCCGGAGCAGGGCGGCGCCCGCGATCGTCATGTGCGCGTCGTACTAAGTTGTCATCAAGTTGATGCATATAATTGTTCGGTCCCGTCACCGCGGCACGACGGCTGGCTGCATATTTCGGGCCCGCCCACGTCGACTATGCAAAGCCGATTCCTCCGGCAAGCAACTTCTCGCGGATCGCAAAGTTGAGGTCACTGATAAGCGAATCACGCGAGTCGATGCGGTTCGCATTCCAGACTTGAAGCTCGAACAGCATGGCGCCCCCTGCCTGTAACGCGAGGAGACGCACTGCGGGAGCGGGCTCGGTGAGTACATCCGGATGCGCATGCGCTACATCCATCAGCGACTGCCTGACTTGCGCAGGATCTGCTGCAGGCGCAACTGTCACGCTGAGCCGAACGCGCACGCGAACGGAGTGGTAGCCGACGTTCACTACGTTGTCGATGATGAAGCGCGAATTCGGCACCAGTATGGCGATGTTATCGCTCGTGACAACGGTGGTGCGGCGCATGCCAATTTCAGTCACATTGCCCTCGATCGTGCCCAGCTCCACGCGGTCTCCCACTTTGATCGGGCGCTCGAACATGATGATGAGGCCGCTGATGAAATTGCTGATGATCTGCTGTAAGCCTAAGCCGACTCCGACGCCGATCGCGCCGGCCAGCACAGCAAACGCCGTGAGTTTGATACCAAACGTCTGCAGAATGACCATCGTGCCGACGATGATCAGCGTGTAGTGCACGATCCGCACCACCGCGAGCCGCGTACCGGAATCGAAGCTGGGCCTTAGTCCCAGACGGCGATCGATGAAGCGAGTAAGGCGGCGCGTCAGCGCGACGAGCAATGCCAGCAGGATGACCAGCTTGACCAAAGCGAGCGCTGTGACTTCCGCGTCGCCGAGCCTGAACAAGCTCACGTTCAGCCGCGCCAGTTCGCCCAGGTAAAATCGTAGTGTTTCCATCACTTCGCGTATCGGATGAAATTCTACCGGGTAAGGACCGGGCCAAGCGTGCGGGCATCAAATAGTATGCGGGCTGCATAAGTTTACCCGACGCTGCGCGCAAACGCGGACTTGGTCAGCGCTTCCCGGGTGCGTAAAAAACGCTGAACCAACTTCAGTGCATGAATCATGATGTGAGGATATTCTGCATCCGCAGGATGAAAGCCTACCCGCACGAGCGGCATAGTGTGCGCAGCGCGCATCAAGGCGGCGTTCCAACCCCGCGAAGCCCACCGCCGCCACACATTACGCGTACTGTATACCACCGCAGGAGCACGCAATGAGACGCCGCGCTCCAGCACATGGAATCGTGACAGCGTCGTGGTATAAAGAAAGTCGAACTTCTGCAATGCATCCCAGGTTCCCGGACTCACCAGCCATGCCGGCGCTACGAAGCCGCGCACGGGCCAACCACGTTCGGCAAACCAGCGACGCCCGCGCTCTATGCGACGGGCTGCCTCTTCGCATGTGAGCGCCGAAAATTCGCCCTCGCCTGCCGTGTAAACGCTGCGCCGGATGGCGTCGGTCCACCGCTGCGGCGCAGGCGAGTCGTCCTGATGCGTGTAGCCGTGCAGCGCGAGCTCGTCGCCGCTCCCCATGCGCTCGGTGATCCAGTCAGCGTACTCCACCGGTACGGCGGCCTCGCCGTGATAGCGTGGAACAACCAGCAGCGTGAGCGGAATGGAGGCATCCACCTCCCGCACTGCCGCCGCGATCACTTTGCACGCCGCAAGCGTCGGCGGTGCGACGTCATGGATCGAAACGCACAACGCGCGCACTGGCGTCAACTCCGAGCACGCGGGGCAAGAGCTCTGTAACGCTCGAGTATCCGTTCGAAGAGCGGGTCCCATGCGTAACGTTCCGCGAGGCGGCGTGCGCGCACACCGACGCTCGCAGGTTCCCGCTCATACAGGGCGATGATACCGTCAGCGAGCGCGCGCGCATCGCGAGGCGGTACTAGGACGCCGACCTCGGATGAGACGAGCTCCGCAAGGCCAGCTGCTTGCGCGCCCACCACAGGAAGGCCGCACGCCATCGCCTCGAGCGCCGCAAGACCAAACGTTTCCTGATCTCCTGGATGAACGAAGGCATCGCAGCTCGCGAGCAGCGTCGCGAGATCGACGCGCTCAGCCATATATGGCAGCACTCGCATGTTATCCGGCATTTTCGAAGGCGTGCGGCCGGCGCCCACGAGCAGCGCGACGTAACCGGCCCCAAGGAGCCGCATCGCTTGCGCGAGCACCTCGAGATTCTTTTCTGCAGCAAAACGGCCGGCGTAAACCAGGAGTCGAGATTGCGCCGGCAATCCAAGCCGCTGACGCAGGCCAGGCTCCCGCCGCTGCGGATTGAACAGCTGGAGATCCACCCCGAGGGCCTGGTGGTGAGCATGCTGGATACCCCAACCGCGCAGTCGCGCCGTCATCGTGCGACTGGGCGCCAGGACAAGATCGAAGTGCTTATATAAGCGACCGTAATAGCGGGACGCCAGGCGCTCGGCCCGACGGCCATAGCGCTGCCCGAGGACGCGCGGCAAGTCAGAATGGCAGAAGCCGACCACGGGCACGCCCAGCGTTTGTCCGGCCTCGAGCGACGCCCACGCGAGGTTATACGGATCACCTGCCTCGATCAGCGTGGGCCGCAAATCGATCAGCGCACGCGCCGCCGGCGTGTTGCGGAACGCAACGCGATAACCGTGAGAGAGCGGAATCGGCATGCTGCGCAAGCCCACAATGCCTCGTTCGCCCGGTGCATTCGCGGACTTCGGGACTACGAGCGTATGGGAGCAGCCATCGCGCGAGCGCAGCCAGGCGCGCTTGGCCTCAATATAGCGGCGAACGCCGCCGCCGTGCGGTGCGTAGAACATCGTCACGTCGGCGACGTGCATGGTAAGTCCTGAGAGTGTGTCCCCGTCGGGGAGTTTTAAGCGACTACATCACTAACGCTCAGACCGCGTTTCGGCTGACGCGATGCAGAATTAGCTCTGAGCGAGCCCCCTCATCAGTACATCAGGCCTCGCGTAATGACATTGGTCTACGGCCGCGGGCCAGCGGGTCCCCGCGGACCACGGGCCGCTCCAGGACCAATCAGGTCCGGCGTTCGCGCCGGATCGAAGTCCGCCCACGCCCCCCCGCGCCAAGTTCCCTCGGCACGCTCGACTTCTATCGCGCCCACTGCGCGCAGCACGTCGACGGCCTGGGCTTCGGTTCCCTCGCGTTCCGCACTAACCGCGACCATCATTCCAGCCGCACGCTCTACCGGTTCCTCCGGAGTGGCTTGTTGCGGATCGCCTGAGCGACTTCCGGTGAGCCCGCCGGCCAGTGCCCCTACGTAACCTCCGATGCCCGCGCCGGCGATAGCGGCCGCGGCAGTCAACCCGGGTTCGCCCAAGGCAGCGCCGGTCACTGTGCCAACCGCGAGGCCCGCCACGCTCCCCACCGCGGCAACCGCTGCCGCTTTCTTGCCAGAATCTTTGGTGCCTTCATCGTGATGAGCGTCGCCCCCGATCGGATAGGATGCGTGCTGGCCGGGAGCCGACAAGTAGAAAGACGTGTACTCGTCCGGTTGAAAACCCGCCGCCTTAAGGGCGCCTAGTGCGCGATCTGCTTCAGCCCGCGTGTCGAATCGTCCGGCAATGATCCTCGCCATGGCCTTTCCTTAAGCCTGCGCCCGGAGGCTTTGTGATCGACCGAGTGTGCGCCGGACTTCGACGCTCGGCACACGCATCAACGTGCGGTACTTAGTGATCGTACGTCGCGCAACTCGCAGCCCCTGCTCCGACAGGAGCGTAGCGAGCTTCGCATCGGAGAGTGGTCGCGCGGGATCTTCCGTCGTGATCAGCTCTTTCAGCAGCGCCCGAACGGCCGTTGCGGAGCATGCACCGCCCGCCTCGGTCGCGAGCTGCCGCGAGAAGAAGTGCTTGAACTCATAGACGCCGCGAGGCGTTGCCATGTACTTATTGTTCGTCACGCGGCAAACAGTCGACTCGTGCAGGCTCAACTGGGCGGCGATATGCTTCAGCGCAAGGGGCTTCATGGCGACTTCACCATACTCGAGAAAAGCGCGCTGCTTCTGAACAATCGCTTCCGCGACGCGCTGTATGGTTACGAGACGCTGCTCCATGCTGCGTAACAGCCAGCGGGCTTCCTGCAGCTGCTTACTGAGGAAAGAGTGTCCGGCGCCGGACACGGCATCGGCGTAGGAACGGTTGATGCGCAGGCGCGGCACGACGGCGGGATTCAGATTGACGGTCCACTTGCCACGAACTTTCGCAACGATCACGTCCGGAATCACGAACCGGGCGTCGCCCCGCCCGAAGCGATGCCCCGGTTTTGGATCGAGCGAGCGGATCAGCGCGATCGCCTGATGCATCGTTTTTTCGTCGCACGAGAGCTGTTGCTGAAGCTTACCGAGCTCGTGAGCGGCAAGCACGGGCAGATGCTGTTTGACTATCTTGCATGCGCAATCCCATGCTGCACCCCGCTCGTCGCGTGCATTGAGCTGCAGCATCAGACACTCCTGCAGATCGCGCGCGGCAACGCCTGCGGGCTCCAGATTCTGCACGAGCTTCAGCGAGCCGCGCAGCTCATCGGCATCGACGCCCCCATCGCTCGTCAGCAACGCCGCAAGCTCCTCGAGCGAAACTTTGAGATAGCCATCGTCATCGAGCGCGTCGACGATCAGATGCGTCAGAGCACGGTCGCGTTCACCCATTGGAGAAAGCATCAACTGGTTGCGAAGATGAGCTTGCAGGCTCGGCTCGGGCTCGCTCCAGTCGGTGCGATCGTTTTCGATATCGCCCGAGCCGCCGGAGCCGAAAGACGGGCTTTCGTAGCTGTACCGCTCCTCACCTTCGACGTCCGGAGCGGCTTCGGGCGCAGTGGTCGCCGGAGCCGCAGGCTCGTTGAGCGTCGATGAAGACGATGAATGCTGTGACTTGGCCTCTGCCGATTCCTCCAGGAAAGGATTGTTGACCAGGGCTTCCCCCATCTCCTGGGCAAATTCAAGCGCAGAGAGTTGTAGTAGCCGCAGTGCCTGCTGCAGTTGAGGCGTTAATGCAAGGTGTTGTCGTAGTCTGAGATCGAGCGCCGGTGCCATGAGAG
This sequence comes from Betaproteobacteria bacterium, assembly GCA_028291945.1. GTDB lineage: Bacteria > Pseudomonadota > Gammaproteobacteria > Burkholderiales > SG8-41 > JAQGMV01. The sequence goes on from JAQGNH010000323.1 coordinate 9,650, forward strand.
AGTCTCCACTTGTTGTCTGTGTTTCACCCGTGGCCGGGTGCAAGCGTCATTGCGGCGCGTGTTGCAAGGTCCGTGCCACTTTGATTTAGCCGTGTGGGCACGGTGAATGCTCGGCTGCGTGAGGACGAAATCGGAAACATTCGTCATGCGAGCTGTAATTTTTGCCGTTGCGTTGTTCGCTGGGATGAGCGGCTGGGTACCATGGGCGATCGAATCGCGTGACTCAGCGGCCATTGTAGAACGCTTTGCACGCGCGCCTC
>JAQGNH010000336.1 GCA_028291945.1 Betaproteobacteria bacterium
GTTGCTGGCATGCTCTTCAAGGGCGCGTCAAGATTAACGCTTGGATGACGGCGCGCGATAGGGCCGAATAGCCCTAGTGGTTCACGCGCATCAACGTTCTAATATCCCATGCGCGCATAAACGAACCGCTGAAGCCACGTGCCGTTCTCAGGTCACATCGCAACTAGGGAGAGCCCACGTGTGTCTCGTTCGTACGCACCCTCCGATGTGCGTGACGCTGAGGCCGCCGAGTTTTCGTCTCACTTCAGAGGGGAGCTCACCCCGACCATTACCCGCAAGCGGCGCGAAGGCTTGCAGGAAACGATGACTGATATTTCTGCAATAACAATTCGAAGTTGTCTGCTGCTCTGCGCCTTCATGGCACTCCTAACGTGGACGCAGCTTGTTGTCGCTCAACCGCGTGGAGCGCAGTCCGGCGACTGGCCTATGGCCGGCAACGATTACGCGAACACGCGCTATAGCGATCTGGGGCAGATCACGACGGCGAACGCCGGCAATCTGAAGCCTGCATTCACCTTCTCGACCGGCGTCGTACGAGGACACGAGGCAGCACCGGTGGTAGTGGGTAACACCATGTACGTCGTCACCCCATACCCGAACGTCCTGTATGCGCTGGATCTAACCAGAGCTGGTGCTCCCATCAAGTGGAAGTTCGAGCCGAAGCCTTTGGCAGCAGCCCAGGGAATTGCGTGCTGCGATGTCGTGAATCGCGGTGTTGCCTATGCGAACGGCAAGGTCTACTTCAACACGCTCGACAACCAGACCATTGCGGTCGACGCGCAGAGCGGCAAGGAAGCGTGGCGCGCCAAGCTCGGCGATATCAACCAGGGCCAGACAATGACGATGGCCCCGATCGTCGTGAAAAACAAGGTGTTGGTCGGGAATAGCGGTGGAGAGTACGGCGTGCGAGGCTGGCTGACGGCACTCGATGCGGCTAGCGGGAAGATCGTGTGGCGAGGATATAACACGGGTCCCGATGCCGACGTTTTGATCGGCGGCAAGTTCAAGCCGTTCTATGAAAGCGACCGCGGGAAGGACCTCGGCGTTTCTACCTGGCCCGGGGACGCCTGGAAGATCGGGGGCGGCACGGTCTGGGGTTTTGTTTCCTACGACCCGGAGTTGAACCTGGTGTACTACGGCACCGGCAATCCGGGGCCCTGGAACCCACATCAACGACCTGGCGACAACAAGTGGACCTCGGGGATTTTTGCGCGAGACGCCGATACCGGTGAAGCGCGCTGGTTCTACCAGATGAGTCCGCACGACCTGCACGACTATGATGGCGTGAACGAGAACGTGTTGATCGATGCTAACGTCGGCGGTGCTACACGCAAGGTGCTCGTTCATCCCGATCGCAACGGCTACGTCTACGTGATGGACCGTGCAACGGGTGAAGTGCTGAGCGCCCGGCCGTTCGTATCCGTGACGACTTCGACGGGCGTCGATGTGCCGACGGGCCGCCTGAAATACGCGCCCGCCATGGAGCCGAAGGTCGGGCGCGTGGTCCGAGGCGCGTGTCCTGCGTCCCCCGGCGCTAAAGACTGGCAGCCCTCGGCCTATTCGCCGCGCACGCGGCTTCTGTACATTCCGCATCAGAACCTGTGTCAGGACGTCGAGGTCATGCAGACGAGTTACATCGCGGGCACACCTTACGTTGGCGCAGACGTGAAAATACACCCCGGGCCCGGGGGAAATCGCGGCGAGTTCAGTGCGTGGGATCCCGAGTCGGGCAAGAAGACATGGAGTATCAAGGAAGACCTTCCGGTCTGGTCGGGCGCGCTCGTCACTGCGGGCGATGTCGTGTTTTACGGGACGATGGACGGCTGGTTCAAAGCCGTTGACGCGAAGTCGGGCAGCCTGCTTTGGCGGTTCAAGACCGGGTCCGGGATCATCGGGCAACCGATTTCATATCAGGGTCCCGACGGCAAGCAATACATCGCTGTGCTTTCGGGCGTAGGGGGATGGGCCGGCGCGATCGTCGCAGGCGATCTCGACGCGCGCGATCCTACGGCCGCGGCTGGTTTCGTGAACGTCATGAAAGATCTGCCGCAGCGCACGACCAAAGGCGGGATGCTTTATGTATTTACGCTTCCTTAGCCGCGCGCTGCCTTATGTTCTGTTGCTTGCGTTTTGCACGGCGCACGCTGCAGGGCGCGAGCTACGCGTTTGCGCGGATCCGGACAACCTGCCGTATTCGCAGGAAGACGGCAGCGGCTTCGAGAACAGGATCGCAGCGCTGGTCGCCAGTGAGCTGCACGCGAGTCTCAGCTACGCATGGCTGCCGCAGCGCCGCGGCTTCGTGCGCAAGACGCTCAACGCGCAATTGTGCGACGTGATTATCGGCGTGCCCGAGCACTTCGAGCTTGTGCGCACTACGGACCCCTACTATCGCTCGGTCTTTGTTTTTGCGTATCGAGCCGACCGCGGTGCGGACTATCGAACGTTCGATGATGCGATGCTCGCGAAAGCGAGGATCGGGGTGCAGCTCGTCGGCGACGATCTCGCTGCCACGCCACCGGGGCATGCGCTCGCATTGCGTGGACTCGTCAACAATGTGGTCGGTTACGTCGTGTATGGCGACCGACCGCAAGCCGAGCGCATGATCGATGCGGTGGCGAACGAGGAGCTCGACGTCGCCGTCCTGTGGGGACCTCAGGCGGCGTACTTCGCGCGACGTCAACGCGTGCCCATCAAGCTTACGCCTGCGCACGCACCGGCCGATTTATTCGGCATGCCGTTCGAGTATTCCATTGCCATGGGTGTCCGCAAGGCGGATGTCATTTTGCAGCACGATCTGAACGCAGTTATCGCGCGCCGGCGTCCCGACATCGATGCAATTCTGCGGGAGTACGGCGTACCGCGCGCTGATGCGACCTACGCGCGCAACGCAGAGGTGACACAATGAAGGCACACTCGGTCGCGAGTCTCATCATTTCGTGCGTGTGTGTGCTCATCCTTACCGGCTGCGAACGCGAAGCCCGCCGGTTCGCTGAGCCGGCATCGAAGTCCGTGCCTGCCGACTCCATTCGTCTTTCACAGATTCAGGCGGGCGGCGTTACGCCTGCAACCCCGGTAAAGAACAGTTATGAGGAGAACGCCTACGCCGTAGC
>JAQGNH010000357.1 GCA_028291945.1 Betaproteobacteria bacterium
GCCGCGCACGCGGCCTTTCCATGGATCGTCACGTGGGATGACCACGAGGTACAGAACGATTACGCGAACGATCGCTCGCAGGACCTCGACCCGCGCGATGCTTTCCTGCTGCGGCGTGCCGCGGCATACCAGGCCTACTACGAACATATGCCGCTGCCAGAATGGGCTCGCCCGGCCGGGCCGAACATGCGGCTGCATAGCAGCGCCGCGTTCGGGCGTCTCGCGAATTTTTTTATGCTCGATACGCGGCAGTACCGTTCTCATCAGGCGTGCGCCCGACCCGGCCGCGGCGGGAGCACCGTGGTGCGTGAAGAAGACTGTCCGGAACGGCTCGATACCTCGTTGACGATGCTCGGCGCCGCGCAGGAGCAGTGGCTGCACGACGGACTCGGCGGCTCGCGAGGGCGCTGGAACGTGATCGCACAATCGACCTTGATGGCGCAGGCGGATCGGCGCCCAGGGGCTGGTGCGGACTACTGGACCGACGGTTGGGACGGCTATCCGCAAGCGCGGCGGCGGCTTCTCGACTCGATATCAAAACAGAATGTCACCAATTCGATCGTGATCGGGGGCGACGTGCACATGTCCGCGGTTGCAGACCTGAAGACGAACTTCAATGACGAGAAATCGCAAGTGGTCGCGACCGAATTCGTATGCCCTTCGATCACCTCGCAAGGCCCTTCGGTGAAGCGCGTCGAGCTTCTCCTTCAGGAGAATCCGCACATCAAGTTCGCAAACGGCGCGCGACACGGCTACATGACGCTCGATCTCACCGCACAGCGGTGTATCACGCGGCTACGGACAGTCGCGAGCGTTTCGGAGCAAGACTCCACGATGAGAAATCTCGCGATCTACGCAGTGGATAATGGCCAGCCGGGTGCTCACAGGTTTTGATAACGGCTCAATCGCTGTCTCGCCAGCGCTCGAGATCGCGCCGCTCGCGCTTCGTGGGACGGCCCTTGCGGGCGGTCGCAGGCTCGAATGTATCGCGGCGCCTGGTCATTTCCGCCTCACGCTTCGCGCGACTCTCTGCGCTCTCTTCATACAGGGTGCGAGCGATCGTTGCGGGACCGCGGTGCGCTGAGACCTGCAACACGGTAATAGCCCACACGTACGCCCCTATGTTGATAGAAAGTCTGTCGCCCGGTTTGAGATCCTTTGCGGGTTTGGTGCGCTCACCGTTCAGCTTGACCTTGCCGCCCTCGATCGCCTGCTGCGCCGAGGAGCGCGTTTTATAGAAGCGCGCAGCCCACAACCACTTGTCGATCCTGATCAGCGCGCTGCTCGTCACAGCATCGATGAGCAGCGGCTACCGCGTCAGCGGCATCGCCTTGCGCTCTGCTAATGCGAGCCATCCGCGGCCGATTCGATAAAGCACCCAGATGCCGACACCTATGACCAGGGGGAACGCGATGACCAGACCAACGACGGTGATGGCCAGCAGGCCTGCAATGACCAGCCACAGGAAGGCATACCAGAACGTGCGCAGCTGCCAGCTGAAGTGCGACTCCAAATAGGTGCCTCGAACCTCGCTGCGCTTCACATAGTTGATGATGACCGCAATGATAGAAGGCCACCCTGTCAGGAAGGACGTCACGATCCAGGCAGAGCCGAGCACGCCCATAACGGCGCTGAAAGCGTGGAGCCCGTACATGACGTGTGTGAGCGTGATGAGGTTATGGCGCGGCTCCGCAACCGCGCGATCCACGGTGAGTTCAGCCATGGTGTAGTCTCCGGCGCATTGTGGTGCGCGTCATCTGTGCAAGTGTCGTACCTGTCGTAAGGGTGCGAGCGTGCCACGGGCGGCGCGGGCCGTGCGTGCGCACGCCTCTGGCGCGAAAGTCAGACGCCCCCGCGCGCCGCTCGCTGCGTAATCTTCGAGGAGCGCGTTCGCCGCAGTGTGCTGCGCGATGCCGAGCTCGGTTGTTAGAAAACGGTGAACGTGCTCGAACAAACGCTCGAGCGCCATCTCGTGCGTTTTTCCCGTCGTTGCGTAAAGCCAGTCCGCAAAACGCATGAAACGCTCGAATGGGCTGCGATCGAGCAGGAGTGCGAGTGAGCCGTGAAACCGCCCGGAATTTGCCACCATCTCCCAGTAGCGCGCGAATCGCGAGATACGCTGCATGTCTCGAAAACCGATGCAACCGGTTTGCAACACGTTATACGGCGGATCCGGGTTGTAGCGCATGTCGTGCGTTTCGCTGTGTCGGGCGATTGGGGTGCCGCGCAACCGCTTCAGGATGCCGACCTGGATCTCGTGCGGATCGAGGCGGTACAGGCGATCGAAACCACGGCCGAAGCTCAGCAGGTCTTCTCCGGGCAGGCCGGCAATCAGATCCACATGTAGGAGAGCGTTTGATTCACGCCGTAGCCACGCAAGGTTCGCTTCAGCCTTCGGGTCGTCCTGTCTTCGCGAAATCAGCGTTTGCACATCGGAGTTCCACGTCTGGATTCCAATTTCGAACTGCAGCGAGCCGGCAGGAAAACGTGCAATCACCGCTTTGAGCTTATCCGGAAGGTGATCGGGTATGACTTCGAAGTGCACGAACAGGCGCTCGTCGAGGCGCTCCAGGAAAAACTCGAGTATGCGTAAACCGACGGCTGCCTTCAGATTGAACGTGCGGTCCACGAAACGGAAATGGCGCGCACCGCGCGCGTAAAGCGCAGCGAGCTCGGACATAACCTGGTCGACATCGAAGGCCCACGCGGTCTTGTCGAGAGACGACAGACAGAATTCGCACTTGAACGGGCAGCCGCGCGATGCTTCGACATAGAGAAAACGCTTTGCGATATCCTCATCCGTGTACTCGTTATAAGGCAACCGGATTTCCGAGAGCGCCGGCTGCCCACCGACAACTATTTTCTCGTTCGGGCGCTCACCGGCGAGTATGTTTCTGCAGAGCGCCGGGAACGCAAGATCACCCCAGCCCGTCACAATGTAATCGGCAAGCGCACAGATACGTTGCGAGTCGGTTTCGTAACTGACCTCCGGGCCCCCGACGACGACGACAACTTCGGGCGCGATGCACTTGATCAGTGCGACCAGGCGCGTCGTCTCTTCAACATTCCAGATGTATACGCCGAGACCGAGCACGCGCGGTTTATCGGCAAGCAGCTGCTCTGCCATGTCCGCAGCGCGTGCGCCCAGTACGAACTCGATGATCCGAGTCTCTCGGCGCAGCTCGCCCATGTTGGCGGCGAGGTAGCGTAAACCGAGGGCGGCATGCACGTAACGTGCGTTGATGGTGCATAGAATGACGGAAGCCATAACCTGGATTCTACGATAGCCGTCCTGGCCCAATGGTTAACGCGCCGTTTGCCCGATACCGACGTCGTTGTCCCGCTCGGCGCGTTTATCGTTTATCTTCTCCGACTTGCTCGAGAGAAAAGGACTTTCAATGAAGCTTTACTACACGCCCGGCGCATGCTCAATGGCGGTGCACATCGTCCTGCGCGAGGCAGGCCTGCCTTTCGAGCTCGAAAAAGTGGACCTGCGCTCTAAGCGCACGCAGGGTGGTGAAGACTATGCGCAGATCAATCCCAAAGGCTATGTGCCGGCGTTGCGACTCGACGATGGTTCAGTCTTGACCGAAGTCGGCGTGTGCGTGCAGTACGTCGCGGACCTCGCACCGCAAACCGACCTCGCCCCCGTAGCTGGAACCATGGCGCGCTATCGCCTCATGGAGTGGCTCAACTTCATCAGCACAGAAATCCACAAGACGTTTGGGCCTCTCTTCGATCCCTCCGCGTCAGCGGAACTTAGGCAACGGCAGATCGGCCTTCTCGGCAAGCGGTTCGGTTACCTTGCAGAGCGCCTGACGCAGCGCGAGTTTCTCATGGGCGACCCGTTCACCGCGGCCGATGCATACCTCTTCACAGTGCTCAACTGGACCCACGTCGTGAAAATGGATACAACCGCATGGCCCGCGTTACAGGCTTACGTCAAGCGTGTCGCTGATCGTCCGGCGGTGCGTGAGGTGATGAAAACGGAAGGATTGATAAAATAAGGCCCCGTGCCTCCTGCACCCCGTATGCCAATTGCAGCTTCAGGTGCGAGCTTTCCCGTGGCCACGTAAATTGCATGCACGCTAGATCAGCGCAGCCGCCTCTGGACCTTTTTTTATTGAGACGTCCTGGTTTAATGGCACAATCGCGGTTCTTCGCGCTGCTTCGATCCAGCTGCATTATTGTTAGATTCCCATGAGTGATCAGAGCCAACTGCTTCAGAATGATTTTCTAAACATGCTGCGCAAGGATCGCGTGCCGGTGTCGGTTTTTCTGGTGAACGGCATCCGCCTTGCAGGGTTGATCCAGTCTTTCGATCAGTACTCGATACGCCTCCATGGCACACCGCCGCAACTTGTACTGAAACGCGTCGTGGCTACTGTCGTTCCAGACACCAAAGCTGCGCGTTCCCGAGCCGCTCCGGGCGGGGCAGCGCGTGCGCCTCGTGACAAAGGCCCGGCGAGACCTTAACCGAAGGCCTGCTGCGAAATTTCTGCTAACCTTTTATGTCAATCACATAGACAGCCGAGGATGCCATGGCCCAGAGGCCCGAAGCCGACCCTAAAATGGACTCCACCTCGCTATATCGCGAGGACATCGTAACCGACCGCAAGGTCGGCACCATCCGCATGCTGACGCCATTGAAAGTCGACGGCAGCACCGACAACGGGCGCCCCGTCATTTACATGGGGGAAGCGCAGATCATGACGGGCGCTGGACCGCTACCCATCAGTTTCGAGATCGAAGCGACAACGCTTGGCGATGCGGTCGACAAGTTCGGCGACGCAGCGAAAGAAGCTATCGAGCGTACCGTGCGCGACCTGCAGGAGCTGCGCAGGCAGGCTGCATCCTCGATTGTCGTACCGCAAGGCGGCATGGGCTCACTGGGTCCTGGCGGCATTGGCGGCGGGGGTCTAGGCGGCGGCGGTAAAATTCAGATACCGTGAAGACGCGAAAGGAGTGAACAACCGCATCGCAGCTGCGAGGTTATGGTGACTCACGCCTGCATGCATACACTCGTTCGGCGGTGATTCGAATCGGGATCGATCTCGGCGGGACCAAGACGGAGATCATCGCACTTGACGAGCGACGCACCGAGCTTTTGCGTCGCCGTGAGCCGACACCTCCAGACGATTACCAGGCAACGCTAGACCTTGTCGTACGTCTCGTGCGCGAAAGTGAAATCGAGCTCGGCAAGCGTGGCAGTATCGGTATCGGCACACCTGGGGCGCGCTCGCCAGCGACGGGTCGTATGCGCAATTCGAATTCGACATGTCTGAACGGCCGCACGATCAAAGAGGACATCGAAGGATTGCTGGGGCGCGAGGTGCGCGTCGCAAACGACGCCAACTGCTTCGCTCTGTCTGAAGCAGCCGATGGCGCAGCCCGGAATGCCGAGATCGCCTTTGGGGTGATCCTTGGAACGGGAGTCGGAGGTGCTGTAGTGATCCACGGCCACATCATCGAAGGTGTCAATGCGATCGCGGGCGAATGGGGGCACAACGCGCTGCCATGGCCCAACGCGGATGAGCTCCCGGGTCCTGCCTGCTACTGCGGCAAACGCGGCTGCATCGAAACCTTTCTCTCGGGAGCAGGACTGTCCGCCGATCATGAACGCCATGCGGGTGAACAACTGGCTGCCGATGAAATAGCACGCCGCGCCGGGTTGGCAGACCGAGCGGCCGGGAGCAGTCTCACCCGGTACGAAAATCGGCTAGCGCGTTCGCTCGCGTCCGTGATCAATATTCTGGATCCGCACGTGATCGTACTCGGCGGTGGCGTATCCAATATCGGACAGCTGTATACCGACGTACCGAGATTGTGGACCCATTGGGTGTTCTCCGACGTCGTGCGCACGCGCCTCGTGCCCAATACCTACGGTGACTCGAGCGGCGTGCGCGGTGCGGCGCTATTGTGGGAAAACAATGGCTAGCGTTTTATCTGCCGGCGTAATTCCGATCCGTCGAACACGCGACGGCTGGCGCGTACTCATTTTGCGGGCCTACAAGAACTGGGACTTTCCTAAGGGTCGTGTCGAAGCAGGCGAGGATCCCATCGATGCCGCGAAGAGGGAAGCCACGGAAGAAACGGGCCTCAGCGAGCTTGAATTTTCGTTCGGAGACGTATACCGCGAGACTTTGCCTTATGCGGGTAGCAAGGTCGCTCGCTACTACCTTGCAGAAACGAACGAGGAATCGATCCGCCTGCCGATTTCGCACGAGCTCGGCCGTCCGGAACACCACGAGTGGCGCTGGGTCAGCCTTGAGGAGGCGGAGGACCTGCTGCCGCCCCGCCTTTCATTGATTTTGGAGTGGGCTCGCAACCTGCTCGAGCGCGACGGTTAAGTTGCGCACGCTATCGAACGGGTGACAGCATCCGAGTGGCTCCGAACAAAGCCGCTTCAGCAGATTAGCGATCGCAGCTTATTGCCCTTGGCAAGAATCTTCTGGTCCGCGTCGCGCGTGTAGTCACCCTTCGAGTCATAGTAGCCGCGAACTTGGTTCTCAGTGTCGCGTAGAACCTGGTCGCCACTCGGCTGACTTTCGATGTGACCTACGACATTCCCTGCACGATCATGGATCTCTGTTACATTTGTTTTCATGTGTTTGCCTGGGTTTCTCGCTTACCTAATGTTCGCATGGCGCGACGGTGCAAAGTCCGCGCCTGTGCGCCGGATGGCGCAACCGGCTCGCTCGCCGGTCCACAGAGCCACAAATTTAAGCCGCGGATTCCCGGGGAATGACATCGGCGTTGTAACGCTCCACCTCGCCGGGGCATCGGGTACTTTGCGGTAGACTACACTTCCCTTCCACCCACAGCCACATCCTACAAGGGGAAATCCATGATTTATGAGATGAGAACGTACGACCTCAAACCACGCTCGCTGCCTGAAGTCGAGAAGCGCTTCGGTGAGGCTTACGAAAAACGAAAGAAATATTCAGAGCTTGCGGCGTTCTGGCACACGGAGATCGGCCCGCTCAACCAGATCATTCACGTGTGGGGCTACAAAGACCTCGCCGAGCGCGCGAAGGTCCGCGAGGCCGCAGTCAAAGACGGCGCGTGGCCACCAAAAATCAGTGAATTCATCGTGCACCAGCGCTCCGAAATCATGATTCCCTTTTCATTCTCCCCGGAAATCAAACCCGCCAAGGTGGGCCCCTTCTTCGAGATACGCACCTATCACTTCGCAGGCGGTGAGCTTCCCACCATCAAGAAGAATTGGGAAAACGCAATCGACGTCAGGCTGGAGTTCGGCCCGGTAGTGGCGGTGTGGCATTGCGAGATCGGCAAAGTAAATACGTTTCAGCACATATGGCCCTACAAGAGCCTCGACCAGCGCGAAGAGATACGCAAGAAAGCCCATGCAACCGGTTTATGGCCCGCCGGGAAAAAAGCAGAAAAAGAAGGAGGACGGGATTACAACCTCGTGATGCAGGAGAACAAGATCGTTGTCCCTTCTGCCTTTTCGCCACTCCAATAACTTTTTAACAACGGCGTAGCGGGCGCTGCGCCGCTTTAGCTCGACGGCTTTGAGGTCGGCCCCTGCAATAAACACATAGGTTGGACGGTAAGATGCTCGCGATAGCCACACATCGCCTGCAGCCAGCGACTCCTTAACAAAATCCGCAGAACCCATGCATGGATGCGATGCGCCTTGCCCGCGCCGCGTTGCTCGCAGCCGATGAATGCCTGCCGCGTGACGATGCGGCAGCTCGAATAAACGAGCCGTTCATGCGCTTCAGCACTCCTGTCATCCTTGACGTCGTCGTGCAGCGACGCTCGTAAACTGACGTGATTTGTCAGCTTGTGACAAACTTGCGCGCGTCATTCCTCAGCGCTGCGTAACTTCCAGAAACGAAACGAAAGGGCTCCGGACGAAAGCCGGAGGCAACGTCACCCGCCTGAAGAGCTTGCGCTGCACGGCAGCGGTATCGTCGAAGTCCAACAGTTTGCACTTCGCGCTCCGCAGATCCGATTCGCGATGCTCCTGGCGTTCGTTAAAACCTTTGTCGCTTCGAAAATAAAATTGCAGGCGCGGCTTGTTCCCGCGCAAGGCATACCCGTTATCCATCAATCATCCACAGGGGACGTCGAAGAGTCACGGAGGCTTTATGTGGAACGATCGCACCCTGGAAGCAGACATCGAGTACGCAGCAGAAATGGTCAGAGAAGGTCTCGCCACGGCGGAGCAAGCCGCACACGCCTGTGGCATCCCGCTCGCACGCCTTCAAGCGCACCTTACTCATGCAATCACAGAAGAGCCCACGAGCGAAGCGTCTCATGCACTGAAGGGCTCGGTAGCAAGTTCGGATCAGCATCAGAGTGACGATGAGCACTCGCACGGTGTACCGGCGAAAGAGCAAACCGCCGACACGGCCGGCCCGCCAGTCAGCGTTGAAACCACGGATTACTTCGTTTTTTTTCGGGAGGACAATCGCTGGGTCTGGAAACGAGTTGACCGCGATGGGAATATCGTAAAAACCTGCGAAAACGGATTTCCGCTCTACCTGGACTGCGTAGGTGACGCGCGCCCACACGGCTTTGCCGGGCGGCCACTGTTCATCTTTGCGGCCAGCGACATCGCTGCACTGAATGCGCCCGACAAGCCGAGCTGACAGCGCGATGCGGCCGCGTTCTCGAAGGCGCGGCCGTCTGCCCGGTATGCGATGTCGTTACGCGTCAGTCTTTGAGCCGCCGTATTACGCGTGCGTTTAACGGCCGCGGAGGTATGGCGGGAAGAAGGATATCCATGAGGCCGTGCGGGCAGTGAGGTGCGGCATCAAGGGGAATTTCATACGGGACTTCGTCTGAAGTCTCCATCGCCAATTCCCCCAGCGTGTCCTCATCCCGATCCTCATTGTCCTCCAGGAGTTCCGACTCGTCCTCGTAGAACAGCTTTGCGTCATCGTCATCCATGCTCGTCTCCTTTGGGCAGTTGCGCTTCAATACTGAGCGTTGAGTGCAGCCGGCGCTCACTTCGCTTGCGCATGCAAGATATGGCACCCACTGGCGAGGCGAGACGACTTATGTCACAGCCGTGACGGGACACCGACCAGTGGTTACAGTAGCGCGACGAGCGGTTTGTACAGGCCGAGCGAAACAATTCCGAACTGCTCGTTTGCGGCGCTTACACGCTTTGCCGCAGGCGGGCGCGTTCTATGCAGATGATGCGTGCTTTATCAGGGGCGTGAGTCAGCCTTGCTCATGTTTGAGGAAGCGACTGGCAAATTCCTCCGCCGAGACCGGCTTCGACTTGAAGTAGCCCTGAAACTCGTCGCAACCCTGCGCTTTGAGAAACGCGAGCTGCGGCGCTGTTTCGACGCCCTCGGCGACCACGCTCAATCCCAGGCTATGGGCCATCGCAATGATGGCGGTTATGATCGCCGCGCGATCGTCGGCAGACTTGACCTCCGCGATGAAAGATCGATCGATCTTGAGTTCGTCTATGGGAAACTTGTGGAGGTAACTCAAAGATGAATAGCCGGTACCAAAGTCATCGATCGATAGCTTTACGCCGATATTCTTGAGCTCGCGAAGTGTCTGCACGTTGTCGTGCATGTTCTCCATCAAGACGCCCTCCGTAAGCTCAAAGCTGAAGTCGTGCGCTTGCGCGCCTGTCTCGCTCAGGATCTCGGCAAAGCCCTCAGCTAGACGCCCGCCTTTGAACTGATAGCTCGACACATTGACTGCGATGCGCGGAATGGTGAACCCCGCCGAGCGCCACGTTTTCATCTGCCGGCACGCAGCGCGCATGACCCACTCGCCCAACGGCACGATCAATCCACTATCTTCGGCGAGCGGAATGAATTCATCTGGAGGCACCCAGCCTCTCTTGGAGTGCGGCCAACGCACGAGCGCCTCAGCGCCAGAGATGAGGTCGGTCCTTATGTCTACTTTCGGCTGGTAGTAAAGGCGCAGCTCATCGCGCTCCAGCGCTTTTCTGAGCTCGTTTGCGAGAGTCAGCTTCTGCAGCGCTCGCGCATTCAGCTCGCTTGAATAAAATTGAAAGGTGTTCTTGCCCAGCTGCTTCACGTGGTGCATTGCCGCGCCGGCGTTCTTTACGACCGTATCCGCTTTCACGCCGTCATCCGGGAATACCGCGATGCCGATACTGCACGTCACAGCCAGCTCGAGCTCGGAGACATGGAAAGGTTCGGCTATGGCGCCGAGGATGCGCTGGGCGACGCGAACGACATCTTCGCTCTTTCGGACCAAGGGCAGCAGGATAGCGAACTCGTCCCCGGAAAAGCGCGACAAGCTGGGCCGCGGTCCATCTTCGAGCCTGACCACAGTATCCGTGGTTCGCAGGCAATTCTCCAGCCGCTGCGCGACCCGCTGCAGCATGGTGTCAGCAAGCGCGGGCCCGAGCGCTTCATTGACCTGCTTGAACTCATCGAGTCCGACGTGCAGAACAGCACCGTTATGCCGATACCGTCCCGAATGGCGCAAAGCCCAGTCGAGGCGATCCATGAAGGTATGGCGATTGGGGAGCCCCGTCAGCAGATCGTAGTTCGCAAGTCGATCGCGATATGCTTTTGCAGCCAGGGTGTTTCTCAGGCGCAACAGCAGCTCGCTCGGATCGACGGGCTTCGCGAGGAAATCCGTAGCGCCAAGTTCCAGTGCCTTTAACTTCGTCGCCGAGTCCCGGGACGAAGTGAGAACGATCGCCGGTACATCCTTAAGAAGATTTTCTGCGGCCAACTGAGCGAGGATTTCGTATCCACTCATCCCTGGCATCATCAAGTCGAGCAGCAGAACATCCGGGCGGTGCTCGACGATTAATCCAAGTGCTTCCATCGGTTCGGAGGTCGAGCAGAACTTGGTGTAGCCGGCCTCTTCGAGGTGCACCTGGATCACCTCGATGTTGAGCGGCTCATCGTCCACCATCATGACGACAGCCTCGACCAGGTTGGTTGAGTCTTCTTTGCTTTGGGGCCCGGCGACATGCGCGGCGGGTGCTTCATGTTGGACGCCGCTGTTTGAGCGAGCCAAGTGTTCCAGCTTTGGAATGTTCACGCGAGACCTCTATGGGAATGCGATTTCATGTTTTTCGCTGTTTTCGAGTTCACTAAGACGCAACCGTCCCAGCGTGGTCTTCGGTCGGAATCTCCAGCCTTTTTGCCAGATCCCTCAACTCGGCTATCAAAAACTCAATTTCTGAAATGGCCTGATCTCGAGCGGCCTGCTCAAGACGCGCGGCGGGCTCGGTGAACTCGTCATATCCGACGGTGCCGGCTGCACCCCTCAGCCAGTGCGCGAGCTGCGCCAGCTGTTCGAAATCTCGTTCGGTGAACGCATGCTCGAATGCGACGAGCTGCTCCTCGAGCCGCGCCGCAAACTTACGTATCGCCGGCCGCAGCCTCGGATTTCCAGCAAGTCGCGAACGCATAGGCCCCGCGGAAGCAGGGCCGCTCATTTGCGGAGCTGGCTCCATGAATGTCTCCGCTCGTTCTTGATGGTCGGTGCGTATGCCACCGAGCAGCGCCGCCAATGTTTCCATGAGCTGGTCTATATTGATCGGCTTGATCAGGAAGCCGGTGCATCCGGCGTCCATCACATCCTTTTCGGCGCCTTTCATCGCGTTCGCGGTGAGAGCGATGATTGGCACCTGCAATCCTTCTGCACGCATGAGGCGCGTTGCCGTATAGCCGTCCATCACCGGCATCTGCATATCCATCAGGACGAGGTCGAATGATTCCCGGCGTGATTGCTCCACGCCCGCCCGACCGTGCTCGGCCTCGTGTATTACCAGGCCTGCCTCTGAAAGCACGAGCGTCAGCAATTCTCTGTTTTCCGGCCCATCTTCCACGACCAGCACGCGCGCCGCAGGGAATCTCCATGTGGCATGCTGGGTGGCATCCGGCGGGCCCACGTGAGAGGCCAGTTCTCGCGGTCCGAGCATGCGCACGCCGTCCAGTGCGCCCGGATGTACGGTGACGGTGAAGCGGCTGCCCTTTCCATGCTCGCTGATTACGACCACATCCCCGCCCAGCGCGCGCGCGAAGCGCCGACTGATCGTTAGACCCAGGCCGGTTCCGCCAAAGCGTCTGGTCACGGAGCTATCACCCTGAACGAACGGATCGAACATGCTGCCGAGCTTGTCAGCGGAGATACCGATACCGGTATCGATGACATCGATTGCAATCCGCGGCGTGTCGCTTTCGGGTGCGAGCCGCATGACGACCGTGACGCTGCCGCGCTCGGTGAATTTGACCGCATTACCCACGAGGTTTGTCACGATACGCCGCAGGCAGGTGGGGTCAGAGATTATCGCTTCCGGTATCAAACCCTCGGTGTGAAAACGAAGTGCGATGCCTTTTTCGCGAGCCCGAACACCCAGCACCGTAACCACTTCTAAGACGATGGCGTGCGGCGAACACGACAGCTTTTCAACGTCGAGATGTCCAGCTTCGATCTTTGAAAGATCGAGAATGTCATTGATGATTTCAAGGAGGTGCTTGCCGCTCGAGTGTATGGTCTCCAGGTACTTCCTCGCGTTCGCCTCGTTCCTGCCGTAACCGCGCTTGAGCAGTTCGGTGAAGCCAAGTATGGCGTTCATCGGCGTGCGGATGTCATGGCTCATGTTTGCAAGAAATTGGCTTTTCGCCTGGTTCGCAGCCTCTGCCTTTTCCTTCGCTTTTCCGAGCTCCACTTTGTGATGTTCAAGTTGCGTCACATCATCCAGACTAATGAGCACACCGGCTGGTCGCCCTCTGCCGCCCAGCACGGGTGCACAGTTCACGATAAATGTCCGCTGCATCCCTTCGCTGTCGCACAGACTCACGCTCTGGTTCGCTTGTACGATGCCGCGAGATAACGAAGCCGTCCATGGGTGCGATTCAGGACGCAGCCGGGAACCATCCCCCGCAAGCCAATCGAGCTTTGACACGTGGGTCCCAAGCAAACGGTCAGCGTCTTGTCCGAGCAATCGCGCGATCGCCTCGTTCGCGAGCACTATATTCTGCTTGCGATCGATGACCAGCAGACCTTCGGCGAGTGTGTCGAGCGCGGCTCGTACGCGACCCGGAATAGCTCGCGAGGGGTCCAGCTGTGTCAGCACCCTGCCTAGATAGACGTAGAACACAAAAAATCCTGCTAGAGCTATGAACGCGACGAAACGCAGCAAGGGGTTTCGCAAAAGACCGGCAATGGCAGACAGTGCGATAGGCTTGTAGCGCAGCTCCAACTGGCCCCAGCTTTTTCCGCCAGCCATGAGCGGGACCTGGATCTGAGAGTCCGTCGACCGCGCCCTCGTCATGGCAATCCAGTTCGATTCGTGCGCCCCCACCATTACGAGCGGTATTCCGTCGGCGTTTCGAATCGCGGCCGACAGCATGTCTGCATTGCGCTTGACGACGAAATTCAGCATCGATTCGAGCTGTGCGACATCGCGATTCGCGATCAGCGATGTCGTGCTGGCAGCAAGCGTTTCTGCGAGCGCGGCACGTCCCTCTCGCACCGCGCTGTCCCGGTCCGGGAAAATCTCGAGCACGCTCGCGATCAGCACGAGGCTGGCGGTGAGCGCCGCAAGTCCCATGGCGATATAGGTCCGCGCATTGAGGAATTTCATAGTCGCCCGGTTGTCGACGTATTCGGTTTCGCCGCTTCAGCCGCCGAGCGCCCGCGCAGCACGTTGTTGCGCGCTACGATCGCTTCGAGAGAGTCGTCTGCCGACTCATCAGTCTCCGCATCGTCATCGATACGGCCCACGATCGGGAGCGGATCAACCAAACGCCACGCGGGCAGCGAAGACAGCAAGCTGCTCAACAGGACACCGCCTCGAAGTAGCCAGATGACGTATCCGACCGACAGGCCCATGGCAGCAGCAGCCGTTGCCAGAATCGTGCTCGCTGCGTACCGGTCTTCTTCATGGAGGCTCGCACGCATGTCATCGAGCGCGTCGAGCAGCGCTTGATCGCCCAGGGGCTCCCCGCGCTGGTATCGCAGCGCTGGCCCATCCGCAGAGGCTAAAACCAACTCGCCGTCGGGGGTCTCGCCGGTTGCAAAAACCAGTGGGCTCACGTCGGGCATAAACGCCGTGAGCAGATACCGGTACTCTCGGCTGGCCGGCTGCGGTTCGATGGACGACAGAGTCGCACGCGAGAAACCAGCGCCGGCGAACTCGCTAGTTGAACCGACCGCTACCAGATCGACGTTCGGCTCGGCACTCGCGATCGGTATCGGCAGCATTGGAGCCGCATGCGCGGCCAGGACGGTCACGGGCATTGGGGGCGCAGTTAAATCATCGGTTTGCGGCCCGAGGCCCAGAATCGTCGGCACCCCCGGATTCGCACCACTGGCTGGCACGGCTGTGATAGCAGTTACCGTCTCGGCCGTCACGTTGATGGTTACCGTATTGCGCGCGACGAGGTGACCTCCGGCCCCGGTGCTTCCCAGGTCGTCGGTCGAGACCGCGATCGCAGTCTGTCCGCTGTAGTCGGGGGTGGGCATAAACACCATGCCGTCGAGCGCCGCATTGATACTCGCGAGCGTGCCCGTGAACGTAACGGTCGCGTCCTGAGTGCCCGTGCCGACTGAAAATCCGAGTCCCTCCTTGTTCGCGAGGCTCAGCCACCCATCGCGCGCGCTGATTGTGACCTGCACCGTGTTGGGCCCCGCGTCCGGGTCACTGATAATGATCGCGTTGCCTTGTGCTGTTGAGAATACAAGCGTCGTGGCTTGCGCGATGGTTTGCGCACCAGGCACTTGATTGGATGGGGCGTGGTTAACGGCACTGATGTCGATCGGGAAAGCTGCCGTGCCTATCGCACCACCTGCGCCATCGCTCACAGTGAATGCGAACGCGTCGGACGGGGCGAATGAATCGTCGTGGATATAGACGAGCCGGTTCGAGTCGATGTCGCTTTGTGAAAACGTCGTCACGGCAATGCCGGGCGCGGTAATCAACTCGAGTCTGCCGTGACTCGGCGCCGCGGTGACATTGAAAAGCAACTGTGACGCGGTATTGTCAATGTCAGTCGTCTGCAGCATCGCGTTAGTTATGACCGCCGTCGTGCCTTGATTCAGCGTGAGCCCATTATTTGCCACCAACACCGGCGCGTCATTAACGGCATTGACGTTGATGATCATCGTACGCGCCACCGCATCAAGATCCACACCACCGTTCGCAGTGCCGCCATCGTCCTGCACCTGGAAGGTAAAGCTTGCATAGCCTGCGCCGTTAGCATCCGGCGCGGGCGTGAATAGAACCTTGCCCGCGGCGATATCGATTGTGCTAATGACCTGCCCGGCGCTCACCGGCGCACCGCTCCAACTAAGTAACCCCGCGGATGGCAAGCTCGTGATCTTTACAGCCAACAGGTTGTTCGCAGGGGCATCACTTGGATCGGTGAAGCCGAAGGCGGCCGCGTTGAACACGAACGAAGTGTCTTCGTTCGTCACGACTGTATTGCTTGTGCCGACGGGTGCATCGTTCACTGCAGTGACGTTGATGGTCATGGTGCGCACCACCGCGTCAAGGTCAACGCCGCCATTGGCAGTGCCACCGTCGTCCTGTACCTGGAAGGTGAAGTTTGAGTAGCCCGCACCATTGGCATTAGTCGATGGCATGAATACAAGGTTGCCGGCGGCGATGTCGACCGCGCTGATGGACTGCCCCGCGGTCACTGCTACGCCGCTCAAAGTCAGCGCGCCCGCAGTCGGCAGCGCGCTGATTTCTACCGCCAGCAGGGTATTCGCTGGAGCGTCGATCGGATCGGTGAAGCCGAACGCGGCTGCGTTGAACACAAACGGAGTGTCCTCATTCGTGACGACCGTATTGTTGGTGCCCACAGGCGCATCGTTCACCGCAGTGACGTTAATGGTCAGAGTGCGCGCCACCGTGTCGAGGTCAACCCCGCCATTGGCCGTGCCGCCATTGTCCTGCACCTGGAAGGCAAAGCTTGAGTAGCCTGCGCCGTTGGCATTCGCCACAGGCGTGAATACAAGGTTGCCCGCGGCGATGTCGACCGCACTGATGGACTGTCCCGCACTCACTGCTACGCCACTCAAAGTCAGCGCGCCTACAGTCGGCAGCGCGCTGATTTTTACCGTCAGCAGGGTATTCGCTGGAGCGTCGATCGGATCGGTGAAGCCGAACGCGGCTGCGTTGAACACAAACGGAGTGTCCTCATTCGTCACGACCGTATTGTGGGTGCCCACCGGCGCGTCGTTCACTGCGGTGACGTTAATGGTCAGAGTACGCGCCACCGTGTCAAGGTCAACCCCGCCATTGGCAGTGCCGCCATTGTCCTGCACCTGGAAGTTGAAGCTTGAGTAGCCTGCGCCGTTGGCATTCGCCACAGGCGTGAATACAAGGTTGCCCGCGGCGATGTCGACCGCGCTGATGGACTGTCCCGCACTCACTGCCGCGCCGCTCAGGGTAAGCGCACCTGCACTCGGCAGTGTGCTGATTTTTACCGCCAGAAGACTATTCGCTGGAGTATCGATCGGATCGGCGAAGCCGAACGCGGCTGCGTTGAACACAAACGGAGTGTCCTCATTCGTGACGACCGTATTGTTGGTGCCCACAGGCGCGTCGTTCACTGCAGTGACGTTAATGGTCAGAGTGCGCGCCACCGTGTCAAGGTCAACCCCGCCATTGGCAGTGCCGCCGTCATCCTGCACCTGGAAGTTGAAGCTTGCGTAGCCTGCGCCGTTGGCGTTTGTCGCTGGCGTGAACACGAGCTTTCCCGCAGTAATGTCAGCCGCGCTGATGACCTGTCCTGCGGTTACAGAACCAAAGCCGGTCAACGTCAGTGCGCCCGCGACGGGCAGCCCGGTGATCTTCACTGCCAACAGGCTGTTAGCGGGTGCGTCGGTCGGATCGGTGAAGCCAAACGAAGCGGTACTGAAGACAAACGGCGTGTCCTCGTTCGTCACAACAGTGTTACTGGTGCCTATCGGCGCATCGTTGACGGCCGTGACGTTGATGGTCATGGTGCGCGCCACCGCGTCAAGGTCGACCCCGCCGTTGGCAGTGCCGCCGTCATCCTGCACCTGGAAGGTGAATCCGGCGTAGCCTGCACCGTTAGCATTCGCCGCCGGCGCGAATACAAGGTTGCCCGCAGCGATGTCGACCGCGCTAACGGATTGTCCCGCACTCACTGCGGCACCGCTCAGGGTAAGCGAACCCGCGGATGGCAAGGTTCCGATTTTGACGGCCAACAGACTGTTCGCCGGAGTGTCGGTCGGATCGCTGAAGCCAAACGCCGCCGCATTGAACGCGAATGGAGTGTCCTCATTTGTCACGACCGTGTTGCTAGCGCCGATGGGCGCGTCGTTCACTGGGGTGACGTTAATGGTCAGGGTGCGTGCCACCGCGTCGAGGTCAACACCACCGTTCGTAGTGCCGCCGTCGTCCTGCACCTGGAACGTAAAGCTTGCATAGCCTGCACCGTTGGCATTCGCGGCCGGCGTAAATAGAAGGTTGCCCGCCGCGATATTGACCGCGCTAACGGATTGTCCCGCGCTCACCGCCACTCCGCTCAAAGTAAGCGAACCCGCCGATGGCAGGGTCGTGATTCTGACCGCGAGCAGGTTGTTAGTCGGCGTGTCGCTCGGATCGCTAAACCCGAACGCTGCCGCGTTGAACACGAACGGAGTGTCTTCGTTCGTCGTCACCGTATTGCTCGTGCCTACCGGAGCATCGTTGATTGGGTTAACAGTAATGCTGCTGCTCGCTGTTGCAGAGCTGAACGCAGTGGCGCCGCCGTTCAGAGGCGTCACGAAGGAAATCTGCAGGTTGTCGACGTTCAACAACCCGCCGGCGGCGATGCCATTCAGCGCAAACCGGACGCGCGTCGTCGAGGACATGTAGCTGCTGATGTCGACGCTGTGTACGCCTGATCCGGTGTTCGCCAGGCTGGAGAATGTCGCAAGCGTGGTATAGCTTGTGCCATTCGTAGACGCCTCGACTGTCACACTCCCCAGCAAGCCAAGCAGGCCCAGCTGGTTGTTGTAAGAGAACGAGAGCGTGGCACTAGTCGCGCCGCTCAGGTCGACCCCGCGGTCGATGGTATCCGACGCGAGTAAAGCCGTAGAGATAACGAGTTGGCCGCCTGTAATAACAATGTTGCCACCGCCACCAACCCAGTTACCAGCCCATGTGGCCGTGCCGTCGTTGTTGGCGTATATGGGCGCGGTGAAGTTGTCTGCGACCGTCAGAGAAGCAGTGGTTGTATCTGCTGTTGCTCCCGCGACGCCGCTCGTTTGATCCCACGCTCGGAACGTCAATCCATTCGTGACAGTGCCGTTCCAGTCTGCATTTGGGACAAAGCGAACGTAAGTAACAGCATCCGCTGTCAGCAGCCGTGCACTCGCTAGCGTTGGTGCCCCGAAAGCATTCCATGTGCTCCGGTTGTCAATCGAGTACTCCCACACACCGTTCGTATTTCCGACGGACGTTACAGCAATTCCCTGAAGCGCGCCGACATCGGCGTCGCTCGTGCGGTTCGGGCTCGTGATAAGGGCTGAGACGAGCGTGCCGCCATTACTCACCGCATCCTCATTGATTGGCGCAGCATTGTTGGCACCGGTGAGAACAGGCGCGCTATTCGCCAGCGTGCCTTGCCAGCTCTGCTGTGCCGCAATACTGATGGCCGCCGCCGCCTCAATTGAACCGGTTTGATACTCGAGTACCCAATTACCGCCCCGAGTCGCAGCTCCAGTGATGTCATCAGAGGCCGCAACGTCGGCGCCTGTTAGGCTCGCCAAGTTATCCACGAGCGAGCGGCCGTCCGCCTGCTGCGCGACGTCGCACCCGTAGAGCAGAATGTCAGCGTTCTGGGTAAGAGAGCTCGCCCACGCTTGAATTTCGGCGCCGCGCTCCCGAAGTGCAGCGGCGTCGAGTACGGTCGCGCCAAGCCGGACATTACCGTCACTTCCGTGTGAAATGATGTGAATAGCATCGATATTCTGAAGTCCAGACAGAACATCGCTGATCTTGTGAATGCCGTCACTGTCGTTCTCGATGAGAACAACCTGCAGATCGCGCTCACCGTTTGCCCGTGCGGCGATGTCATCGATCAATTGCCGATAATCGGGCGTCGCCGCATCGACAAAGACAACCTCATTCGTCGTAGTCTGTTGTGATTTTGTCTCGAGCACTGCGGGCGCTGTATCGATAATACGCATTTCGACCTGCCCCACCGGGTCGCCGAAAGCGATCGGCGTCAAGTCAGCCGAGTGCAGTATCCTGGACTCGATCTCTTCCAGTTGCATCGCGCGGTGCTCGAACGGCGCGGCCGGCTTGTCCCGCCAGAATAATCGCATGAACGTGCTTGTGCTTATCACGATGTGAGCCCCTATCGGCCTGCGCTGCTGGAGAATCTCGTCTCGCGTTTTAGTTCAACTTGGCTTGATCTGCTATCGCTCGCGCGAGCAAGAGGTGCGGGCGTTGCTTGCCCAGTGTCGGCACCCTCTCCCACTTCGGCTCTGCAGCGCAGACCTGACGGTACCGCCCCGTTGGGATTGGGCAACTCCGCTCTGACTCTGAACGTGTTGCTTGCGGCATCGATCAGTTTGTCGACCAACACCACCCTCGCTTCGATACGGGCTCCATTCGGCAAATCCGGCGTGACCTGAGCGATCATTCCCTTGCTGATAGATCCGAACAACGCAGCCGGCGCGATGATCTCCACGCGCAACGGATCCGTTTTCGCTACCCGGAACATGGGTTTAACTTCGACACGCTCGCCGACGTTCACGTAGCGGTCCGCAATAATCCCGGAGAAAGGAGCGCGGATGGAACGCAGACCGAGCTGCGCATTCGCGTACTCGAGCTCCTGTTTAGCGACCCTTTTTTGCTCTCGTGCCTGGGCGAGTTTTTGCTCGGCCACGCTCGTTTCCGCACGCACCTGTTCCAGCGCCTGCATCGAAACGAAGTTTTTTTGCATCAGCTCTTCAGTGCGAGCGAGCTTCTGGCGCTGAAACTCGTAGTTCGCCGCCGCTGCACGAATGTCGGCATCAGCCTGCGCCCTTACCTCTGCCGCGCTCACCGATGCCCTTTCGACCTGCGCCCGGAGTTGCGCCAGCAACTGACCTTCGCGCACGACATCTCCGCGCTCGACGTGTATAGCATCGACGACGCCGATTACAGCGGTACCAATGTCCGCCGAGCGGTCCGGCTCGATGACGCAACGCAGCGGCGGCTGAGCAGCTGTTGCCGTGAGGCAGCCCATGAGAACCCATGCGATAAGTGCCGAAATCGTCTTTTTCAAGATTGAAACCTCATTCCTTAGCCTTACCGAACGACGAGCGCTGCTCTGCGTGTAGATCACCACGCAGCAATTCCCGGCGTTGCGCGCGCTGGCGGCGCTCTTCCAATCGCTGAGGGATGCTGACGATCGAGCGAACGAACCACTGCGGACGCTGTAAACCGTTCTTGTTTAGGTACCTTTTTAACCAACGCGGCACGAAACTGGAAATGAGCGGCTTGTCGAGCGCCAACAGGCTTTGAGCACTTCCAGGGTCGCCTCGACGGGCGCATCTGCCCAGAAGTTGCCGATCAATGCGGCGGGACGCGTTGTGCTGACAACAGATAATGTGGAGGCCACCGCGTTCCGCCACGCCTTTGCCGAGGAGAATGTCAGTCCCGCGGCCTGCCATGTTCGTCGCAACAGTGACTTGCGAGGGCTGACCTGCCTCCGCGATGATGCGGGCCTCTTCTCCGTCCTGACGTGCGTTCAGCACCGCATGCGGCAACGCCGCGGCCTTCAGGCGCGTCGAAAGTTCTTCTGACTCCAATACCGAATCGGTGCCGATCAGGACAGGACGACCGCTGCGGCTGATCTCGAGCGCCTCCTTTACGACTGAGGTCCACTGCGCGTCACGCTGCGGATAGATTCGGGTAGGCAAAAGATGGCGCCGATCTGCGCCGTTGAGCGGGACCTCGGTCACTTCGAGGCCATAGGTCGAACGCAACTCTCCACGAGCCTCGCTAAGCGTGCCGCTCATGCCGCACAGCAAGAGGTACCGCTGAAAAAAGTTCTGGTAGGTAATTTGAGCAAGCGTGACTGTCCGGCTGCTCGTGTGACAGGACTCCTTTAGCTCGATCAGCTGATGCAGTCCGCGAGACCACACTCGTCCTGGCGCAAGGCGGCCCGTTGAATCATCGATGATGGCTACGCTGCCGTCGCGGACCAGATAGTGTCGATCTCTTTGATATAGATATAGTGCGGCAAGTGCGGTACACACCGTCTCCTCGCGGTGCGGGCGGTTGCGCCACAGTCCGCCGACATCCACCGCGAGCCGCTCTAGAACGACGCGCCCCTGCTGGGTAAGCTCCGCCGACATGCGTTGCCGATGGACAGCGTAATCTTCTTGAGCGTTGAGTTGAGCCGCCAGGCTCAAAGCGCTGACAAGACACTCGCTCTCCTGCTCGTTTCGGCTTCGTTCCGAGAGAATCAATGGGACGCGCGCTTCGTCGATGAGGATGCTGTCCGCCTCGTCGACGATGGCCATACACAAGCCCTGCAGAAGTGACCCGCGAGCTGGCGTCGACGATGTATCCAGCGTGGCGACCCGACGCTGTAAATCGCTGAGCGCACCCCCTCGAGCGAGACCGTCTCGCAGGTAGTCGAATACGAGCTCCCGCGCGGTACAGTAGACGACATTGCATCGGTAGGCACGGCGGCGCCGCTCCTCATCGTCAGACTGCAGAACCAAGCCTACAGTCAGGCCTAGCGCATGGTAGAGCGGTCGCAGACATTCAACATCTCGCGCCACGAGATAATCGTTGGCAGTAATGACATGGACCGGAATACCGGCGAGCGCCGCACTTGCAGCGCAAATACCGGCTGCGAGCGTTTTACCCTCTCCGGTTGCCATTTCCGCGAGGCGTCGATCCAGCATAATGCGGGCGGCGATCAACTGCGTTGGGAACACTTCGACTCCGAGCGTGCGAACACACACCCGTTTGATGAGTGCGAACGCCTCGGCCAGCCGTTCGTCGGTCATGCCCTCACGCGCCATCGAAGCCCGCACCTTGGTTATGCGCCCCGGAATCGCTGCGGTATCCAGCGGAACGAAGTTGGGATCGAAGGAGCTCACGTGCTGCAGGAATCGCTCATAGCGCCTGATGCGCTTAAACCCGGACACGAACGTGCGAGGCCGTCCCATTTGGCCAAACATCTTGCGGCCTGCTAACAAGACTCGACGCTCGGGATAAGCGCCGAGGACTATTCCGGGGATAGGCAGCAAGTCCGATTTCATGACTGTATCGTCCTCAGCCCGCAGGATTGAAATGTTGAAGTAAGACTTGCCTGAGCTGCCTGTACCATCTGTTCGCCAGAGGCTGGGCGCCGTGATCGAAGCGGACCCACGCTCTACCGCCAACACGCTGAAGCTCGGTCCCCGGCAATTTCACGTCCACGACAACAACAGGTTCGCGCGTGCGCAGACCGTCTTTGTCATCCGGATCCGTGACGTGGGTTCCCCCACCACGGTCCCCGAGCGCAACGCTGGGCAAGTCGTATGTCGCAGCCGGAATGTCTCGCACCAGCTCAGCATTTGTGAATTCGGAGTGGCCGGCGAGTCGAACCTGCACGTCGCGCGTGAAGTCACGCACGAGGGCGACGTCGTATTCGGGGACCACCGCGCGCACGCCGATCTGCGAACGTTCGAGTACGTATCCAAAGGTGCTGCCCTGGCGCACAAAGCTCTCAGCAAGATCCTGCTGGTGTGGCATGACAAGCCTGCCGTCGGCATGCGCCCGGACCTTCAAGTGCTCGATCTTATCTTCGACCCTTTGCAACTCGGACTGCACGCGGGCGCTCTCTTCTTCGGCGCTCCGGACGTGCTCGTAGCTGTCGAGTAACGCACTGAATCGGGCAGCCTGCAGCTGCTCCAGGCGGCTGGTCAGCCTGTCGCGTTGGGCAAAGAGATTCGGGTCATCGAGCAAGACGAGAACCTGACCTGTGGTGACCTGGTCTCCGTCTCGAGCCAGTATCTGCGTGACAAACCCGTCAGTCGCGGCGCGCACCCTTGCCTGCTCGGGAGGCCATACAACGCCACTTGCAACGGTATGGAACGGCAATGGCACCACGCATATCGCGCCGATGACAAGGAAGCCTGCCGTAGCGCAAACCGATGCGCCGCGCACGCGCGCCCCCCCGACCGAAGTGGCGGCCCAGATCTGCGCAAAGCTGGACAAAGTGGGTTTGACGATCAGCGCAAGAATCAAGAGCAAAGCGGCAATGCCGCCAAGCACTGCCGAATGCGCTCCCAACCAGAGAACAAGCAGAAACGAAACGACAAGGCGGTACGTGAACGCAGCCGGCGCATATGCAAACAGCCATTTGCACTCGCCGTTCTCGGCTTGCACGTGCTCGGACCGGCCATTGCCAGTGAGGCCCTGCGTCAATACTTGCCCCCACCATGCCTTGCTGCGTGATGCGAGATTCGGCAAGTCCAGCGCGTCTGACATCACGTAATAAGCATCGAACTGCAACAGCGGGTTCCCGTTGAACACCAACGTGGAGATGCTGGCGATGAACATCGTGACGAACGCAAGGTCGCGCACCACGCCGGGCTGCACGTTAATCCAGATCGCAAGTGCAAAGGCAGCAATTACGAGCTCCACCATGATCCCCGCGGCACCAACGAGCACGCGCTGCGCGCGCGATGGGAATGCAGCAGCCGCAGATGCGTCCACGTACGGCGCTGGTACCAGCACGAAAAGGCTGAAGCCGATCTCGTGGGTTTCGCCGCCCCATCGACGCAGAGCGAGCGCATGGCCGAGTTCGTGCAAAGTCTTGATGAACGGGAAGCTGATCCACGCCAGAAACAGATACCGCGGCGTTCCCATATAGGAGACTGCGTGTGAGCTCAATGCATGCCAGTTGCTCGCGGCAGTGAGACTCGCGGCCACGATCGCGACTATCCAGACCCAGAAACTCACGCGGTTGAAAACGAGTTGGGCAAGTGGGTCGAGGTAACGTAGTAACCGGGACGGATCGCCTAGCGGGATGCGCAACGCGAAAGGATTGACCAGCCGTTGAATGCCGCGCTGCGTTTTTTTGTCGCCTTGTCGAACGAGCATGCTCGCATCCAGCGCCGTATCGTATGTAATCAGGTCGTACTCATGTAGCGTATTCAGGGAGTGAATCACTTCAGCTTGAGCCGGTGCGTCGTCGCCAAGCTGCTCCAACAGACTGTTCCAGATTTCTTCGACTGATCGCAGGCCATCACAACGTCCGATGAACTCGTATGCTTTCTCGTTGATCCTGTACTGCCGGCCATTGACGACGTTAACGAGCAGATACCAGCGTTGCCCACGCACCTGCTGGCGCTGCACACGCACCTCTGAGCGCAGGCGCGGATGCTGTTCTGCCACTCGATACCAAAGCTCACTGAAAAGCGACTGTTGCACGGCTAAAGCCCCACGGACCAGAGCGTCATGCGCACCCAATCCACGAGCCGGTGCGTCCAGATCCACGCAAGTGGGCGATAGCCCGCGTCTATTTTTGCAACCCCCTGCAGTCCGGGCCGTAGCATTGACGCAGTCTCATTAAACTTGCCTTCGACCTCGAAAACATTGCGGTCTTCGCGCGTGCTCGCTACCGGCGTGACTCTTACGACCTCAAACTTGAGCGCCCGGTCCGTCAAAGCGCCGAGGGCAACACTGCCGTTCTGGCCTGGCCGCACGCCGCTAATGTCTCGCTCGTCCACGTCGATGAGCAAACGGAACTGATGCGCCGGAGCAACAGTGAGTAGGACGTCACCGCGACGAAGCGGCGCGCCGAGCGATTGGCTCAGGTCACCCTTGATGACGATACCGTCGAACGGTGCCACGATGCGTGTGCGGGACAGTTGCGCATCCACAAGACTGAGTTGCGCACGCACTTCGTCAGCCTTCGCCTGATTGATGACGAACTGCGTGCGATCGGAACGCGCGAGCGCGGCCGACGCTGCATTCTCGTGTTGTGTGAGCTCGCTCTCCAATTTGCGCCTCTCGAGGCGCAGGTCTTCTTCGCCGAGTTCTGCAATAACCTGATTTTCCTTCACTGCGTCGCCGGGTCGTGCGTACACCTGACGCAAGAATCCATCGGAAGGCGCAACCAGCGCACGCTGGATTGAACCTTCGATCCGCGCCTGCGCGCCGATTCGGTACTGCACCGGCACGAACAGCAACGCGAGGACAATCGCCGCCGCGAGAGCGATACCCGTCTTAGCCGCGGCATTTCCGGGTTCGATCAAGCGTCGCGTGTTTACGCGCAGGCTGCGCAGAAGCCGTTCCCGCCAGGAGCGCTCGCTTTCCCACTTGAGCTCGAGGATTGGGCCGGTGATGCAGGCGAGATGCTCGCAAAGTGCGATCTCCTCTTTGCCCGATACGGTGCCACTCGCTCTAACCAAGGTGAGAGCACCAAAAGCATGGCCGCGACTTACGAGCGGCACCGTGCAAACGCTGCCGTGATAGCTTTTGCTCAGTTCCGCATGCGCCAAGGTAATCAAAGGGCGCGTGCCGGCAATCGCCGGAAACGCGATCGTGCTGGCCTGGTCCAGCGCCTCCTCCATTGCCGCGCTGAACCGGTTGAACAATTCTGAATTCGCCTGAAAATCGCCCGTATGGGAAGTAGCAACGATCCGGGCATGGCCGTCTCGGTAGAAGCCGATCGCTGCACGCTCAAAATGCAGCAGGGACGCGATTTCAGTGGCAAACGCAGTTGCAGCTTCCGCAAACTTCTCGTGGGATAGGATCGTCGCCTGAAACTGGAGAATACGTGCTGCAAGAACAGGCGCCGGCGACTTGACGTCGGTAACTGCAGACAGTACGCCGAGGCGTTGCGGTTGTCGCGGTTCCTGCTCGCTCAGCGCCGAATTGAGCGGCCTCACGAGCGCACCTTGTTCGGTAGAGCTCGCGAAGCTGCCGTGCAGCCGCTCTCGTCGTTAAGCCTTGCCGAACTCACGTTATTCCCCTGTGTGGTCGCGCGCGACATTAGCGTTCGCCTGGCGTCCCTGTCGAGGACGTGGCGCACAGATTTGTCACGGAAACAACGCGTTGCGACGGCGTCCGGATAGCGATGAAATACTAAGTGCTTTTTCGCCG
The DNA here is from genome assembly GCA_028291945.1 of Betaproteobacteria bacterium. Lineage (GTDB taxonomy): Bacteria > Pseudomonadota > Gammaproteobacteria > Burkholderiales > SG8-41 > JAQGMV01. The sequence goes on from JAQGNH010000357.1 coordinate 26,054, forward strand.
TTCTATTTTTGGTTTATTCGCGATATAGCCGTGCCGACTTGCATCCGCTATACAGTCCTTAAGCACAGTAAAGAGGCGTATGGAGCGCACTTCCGTTCCGTCGGGATGTACGACGCGCCATCTCCACTCCCCTTTCTTTGTCGCAGCGAAATTCCATTCGCTGCGTTTTTCCTGTTTAGCCATGGTTCTGTTCAGAGGAATCTGAGCCTGACAGATGCCAATTGCTGAATGCCAGAAAACCCCCATATAGCAAGCCTGTTCCTAAGAGCGCTTGAAGTGCGATTTGGATCTGATCGAGCACGACGTCACCTTTCACTTATCCTCCTGGGGCTGCTACCTTAATGTCGACTTGCGCGTCCTCCAGTGACATAAGTCGCAGCTGACCCCGGTCAAAGTGCGGCAATTGCGGCGTCAAAGAAAACGGCGCCCCTTGAGGCGCCGTTTTTGTGACGAATGTGGCAGCGAGTAGTTAACTGCCGCAGTCGATTTGCGCGATGCGCTGACTCATTTTGGCGGGACGATCGGCAACAACAAATACGAAATTTTATCCGCGCCCGAGTAGATCGTGTTCTCAGCGCCTGCATTGTAGTCGCCGTGATAGTGCGTATACGGCGCGCTGCCGACCCCATCCCGCGGTTGAATGTCGAGCCTGAGCTTGTGACCTTTTCTGAATACCATCGACGTCGGCCACACTTCGACCTGACATTCCACCGCTTCATTCGGCTTTAACCACCAGCGCTCGTCGTGCGCGTGATAAGGACGATAGGGAAGCGATTTTTCCTTATCGAGTTTGCGGTGCGAAGCACGCAGCCAGCCCTTAGTGACACATGGCACTGGCTGGCCATGCTGTCCTACCTCGGACACGTCTTTGCCATCCGGTCCGATGTTTCGGATGCTGACGAAGATATCCATATCCTCCGACGTGCTTGATACCCACAAATTCAGCATCAACGGGCCAGTGATTTCGGTATCTTCCGGCATCGGAGCGGATTCAAACGAAACGCCGGTGCGTCCCGTGTTACCGTGCGTAGTGGCAAGGGATGACCCCGATGCGATACCGGCCTTGGTCGAACCCGACGCGGGATACGTAAGCTTTACTTCCTGTGCCGGCCGCTCCGACGTCAACTCGCCTTCCGCCACGTCCGTCTCACTCGAAGGCTCCCGTTCGATCTTCAGATAGACCGTGGTCCACTGCGTCCGCGCGATTGGCCATTCATTCTCATAACGGAACTCGTAGCGCTTCGGGCTGCCGCCCGTGCGTATCTCGAGCTTCACGGGTGGATCGTTCAGTATCCCTGTGTCGATACCCTTGAGCCAGTAATCGAACCAGCGCAGCTGATCGGTGCGCCCTTCTTCAGAGTGGAACGGGTGGAAGTGCGTACCGGTGTGGATGCGTAGCTTCTTGTGATTCGACGCAGCGCACGTGTAGCCTTCAGTGTTCCCGCGCAGATGCATCGAAAAACCGCCCCAGTTGCCCACGCTGTACATAGGCACGTTGATGCGGTCCCATCTGGCGCTATTCATGCGCCAGAACTCGGAATCCAGGTCGTTGCGCATCATGTTCCACATCATGTCATTGTGGAACGCGTCAGGGTTGTAACTGCGTGGCCGACCGAGCAGATGATGGGCCGTGTGCGTGAGCCACCAGTTGCCGATGAAGCCGAGCGCAAATATACCGCCGTGGTATGCCTGGTCTCGATACTGGTCTGCGCGTCCCTCCCACGGCATGATCGCCTTGAGTGAAGGCGGTTGCATGTTGGCTGCGCGCCACTGCGAAGACGCGTGATAGGAGATGCCCAGCATTCCAATGCTTCCCGAGCACCACTCGCGCCTTGCAATCCATTCGATTGCATCGTACGAGTCCACCGCCTCCTGATAGGAGCTGGGCTCCGATTGGCCTGGCGAGCGTCCCGACCCTCGCGAATCGACACGCACGCACGCATAACTGCGCGGACACCACCACAAGGGATTCACCGTCTCCCAGTTCATGTGCGGGTTCGCCTCCTCCTCGAGATCAGCCGGAGGCACCCACAGCTTGTCTTTCTGATATACGCTCGTGTTGAAGATCACCGGCACCTTGTCTGTTGTGTCCGGGCGAAACACGTCGGCGTACAGCACCGTGCCGTCGCGCATCGGGATCTGCACGTCCTTCTCGACGATGAGCTTGAGATCGCGCGGCTGCGAAACGCGTGTGGCTTTTTCGGGCATGTCCATGGGGGTCCTTTGGTAGACGCTTACTACGAATCGACCATTCGTGACTTTGCAATAGCGCTTGCGTTTTTCGAGCTAATTTAACACGATTGGGCGCTTGAGCTTTTACGGGAGGAGCGACGATGAAAGTCGGATTCATAGGGTTGGGGACGATGGGCGGTTCGATGGCGCTCAACGTAAGAAAGGCGGGCTACGAGCTCAGTGTGAACGACTTGAGGCGTGACACGGCCAGGCCTCATCTAGAGGCAGGTGCGAAGTGGGCGGACAGTCCGCGTGCAATCGCCGCAGCAGCGGATGTCATATTCACCTCGCTTCCCGGTCCGCGCGAAGCCGAAGCTGTCGGCGAAGAACTGCTGAACGCGATGCTACCGGGCTCTGCGTGGTTCGACTTATCGACGAACTCGCCAACCGTGGTTCGCAGAATCCATGCGCGCTTTGCCGCTAAAGGCTTGCCGATGCTCGATGCGCCGGTGAGCGGCGGGCCGCACGGTGCAAAGGCACGCAAACTCGCCCTGCTCGTGGGCGGGGATAAAGCCGTGTTCGACCGGTTCCGGCCCGTGCTCGACGCGATCGGCGATCAGATCCTGTACATCGGTGCGATTGGCGCCGGCTCAGTTGCGAAGCTCGTACACAATTGCGCTGGCTACATGATCCAGACGGCGCTCGCAGAAGTATTCACGCTGGGAGTGAAAGCGGGCGTCGATCCTCTGGACCTGTGGGCGGCTGTGCGCCAATGTTCGCTCGGCCGCATGCGAACCTTCGATCGCCTTGGCAAGCAGTTTCTGCAAGGCTCGTTCGAGCCTGCGGACTTTGCCCTGCAACTGGCTCACAAGGATGTAACGCTTGCAACCGAACTCGGTCGCGAGCTCGGCGTGCCCATGCGGATTGCGAACATGACGTACGCCGAAATGAGCGAAGCACTCAACCGCGGGTGGGGCCATCGCGATTCACGCGCGGCCATGCTGCTGCAGGAAGAGCGCGCGGGCGTCGAGATCAAGGTTCCAGCAGAAGCGATACAGGAAGTACTGAAACGGGATGCTTGATCACGGCGGGAAGCGGGCAGCGGATAAAACGAGGAGGAACATAGAAACATGCAGATGGGCTATCAAGTGTCTGCACTTGCAAGCGTCGCGTTCATTGCCATGATCAGCCATGCTTCCGCGCAAACCTATCCGACCGGTCCGGTGCGCGTCATCGTCCCCTTCCCACCGGGGGGCGGCAACGACAGCATGGGCCGTATCCTCGCACAGAACCTCAGCGAGTCTCTCGGCAAACAGTTCATTATCGAAAACCGCGCGGGTGCAAACGGAATGATAGGGTCAGAGCTTGTGGCAAAGGCGCCCAAGGACGGCTATACGCTCCTCGTGAACGGCGCGAATTTCGTGACAACGCCCAGTCTCTACAGCAAAGTCACTTACGATCCGATCAAACAGTTCGAGCCTATCAGCCTCATCGCGATTGCTCCGAATGTGTTGGTCGTGCACCCTTCTGTCCCGGCGCGTAACGTAAAGGACCTGATCGCGCTTGCAAAGGCCCATCCCAGGCAGGTGAACTTCGCAGGATCCGGCAGCGGCAGCACGCCACACCTGGCGGGTGAGCTCTTCAGGACCATGACACACACCGAAATGATGCACATACCCTATCGGGGCACAGGCCCTGCCATCACCGGATTACTGAGCGGCGAGGTCAGCACGATGTTCATGCCCGCGCTCACCGCAGTCCCACTCATTACCAGCGCACGCGTGCGTGGTCTCGCCGTGACCAGCAAAGAACGATTGCCGGCGCTGCACGACCTCCCCACGGTGGCAGAGTCGGGGCTGAAAGGTTACGAGTCGAGCCAGTGGTACGGTGTGCTCGGGCCGGCCGGCACGCCGGTTGACATCGTGAACCTGCTCAATGCGCAAGTCACGAAGATCATGCACACCGCTGATATGAAGCAGCGCATGGCCGAAAGCGGGAGTGTCGCCGTCGGCAGCACGCGTGAAGCGTTTGCCAGATACCTGGCCGACGAATTCACCAAGTGGGCACGTGTGATCAAAGCGTCGGGAGCAACGGCGGATTGATTGCCCGCGGCGAACTGTAAAGGCGAGGATCAACATGCAAGACACTACGGCTATCGTCCACGATGCGCCCGTCCGAGCAGAGCACGGCGACCTCGTCTGGGGCAGTGATGCAATCGCGGCGGTTCTGCGCAGCCTCGATATCCCGTACATCGCTCTCAACCCCGGCGCAAGTTACCGCGGGCTGCACGACAGCATCGTCAACTATCTGGGCAATCGTACACCGCAGATGATCCTGTGCCTGCACGACGAGCATGCCGTCTCGATCGCACAAGGCTACTTTAAAGCGTCGGACAGGATGATGGCTGCGGCGCTTCACTCGAACGTCGGCCTCATGCATGCCACCATGCCGATCTTCAACTCGTGGTGCGACCGTAGTCCGGTGCTGATCATCGGCGCCACCGGCGCATGGGACGCCGCCAGGCGCAGGCCGTGGATCGAATGGATACACACCTGCTCTGATCAGGCTCAGCTCATACGCAACTATACAAAGTGGGACAACCAGCCGGGCTCTGTCGCAGCGACGACTGAAGCGCTGCTGAGAGCTGCGCAGATTGCGCAAACGGCGCCACGCGGCCCCGTATACGTCAACCTGGATGTCTCGATACAGGAGGAAAAACTGGAATCACTTCCTCCGATGCCGGCCGTAGAACGCTTTGCAGCGCCGCAGCCGGCGCAGCCCTCGGCGGACCTGGTCGCACAAGCGGCACGCCTGCTGTCGAACGCCAAGAGTCCCGTAATGTTGGCTGGACGCTGCTCGCGCAGCGTCGAGGCATGGAATGTGCGCGTCGCGCTTGCGGAAAAGCTCAACATGCCCGTTCTGACTCATATCAAGCTGGCAGCGGCATTCCCGACTGATCACCGACTTCATGCGGCGCCGCCGGGGAACAGACTCACAGGGGACGCAAAAAAGCTTATCGCACAAGCCGACGTCATCCTGTCGCTCGACTGGCTCGATCTCGGCGGTGCGCTCAAGCAAGCGTTCGGGGCGGACACGATCAAGCCAAAAATAATCCAGGTGTCGTGCGATGCGCATTCGCACCGCGGCTGGGCGATGGATTATCACATTCTCCCCCCGACCGATGTCTACCTGATGTGTGATCCAGATGCCGCGCTGCCAATGCTGCTGGACACGGTGCAAGCGCGGTCGAGCACCCAGACCACGGATTCTCCGCAGCGAAAAGTACCGGAGCCTGAAAAAACGCTGACGCTCGCAGGCGTCGCCGACGCACTCGAGGCCGCCACGCGCGGAATCGATCGTTGCATCACGCGCCTTCCACTCGGCTGGCATGGCGGCTATGCCCACTTCCGGCACCCGCTCGACTATATCGGCTTCGACGGCGGCGGCGGCGTCGGTGCGGGACCAGGCATTACCGTGGGTGCGGCTCTGGCATTGAAAGGCAGCGGGCGCATCGCTATCGGCTTATGCGGTGATGGCGACTTTCTCATGGGCAACACCGCCGTATGGACCGCGGCTCATTACGGCATTCCGTGCCTCATGATCGTGTGCAACAACCGCTCGTACTATAACGACGAGCTGCACCAGGAACGTGTCGCAGTCGCGCGGGCCCGACCGGCCCAGAATCGATGGATTGGTCAGCGCATCTCCGAACCTGACATCGATATTGCTGCGATGGCGGGCGCACAAGGTGCGGTCGCCGTCGGACCCGTTACGACCCTCGCAGACATGCACAGAGCGATGCAGACCGCTATGCAAGCCGTGCGCGAAGGCAAAGTCTGTGTGATCGATGCTAGGGTGTTACCGGGATATGACGCGGATTAAAAAGCGTTGAGTCGTGCTCCGTGACGCCGTGATCTCGCAGAGAGGAGCGCCCGAGATGAGGCGGAGGATGGAATGCAGGGTTCGGGCAAGCGCAGCAGCGTGATCTCCAGGCCTCGAATAATGATCGCGTTGGGGCTCGTTCATGTGGCTTCGGCAGCCGCCGCAGCGACCGCGCCCGGCACCCCGTATCCGACCAAGCCTATTCGTATCATCGTTCCACAAAGCGCCGGCGGATCGACCGACCTCGCAGCGCGTCTCGTGACGCAGCGCTTGAGTGACGCGCTCGGCCAGCCGATCGTGGTGGATAACCGTCCGGGCGCGGGCAGCTTGAATGGCACTGAAACCGTCGCAAAAGCTGCGCCTGACGGTTACACGCTGCTCGCCGTTGCCGCATCATTCACCATAAATCCGAGTCTCCACGATAAACTTCCATTCGATCCTGTGCGTGATTTTTCTGCGATTACGCGCCTCGCCGCGTTGCCTCACATTCTCGTGGTCCACCCATCGCTGCCAGTCAAATCGGTCAGAGAGCTGATCGCTCTAGCGAAAGCAAAGCCGGGCGAGCTCAATTACGCATCGAGCGGCATCGCAACGAGCACGCACCTCGCCACAGAGCTTTTCAAGTACATGACGGGAACCGACATGATCCAGGTCCCGTTCAAAGGCGGCGCGCCGGGGGTCGTCGGCTTATTGAGCGGGCAAGTACAACTTTATTTCGCGACGATCTCGACTGCACTGCCTCACGTGAAGTCGAACAAAATCCGCGCACTCGCCGTCACGACCGCAAAACGCTCAATGGTGGCGCCGGAATTCCCGACAATCGCCGAAGCTGGTGTTCCGGGCTACGAGCATGCTTCGTGGATCGGACTGCTTGCGCCAACACAGACACCGGCGCCTGTCATTTCAAAGCTGCACGCTGAATCGGCCAAAGTCGTTTACATTCCCGAGGTAAAAGCATTCTTGCTGCGCGATGGTCTGGAACCTGTCGGCGACAGCCCGCAGGAGTTTTCAGGTATCGTCAAAAGCGAAGTTTCAAAATGGATGAAAGTTGTGAAGGCAGCGGGCATCAAACCTCAGTAAAAGGCTCCGCCGCTCCTGCGCTATCCCCGTGCCCGAGCCCGTCACTCAAAACCCGCATCTGAGGAAGAGACATTGGATAAAGCGCTCTGGATCAGCTGGTACGACCTGCCCGCAGAAGGCCGTGAAGAATATCTGGCGTGGGCGCACGAAACGTATATCCCGAAACTGCTCCAAAGACCCGGCGTGCTGTGGTCAGCGCACTACGCCTCTGCAAAACTGCCGACCACTCACCGCATCCGCCACACGACAGACCCCGCAGTGCCGGGGGCCACGGAGTACATGCTGATCGTCGGCGCCGAAAGCTCGCATGTTTTCTCGAAAGACGCGCGCTCATTTGCCGCCCGCCAACCCAGTAGCTGGGAGGCGTCCTTGTCGGCTAAAGATCGCCGCATGCTGTCCGCTCGCCGTGGCGAACGTCTTTCGATCCTGACTGAGGAGGCGCGGGTTGACGGCCCAGAGGCTGCGCAGCGTGGCGGACGCGCGCTCGGGCCGTGTATACAGCTCGGCAGCTACAACGCCGAAAGCTGTGAGCTCGAAGAAGAGCTGCTCGCCTGGTATGCCGACTGGCGGTTCCCTGCCATGGCGAGATTACCCGGCTGTATCGGCATGAGAAAGATGGTGTCGGTCGTGGGTTGGGCGAAGCACGCGGTGCTTTACGAATTCGTCTCCGTCGAGGCACGCGCCGAAGGCGTTGCAAAGGTCCCTCAGCTCTATCCGGAAATGGAAGCGTGGACAAACCGCTTCATACCCCATCTCGTGCACAGCGCGGGCTCTCCGAACGTAGCGCGCCGGATCTGGCCTGAATGATCCCTCGGGGACGTCGCCCTATTTTTCGTATTCGTCCAAGGCGCCCCATCGCGCCAGCAGCTGCGATTCTAGAGCCGACTTTCTCCACAGCGCTCACCTCCTCGGGCGTGAGTGTCGCTAAACGATCACCGCCCCGGCATCAGCCAAAATATCCTTCAGAATGGCCCGGTGGCAGTAATTCTGATTTTCACAATAGCAACCCACGGAAAAATTGGTCTGCTGCGACAATGCTGCGAGCATCTGGATGAGACGTTGCGCTGCGGGCTTGCTCATCTCGCTGCGATAGCGCTTCTCGTACGCAGCCCAGCGCCCCAGCGTAAAAGGCTCCGAGAGCGCATAAGAGACCAATGGCGCGCTCGGGGCGAGCTCCGGCAGCCAGACGTCGAAGAAGTCGCGCTTGCCATAATCTTCCTTGCGCACGGCGCGCGGCGGCCGCCGAACGGTGCCGATTCGCAACCCTTCGTCCGCTTCACGCGGGCTTCCAAGCCGTACGACGCGTATTGCCATAATTCCGGGAGCTTTCGGGCGAGAGAGGAATATGCACCCTGCGTTTCGCAGACCGTCGATCTCACTTTTTTCGGCCGCCACTCACCAGCAGCACGACGCCCAAACCGATCGCTCCGATGCTCAGCCACATCGGTACATTGACTGTTTGCTTTTCCTTGACCGAAAGCTCCAGCGGTCCAATCTTCGCCTGCGCGGTTTCGCGGGTGAAGCTGAATTGCTGGTAGGCCAGACCTATGACTCCGGCCATGATCAGAATGATGGCTACTAGCCTGATGCCGTTCATATCTCCTCCTTTTTCACTCGTGTGTTGCAGCGGGTAGCAAATGTCTTGCCGGGACAGCAGTCGATCGCATCAAACATAGCCCGTCCAATACTGCGTAGATGATTTAGGGCCAAGCGGTGACTCGAAACTGCCTACGCCGCTTGGGGCCGCCAGGCATTGCACCCAGTTATGCCATCATACTTAAGCGTCCGGGTCAGGGCGATAGCGCGTCTCCGGCTTCAAGCCGGCGCGCTGCTGTTGCGCACTCCTGACACCATTCTCCAGGTAGGCACCTTCGGCGGCGCGGCGCGCCGCGTCGTCCCAGTGTGGAAGCCAGTCGCCCACAGGGACGCCGAACCACGGTGACTGCGGCCGCAACTTAGGAAGTCCCAGCTCGTCCCAGATTTGCCTCGCGCGTTCCATGTACTCGCGCTTGGGCAGCGCAAGCGGAGGCAATTCCTCTTTCATCGTCGCATCCATCAGCAGCGTCGAATCCTCCCGCTCGGCTTCGTGTTCCCGTTCGGGACCGTGTCCAGGACTGCGGTAGCGCAGCACCTGCATGTCGTCCGTAGGATCCATGCGGAACGCCATTGCCCAGAACAGCGCATCGGAGTTCTCGGGATCGATGTCCTCGTTCACCGCAATGCAGATCTTCCCGCAGTCGGCTTTGAACGACGTGGCGCCGTAGAGTGCTCGCCACACTTCGGTTCGAGGCGTCCCTGTCGCGACCGTGATGATCGTGATGCGTCGCAGAGCCGTCATGCGCTCGTGCATCGTCACGCGCTTCACGCCTTTGATCCCGAGGGTTCTGTTCAGATGCGAGAGAAACATCGGTTCGTAGGCGACGCGCTTGATCGCGCTTGATTCGCTCGGCGTAACCTGGCTGATGTACGACGCGACGATCGCATCGCTGCGATGGGTGATCGCCGTCACGTGCATGGGCATGTTGAATTCCTCGAGCGCGACGTGCCCGTGCGATTCCCCGAAAGGTCCCTCGGGTTCGAGCCGTGTTGTGTCAATGAAGCCTTCGATCACGATTTCGGCCTCGGCGGGTACCATGAGGTCAACCGTCTTCGCGCGCACGACGTGAATCGGTTCGCCGGCCAAGCCTCCAGCAACACCAATTTCATCGACATCGATAGGCAGCTTCTGCGGAGCGACGAATGCAACGTAAGGCGGCGCCCCGAGGACGATCGCGCAGGGCATCGATTTGTCTCCGCGTTTCTGGTGTTGCACGTAGTGGCGGTACCCTCCAGCACCACCTACGCGAGTGGCCATGCGTACGACAAGCCGGTCCGGTGCCTTGAGGCCGGCGCGATACGTCCCATGATTCTGGATACCGGTCTCGGGATCTTTGGTGATGACATTGGTTGCCGTAAGCGTTGGTGCACTGTCGAAGCCCGGCGTTGACACAGGAATGGGCAGAGCGTCGAGACCGTTGCCTTCGCCTTTCAGCGCGTCACCGGTGATCACGACTTCCTGGCAGACCGCTCGATCTACAACACGTGGCGGTATCGGCGTTGCGAGGGCCCGTTCCCAGCGCGGCTGCACCTCATCAGCCGTCGCTTTCATGCCCAGACAATAAATGTGACGATTGCCGGCAAGCGCACCCACCACCACTGGAAACTTGTAGCGGCGCCCTCGAGCATCGACGACGTTCGTGAACAGAAATGCTTTGCGCTCGCTTTCATCGATGCCGCCGACATACTGCCAGCGCACGAGAGGATGTAGCTCGGAGTCTTTGTCGACCGGCCGGTCGATCGTGAGCAGCAGGCCCTCCTTACGAAGCGTATCGAGATGCTGATGGAGATCGGCGTAGCCGCGCTTTCCGTCAGTGCTACTCGCTTTCGATTGATCCCGTTTCATTGATGACAATGTAGTCCTGCTCTGACGATTTATAGCTCACGGCTCACCGCTGAACCGCTGACCACTTTTAGATCCTCACGCTCCACGCGTCATATCCATACAACCATGACGTGTCCTGCTCACCTTTCTGCATCCAGGTGTTGGCGCTCGATATCGCCTGGATGCGAGAAGTGCGAGGCTTGCGGTGCGCCTCGTAGCGCTCGAGCGCAGCCTCGATGTCGTTGCCCTGCACCGCTTCGAGACATCGCGCGAGTATTGCCGCGTCCTCGATTGACGTCGCGGCGCCTTGCGCCATGTACGGTGTCATGGGGTGGCAGGCATCGCCGAGCAGCACGACACGGCCTTCGCTCCAGCGCGGGAGCGGCTCACGTTCGAGTATGGCCCATTTATGACAGTCGGGACACGCATTGAGAACCGCACGAACCTCGGGGTGGAAATGCTCGTATTCCGAGCGTAGCTGCTCGACGTCGCCTTTCGCTGACCATGATTCGCGCGTCATCCACTCCGCGGGCTCGGGCACGCTGGTGACGAAGTAGATCTCGCTGCGGTCGGCTTTGGTGTAATAGATGACGATGTGCCGGTCCGTACCCCACCACTTGGTGCGGGACGGGCCGATGTCCTGGCCGTTCATCAACGCTGCCGCGAACACGGCGCGGTAAGCGACGCGGCCCTTATGCAGCGGCTTCTCGGGACCCAATATGAGGTCGCGCACGGTCGAATGCACACCATCGGTGCCGATCACCAGATCAGCGCTTTCCCGGGACCCATCGTCGAATGCCAGCGTCACGCGCTTTCCGGTTTGTGCGAGGCCGACGAGCTTCTTGTTCAGTTGTACGATCTCGTGCGGCACCACTGAGGCGAGCGCGTCGTGCAAATCCGCCCGGTGCATACACAGGTAAGGCGCACCGTAAAGGCTCTCCGGCATCAGCAGCTCATTGGTAACTTCGCCCGTCTCCCCCATACGATTCAGGTGAGAGTACGGCGCGAATGCAACACGCCGCAGGCGGTCCTCTACACCGATGCCGCGTAAGACCTTCATCGAGTTCGGCATCATCTGAATGCCGGCGCCGATGCGTGCGAACCGGCTCGCCTGCTCATAGATCGCGATCTTCGTGAATCCCGCGCGGCGCAACGTGCCCGCGACCGCCATGCCGCCCATGCCCGCGCCGACGATCGCGATCGAAAGACCGTGTATGCCACTCATATGGTTCTGACTCGGATGATTTGCATTTTCTCGCTTACTGCTTCAGTCCCGCCTCATTGATAATCGGTGTCCACCTTGCGATCTCGTTCTTCAGAAAGCGGGACGTCTTGTCCGGGCTGGAGTCGGTCACCGGCTCCGCACCGGCTTGCCTTAGAAAATCCTGGAACTCGGCGTCGGCCATCACTTTGAGCGTTGCTTGATGCAATTGATCGACGATAGGTCGGGGCGTGCCCGCCGTAGTGAGTATCGCATTGAACGAATATACGACCATCTCCGGCATTCCAGCCTCGATTACCGTCGCGACGTCAGAGGCCGCCGAGAGGCGTTTCTCTGCGCATACCGCCAACATGCGCATGCGTCCCTCTTTGTGATACTGGAGCGGCGCTGCGCTGACCGTCGGTGTGTACATTGGAATGTGCCCGGCCACCAGATCCTGCAAGCCCGGCCCTGCGCCCTTGTACGGCACGTGAACGATGTTGAGGTTGCCGCCCAGTTTTTTGAATAATTCACCCGTCAGGTTCGTGATGCTCCCCGTTCCGGCAGAACCGTAGGACAGCTTGCCTGGATTCGCCTTGGCAAAGGCGATCAGTTGCTTCAGGTTACGCGTGGGCATCGAGGGGTGTACTGCGACGGCAGTAGGCACCACCGTGATGACCGCAATGGGCGCGAATTCCTTGAGCGCGTCGTAGGTCAGGTTCGTCATAGCGATGGGGTTGATCACGTGAGTGGTCGAATTGGCGATGAGCAGCACATGGCCATCGGGTTTCGAGCGCGCGACATCGGAGCTTCCGATTGCGCCGCTCGCACCTGCTTTGTTATCGACAATCACGTTCTGGCCGAGCACGCGAGTCATTTCCTGTGCGTATTTGCGCCCGATGATGTCGTTTACGCCGCCGGGCGCAAACGGGACGACGAGCCGGATCGGCCGGTCGGGAAACCGCTGACCTGCGGCCTCGAGCGGCATCAGGGCGAACGCCACCAGCGCTGGCGCACACGCGCAGCGCCACATCTTGTTTTGGTACATCGGTGATCTCCTCG
>JAQGNH010000385.1 GCA_028291945.1 Betaproteobacteria bacterium
GGCCGGCCTCAACCACTTGGCGCAACCTGGGATGGGCTCGGCGTCAATTTCGCGCTTTTTTCAGCTCACGCGACGCGAGTCGATCTGTGTTTGTTCGATGCCTCGGGCGAGCGCGAGCTCGAGCGCATTGCGCTCCCCGAGTACACGGCAAGGTCTGGCACGGGTATCTGCCAGACACGCGGCCCGGCACAGTGTACGGGTACCGGGTGCACGGCACCCGAACAAGGTCATCGATTCAACGCCAATAAATTGCTGCTGGATCCGTACGCGAAAGCACTGGCGGAGAAGTACGCTGGTCGGACGAGCTCTTTGGCTACACGCTGGGTTCTGACAACACAGGGGGACAGCACTGGAAACGTCTCGTCGACACGAACCAGCCGGATCAGCGCGATGAGCCGCTCTTCACGCCGGGCGACACTTACCAGGTGACGGGCCGGTCGCTGTTCGTGTTCGTTTTGCAGAAGCATAATTAACGTCGGCCGAACGAGCTGCTGCCGCCGTTTCTAAAACCTAGGAGGACGGGGTTTGACACTGACAATGAGCCGCGGCGCGCGCGGCTTTGCGCACGCCATGGACTTCGGAGCGCAGATCGTCGAAGGCGGCGTGCGCTTTCGATTGTGGGCGCCTGCCTGCGAGAGTGTGGAGTTGGCGCTCGAGGGCGACGAGGAACGTTTGCAAATGCAGTCAGTCGGCGAAGGCTGGCACGAGCTCACAACGCCGCGTGCACAACATGCAAGCGGCTATCAGTTTATTCTGCCTGACGGCACACACATTCCTGATCCTGCCTCTCGTTTTCAACCTCGTGATGTGCATGGCCCGAGTGAAGTCATAGATCCGCACGAATACGGCTGGCGCAATCCGAGCTGGACCGGGCGTCCGTGGTCCGAGGCCATCGTGTACGAGCTGCACGTCGGCACTTTCACGCCGGAAGGCACCTTTCTCGGCATCATCGGCAAGCTCGACCACCTGCGCGAGCTGGGCGTTACGGCGATCGAAATCATGCCGATCGCTGATTTCCCGGGCGCGCGAAACTGGGGATACGACGGCGTGCTTCTCTATGCACCGGATTCTTCATATGGCCGCCCGGAACATCTGAAGGCGCTGGTCGACGCGGCTCACGACCGCGGCATCATGGTGCTGCTCGACGTCGTCTATAACCATTTTGGTCCCGACGGCAACTATCTTTCGTTATATGCGCCCGACTTCTTTACGGAGCGCCATCAGACGCCATGGGGTGCGGCAATCAATTACGACGGAAGGACCAGCGCGCCCGTACGCCAGTTCGTCATCCAGAACGCGCTGTACTGGCTCGAGGAGTTCCAGCTCGACGGTTTGCGGCTCGACGCGGTACACGCGATCATCGACGACAACCCCAGACACCTGCTTACGGAGCTCAGCGAAACGGTTCGCAGCACGATCAAGAATCGGCACGTGCATCTGGTGCTCGAGAACGAACATAACCAGGCGAAACGGCTGGTACGGCAGAAGGGCGGCGAGCCCACCTGGTACACAGCGCAATGGAATGACGACGTGCACCACGTTTTGCACACAGCGGCGACCGGTGAGAGTAACGGGTATTACCAGGAGTACGCCGGAGACACTCACAAGCTCGGGCGGGCTCTCGCAGAAGGTTTCGCGTTCCAGGGCGAAACGATGAGGTTTAGCGGCAAAGCACGCGGCGAACCGAGCGCCGATCTCCCCCCCGAGGCTTTCGTATCCTTCATTCAGAACCACGACCAGGTTGGCAATCGCGCGTTCGGCGACCGCATCGGCAAGATGGCACCGGCCAACGCGCTGCGTGCGATCGCAGCGGTATATCTATTATTGCCGCACGTGCCGATGCTGTTCATGGGCGAAGAATGGAACGCCGCGCAGCCGTTCGTCTTCTTCTGCGATTTTTCGGGAGACCTTGCTCGTGCGGTTTCGGAGGGCCGAAGGCAGGAGTTTGCGGCGTTTCCTGAATTCCAGGACTCGGAAAAGCACTCACTCATTCCAGATCCGCAGTCGGCTGGGACCTTTGCGTCTGCAAAACTCGACTGGAGCGACCTGCGTAAGCCTGAACACGCGAGCTGGCTCGAATGGTATCAACGCGTGCTGCGTGTGCGAAAAGCGGAGATCGCACCGCGCATGCACGAAATTGTGCGCGGAGGCCGTTACACCGTGCTCGCGCCCTCCGCGGTGAGCGTGTATTGGCCCCTGGAAGGCGCAGAGCTTGCGCTGGATGCCAACCTCTCGACGGAGCGTGTGAAGGCGCACCTGCCGCGACCATCAAGAGAAATCTGGCGGGAAGGTGACGTGGAAGCCGAGTCACTCGGGCCCTGGAGTGTCAGGTGGTCCATTGACACCGGCAGCGGCAGTGGTGCGTGAGCTAATGATTCCGCGCGCGACCTATCGTCTGCAGTTTCACAAGAGTTTTGGATTCCGCGACGCGGCGAAGCTCGCGCCGTACCTCGCTCGCCTGGGCATCAGCCATGTGTATGCCTCGCCGTACTTGAAAGCGCGCCCGGGCAGCACGCACGGCTACGACATCGTCGATCATCACAGCTTGAACGCAGAGTTGGGCGACGATGCAGCGTTCAAAGAGATGGTCGATGCGTTCAGGTCGAACGGCTTGTCGCAGATCCTCGATTTTGTGCCGAATCACATGGGCGTGGGCGGTGCGGATAACCCATTGTGGCTGAGCGTGCTCGAGTGGGGGCGGGATTCCGAGCACGCCGGCTGGTTCGACATCGATTGGGACACCGACCGGCGCTATTTGCAGGACAAGCTGCTGGTCCCCATTCTCGGGGACCAATACGGTGTCGAGCTCGATGCCGGCAAGATCGCGCTCAAGTTCGATCCTGCGTTGGGCGAATTCGCGGTGTGGGCTTACGATTCACACAAACTGCCGATCTGTCCGCGCGACTACTGCCACATCCTGGGCGATGCGCATCCTGAGCTGGAGAAGTTTGGCGACTGCTTCTCCAATCTCGATGAATGGCGGCCGCAGATTGTCCGCCGCGCCAACGAGCTCAAGCATTCGCTCGCCGCTCTCGCGAAAGCCGATGACAGTGTTGCCGCAGCCATAGAACACGCGGTAACACGATTCCGCATCACTCCGGATGACTCTGAAAGCGCTCGTCCGCTTCACGACCTGATCCAGATGCAGCATTGGCGGGTCGCGCACTTTCGCGTCGCAGCCGATGACATCAACTACCGCCGTTTTTTTAATATCAACGATCTCGCAGGCCTGCGCGTCGAATTGCCAGCGGTATTCGAGCAAGCCCATGCGCTCGTGTTCAAACTGCTGCGCGAAGGCACGATTGACGGGCTGCGGATCGATCACGTAGACGGGCTGCTCGATGTGAAAGGCTATCTGCAGCGACTGCGAGCTACTGCGCTCGAGCTCGCCCCGCACAAGCCGAACGTGTCATGGTATCTGGTTGTCGAGAAAATTCTCGCTTCACACGAGCGCCTGCGTGGCGATTGGCCTATCCACGGGACGACGGGCTATGACTTCGCCAACCTCGTGCTGGGCGTGCTCGTAGACCCGTCAGGAGAGACACAGCTGACGCAGGCCTACAGCAGCTTTACGAATGAGCGCTCACGTTTCCCCGACATCGTCAGGACCAGCAAGATCCGGATCATGGAACACGAGATGGCGAGTGAGCTCAACGTGCTGGCGCGTGAAGCGGGCCGCGTTGCGCGTCAGAATCCCAGGACCGCCGATTTCACGCGCAACATTCTGCGCCGGGCCATTCGCGAGATCGTTGCCTGTTTTGCGGTGTATCGCACGTATGTCGATAGCAGCGGGGTCCTGGCCGCTGACGACGAGCGCGAGCTCGACGAAGCGATACGCCGTGCACGAGCCCGGGAGACTGATGTCGATGCGAGCGTATTCGATTTTCTGGAGAAGTTGATGTCGGGCAAGCTCGTGAGCGAGCCCCGGAGCGGTTTCAGCAGAAACTCCGTGCTGCGCTGTGCGATGAAGCTGCAGCAATACAGTGGTCCGGTCATGGCTAAAGGACTCGAGGACACTGCGTTCTATCGCTACAACCGGTTCGTGGCGCTCAACGAGGTCGGGGGACATCCGGAGCACTTCGGCACCTCGATCGAGGATTTCCACGCAGCCAACGCGGCGCGCGCGCGGGAGTGGCCGCACGCCATGCTCGCGACGTCCACTCACGACACCAAGCGCGGAGAGGATACGAGGGCGCGGCTGGCGGTGATCTCGGAGCTTTCCGACGACTGGGTCAAAGCGGTGACGACGTGGTCGGAAAGTCTTCGCGCCGGGATTGGAGAGGACACGGTGCCGCACCGCAACGACGAGTATCTTTTCTATCAGCTGCTCGCCGGCAGCTGGCCTGTCGAGTTTACCGGCGGCGTCGTTCCCGACCCGCGGGCGTTGACGACGTATCGTGAGCGCCTCGAAGGCGCCATGACTAAAGCCGTGAGAGAGGCGAAAGTTCACTCCACGTGGGCTACGCCGAACACCGCTTACGAGGATGGAGTCATTGCATTCGTAAGACGCGCGCTCGACTCGAGCTCGTCCTCGGCGTTCATGTCACTGTTCGTGCCTTTTGCGGACAAGATCGCGCGACTGGGTGCAGACAATAGTGTGGTCCAGGCAACGCTGAAGTTTACGGTTCCCGGCATGCCTGATACCTACCAGGGCACGGAGTTGTGGGATCTGAGCCTGGTCGACCCGGACAATCGGCGTCCCGTGGACTACGAGCGCAGACAGCAGCTGCTGCAGGAGGTGATCGAGGCGCTGCAAGGCGACCGCGCCGGCAGCATGCGCAAGTACCGGGAAGCATGGCGCGACGGCCGGATAAAGCTCGCTGTAACGGCGAGCTTGCTGGCTCTACGCAAAGAGTGGCCCGAGCTGTTCAGCACCGGTACGTACACCCCATGTGCGATCGAAGGCCGCGCGTCCGATGACGTATGCGCGTTTATCCGCTCTCACCGGAGTACGACGCTGTTGGTGGCTGTTCGCCGTTTTCCTGCGCGCCGCCGCGACGCTCGTGATCTTGCACAGACGAAGATCGCGATCACGGATGAGCTACACCATCGGAGCTGGCGGGATCGCCTCAGCGGGACCGAACACCGAGCCGCAAGCGTGCTTACAGCGGATGCATTGTTTGCTGTGTTGCCCGTTGCCGTGCTGGTTGCACAAGCGTAGAAGCCGCGCCGCTGGAAGCGACGCATTTCGAGGTCCGCGAAAAGATCCGTGTGTCATCGAGCCTCGACCAGCATGTCGAATGGCTTGCTGCTGATGCGGAGCTCGGCTTCGAGCGATTGTTTCTGCACAACGTACATCGCGATCAGGAAGGCTTCATATCGAGCTTCGCGAAAAAGGTGTTACCGGCGCTCCGCACATGACGTAGGGGTAAGCGGTGCCGCTGATTCGCGGTCACGGTTTCATTTCGTCGTTGGAATCGATGCGAGATCCCCGGTAGACTGCGGTTCCGGTATGAAAGCGCTTTTTCCTCGGCCGCTGCGGGGTGCATCAGTTTTGGCCAAGTGGGGAGCGATATATCCAGGGAGCTTCATGGCTGCCCGGGAACGGGCGAGCGTCCAGGCCTGTTTGACAGCCGGTACGAAGCCGGCCCGCCCGTGTTTGGCAAGTAGACGTTCGTTGCGAAAGAAATCTGCCCACTTGAATTCCGCAAATTTTTCGTCCGAGTTTTCATATGCGCCTTCCTTGCGCGCCATCCACGCCAGACTGCGGTATGGATCGTCGGCTAATCCGCGGATGTCATGTGGCAGATACAGAGCTTCGCGTGGCCCATCGCCGAACTGATCGTACAGATGAGCGCAGTGGTCCTCCACCATGCGGCGCCAGAACTCGCGGTAGGAGAGTTTAGACTGCGAATAGTCCTTCACGATCTCGACTCGAAGCTTGCGTACTTTCAAATGCCAGCACATGAAGATGAAGTGATGGCGATCCAACACGAATAAATCGCCCCAGGGCGCGACGACGATGGGAACTGGAGTATTGCGCACCAGCTTTGCAAGTTTTTTCCTGCTCAGGCGCTGTGCCTCAACGACTTTGTGCTCGACTTCCAGCACGCCCACTGAAAATTGAGTGGGTCTCAGGCAAAGAATGGGTTGAGACGATTTAATCTTCATGCTGTGTGCGTAAAGAGAAAATTACTTGCACAGATGCTTGCGCACGGCTTTCGTACTCGGGCCGACCTTCTGCACTGCTGACTTCAGTTCATCCGGCGTCACACCCAGCTCTTTCGTCCAATATCTCAGCTCGTAGTCTTCGTGCACGTCGATGCGGTTACGGTCCTCTTGGCTTTTCTTGGTTCTATCGTCTGACATAGTGGTTCTCCTTTCGCACAGCTTCGAGCAACACATGTGCCATGACAGAAACCGTGCCTGGGAGGCTAGTGATAGGGCCAATCGGCCCTGACCTTAGTCAGTCCGTCTTGATTAAATCAGTCCGGCGTGTGGATACTGTTGAGGATGTGGCGCATAACGGGTTCCGCAAAAGCGCACGCGTTGGCGGCAGAAGCCACTGAACGCTTGGCCAAAACAAGGGCCCACAAAGCTTTTGTAGAGGCCGGGGGGGTATCGCCCGATTCGAACGGTGGTGGACATTTCGCAGGCGCTGATCGCACCCACATCGTCACCCTTAATGAACGCGGACCTCGTCTGTCAGGACTCCGACCAGGACAATGATGCCGAGCGAATCCTGCTGGAGGTGGGGCGCGGGCGCGAACATCAGTGGATCACGACTGCTTGGCGAGGACGTTTGTCAGTAGCCGCGCGTTCACCTGGCCTTGATCCTGATGGTTCGTATTTAGAAGAACGTGCACCGTGCCTGCCTTCTGGCTAAGCGATTTTATGGGTCCGGCCAATTCGGCGAGCTCGTCTTCGCTGTAGAGATAGTTGAAGCGGTCCGAGGCGGCCGCTAGCCCCTTTTTCTCCCATGTCTCGCGATTGCGCCCGTGCAATCGCACAACAGCGATTTCCGGCGATGTCACTTCCCACACAGAAGGGATAGAACTTGCGAATCCCTGCGGCTCATCCACCACGACATGCGCTATTCCGTGCTCGCGCTCGAACGCAAACGTTCGATCACGGCTGCGTTCGTAAAACCAGGTTTCATTGCGAAATTCAACGGCAAGCCTGAATCCGCTCATCCTCTCGAGGCACTCCTCGATATGC
>JAQGNH010000400.1 GCA_028291945.1 Betaproteobacteria bacterium
TCGGCGAGCACCTGGCAGCGCTTCATCAGCCGATGCTCGTGCGGTGCGTAGTCGGGCACTGCGTAATGCCACGTACCGATATGGTCCCACACGAGAACGTCGCCGACGCTCCAGCGGTGCACGTAACGGAAGCGGGGCTGGAGAATGTGGCTGAAGAGAAAGTCGAGCATCTCGCGGCTCTCCGCCGGCTCGAGCTCGTTGATCTTCACGGTGAAACCGGGGTTCGCGTAAATCACTTTGAGCCCGGTGATCGGATGAGTCAGGAACAGCGGGTGCGACACTGGCGGCCTTTCGCGGCGCTGCTCTTCGGTCAGCGCAGGACGCGTGCTGCCTTTGCTGCGCATGAGCTCGTGGAAGTTGTTCCAGTCGTGAGTCGCGGTTGCGTTAGCCAGCCGCTTCTTGAGCGTGTCCGGAAGATCCTCGTAAGCGGCCTGCGTATTGGTGAACTCGGTCGCACCCAGCACGCGGTCGCCGCGCACGGGAACTTTGAGCGCGACCAGCACGTTAACGAAACCGACGACGCGGTTATACGTCATGTCGGTGTGCCAGTCCTGCCCCGCATCGGGGATGCCGATCGCGCGACCGTTCTCGACGATATTTGAAAGTATCGATACTTCCGGCATGCCGGGCTCGGTGCGGCCCTTCACGGACGAAATCACCTGCAGCTCACCGAAGCGCGCCGAGAACCTGCGCAGCGCCGAGGCATCGATCGGCTGGTCGGGAAAGCACAGCACACCGTGTGCACCCAGCGCGCGCAAAACCGTCGCGAAATCGGCGGCCGAGGGCGGCTGCGCCAGATCGACGCCGGTGACTCGAGCGCCGAAGGGTGCATCCTCAGATTGGATCGTCAGCATCGTGGTCGTTCATGCGCAAACGAAGGGCGTGCGTTTATAGTAGCAGACACATTCCATCTTCAGCGGAGAGAACGCATGCGCGTGCAGCACATACTGAAAGCATCGGCGATGATCATCGCATCACTTGCAGCGTTGCCGCTTGCGGCGCAGACCACTTCGACGGGCTCCGGGCAGGCGTACCCGGCGAGGACGGTGCGCGTCATCGTCGCCTTTCCGCCGGGCGCGGGCGTGGACATCGCGATCAGGCTCGTAACACCCAAACTGAGCGAAGCGTTCGGCCAGCCCTTCGTCATCGATAATCGGCCCGGAGCGGGCGGCAACGTCGGTGCGGAGATTGCCGCGCACGCGACGGCCGACGGATACACGTTGTTCGGGGGCGGTGCGCCCGCCGCGATCAGTCAGACGCTTTATCCGAAGCTCGGCTACGACCTGCTCAAGGATTTCGATGCGATCGCGCTGGTCGCGACGGTACCTTTGGTGCTCGTCGTTCACCCTTCGCTGCCCGTGAAAAGCGCGAGCGACCTGGCGGCTCTTGCTAGAGGGAAACCCGGAGAGCTCACGTATGCATCCACGGGAAGCGGCAGCACGCCTCACCTCACCGCGGAGATGTTGAAGATGCATGCCGGGATGCAGATTGTGCACGTGCCCTACAAAGGCACGCCGGCTGCCGTGACCGACGTCGTCGCCGGCCGGGTGACATTCATGTTCGCGAACAGCCTTTCGGTATTGCCTCAGGTTCAGAGCGGGCGCCTGCGGGCGCTCGCGATTTCGAGCGCGAAGCGCAGTGCTTTGACGCCGAATCTGCCGACGCTCGCGGAGACGTACCCGGGTTTCGAGTCGGGGACGTGGTACGCGTTCGCCGCGCCTGCGGGGACGCCGCGGGACATCATCACGCGATTGAACGGCGCGATCGTAAAGGCTTTGCAGATACCCGACGTGCGCGAAAAGCTGAAGGCGCAGGGCGCGGAGATCCTGTCCGGAACGCCGGAGGAAGCCGGGAGCTTCATCCGCTCCGAAGTCACGAAGTGGGGCAAGGTCGTGAAAGCGTCGGGCGCACGGGCGGATTAGAAACGTTGTCGGAGCGCATCTGTAACATCGGGCATGCCAAGTGCATCGCTCTCGTCTCCGTCCGCCCGCTCACACGAAATCGTCGATCGGCTGCTGGACATCAACGCTAAGCTCATAAGAAAACACGCGAGAGGAACCCGATGAAACGAGTGCTATTGACGGTCGTGCTGGCTGCAGCAGGATGCAGCTCCCAGGAGCAAAGCAATGCACGCGGCGCGGAGCCGGCGGCGGTCACCCGCGATGCTGAAGCCTCCGGCTCACGCCCACCTGCGAAAGCAGAATCGAGCGGGTCTGCGTCATCGACTACGTCGGCGCCGAAGAAAGACGAGCGCGGCAACACGCCGCCGGGAACGTCCCGCGCCGGCGAAGCACCTGCCTCCGGGGCGATCTCGGATCCGAGCGGCGCGACGAAGCGCTGAGTGTCGCGCAGGTACACACTACAAGAGGAACGCCAGCGCCGCTACTTCAACCGCGGGGCTGGCGAGCGCTATCGGCTGTTATCGGTTGCGTAGGAAAGTCCCAAATCATTCGCCACTGCGGCAAGCCGACGGTCTCGCGTCCAGATCTGCGCGTCGCCAGCCAGCACCACCGATGCAAGAAGATGGACATCGACGTAACCTATGCCGCGGCCCATGAGCGCATGAGTCTCGATAAACGTGAGCGCCTCGATGTCCGCGGCGACCGGCGTTAGCGGAAGATCGCCGAGAAGGCGAAGTACTTCGCTGCGATGCGCCAGGTTGCCGCAGGCAAGCTCTCCCAGGACGAATGGATGCATGAGTACCTGGGAATTTTCCAGCACGCTTGCGAGCTGCGGGGCGCCTTTTCGAAAATGATCCACCCAAACGGAGGTGTCGATCAGGATCATGCCCGTCGCGGGCGGCGCCGCGGAACCGGTCGCAGCTTCGCGTCGCTGCCGCCCAGTCTTGCGAGCCGGCGCGCGCTCTCTCGGGCAATCAGAGCCTCCAGGCCCGCATGTATGAGTGCCGTTCGCTCATTCACGCCTGTCACACGTTGAGCTTGAGCGAGCAGTTCCTCGTCGAGGTTGATCGTTGTGCGCATCCAGGACTCCCACCAAGCAAAGATGCACCCACTATACATCAACTGATGTCTCAATATGCACCAATAGTTGATTTATCCGACGGTTCACAAGCACCGGAAGCTTTCGACATGAACTTGCCGAGAGCGACTGAAGCCTGGCGCGCACGGGTGCCGCATTTCGCACTTACATTGCGGGTCGCTCTGGACAGCCGGTTAGCGTGATCGTCCGGATTTCCTGGCAGCCGGCTGGCGTGCACGTTTACTGATTTCTCCGGTCTTCGCGTCTCCGGATCGAGTCGCGGATAGACCGATGCGGGGTGTCTTGCGCGCCGCGATTTTCTTCTTGCGCGCTCTCGGCTTCGTAACCTCGCGCTTTGCGATCGTCCGAGCGGGCTTCGTCGCCTCCACCGGCATCGCGGCAATCTCGATGCCGAACATCACGCTCAGATCCCCGCTGTCGAGACGCTTGCCTGTACCAGGCCGGTCCGAGCCCAGCGTGAGGTCGCTGGCCGCTGCGGCAATCAGCTCTTTCTCGTCGACTTTCCGCAGCGCGAACAGCAGTTGAGGCCGCTCGTCCAGGCGCGCGCCAATGCCATAGAGCACGGCCGCGACGTGCTTGCACATATCGGCCCAATCCGGGCAACTGCACGTGAACGTGATCTCCTTCGGCGACGGGAAAAGTCCGGTCTCCTTGGCGCAGATATGTTCCATGACGCCTTTCGAGAAGCGGCCCTGCAGCAGCTCGACCAGCGAATCGATCTCGCCCGAGCAGCTCTTGCACACCGTACTCCACCGCGCGTGGGGCACCGCCGATATCTTTACTTCGACCGTGTACAGACTCGAGCCCATCACCCGCGCTTTGACCGAGCCCGCGGCGATCTGCAGATCGATCACGGCGCCGCGTCGCACATAGGTCCGCCCGCGCTCCAGCCGGTTGTAGAAATCGCTGTAGCGCTCGATGTTGTCGCACCACGACTTGCCCCAGAACGTCGTCGCGATCGCACGGCCGGCGACGCTCACCGGCGCGCAGGCTGAGTCTTTCTTTCGCAAGCGGTCCAGCGCCTGTTTCGCGCGGCGCTTGCGCTCGGCGGCCGAGACATACGGTTTGTAGTCATAGAACATGGCGCATCCTTCACTTACGCAGCGGCGCGAACGTCCAGAGCGACGAGCTTCAAAATCTCATCGTCGCTCATTTCTGTCAACAGGATCTCCGAGCCGCCTTGCAGCAGATCGGTCGAGAGTTGCCGTTTAGATTCGATCAGCGTATCGATCTTGTCCTCGACGGTGCCGCGGCACACGAACTTGTGCACGAGCACGTTCCTGCGCTGGCCGATGCGGAAAGCGCGATCGGTCGCCTGGTTCTCTACCGCCGGATTCCACCAGCGGTCGAAATGGACGACGTGCGACGCCGCGGTGAGATTGAGCCCTGCCCCGCCGGCCTTGAGCGAGAGCACGAAGAACGGCACGGTCTCGTCTTCCTGGAAACGCCGCACCAGCTCGGCGCGCTTGCGGATGCCGGTCCCGCCGTGCAGCACCAGGCCGGAGCGGCCGAACACCGTCGCGAGAAAAGCGGCAATGGGCTCCGTCGCTTCGCGGAATTGGGTGAACACGAGTGCTTTCTCCTGCTTCGCGGCGATCACCTCCGCGATCTCGCGCAGGCGTTCGAGCTTGCCGCTGTCGGCCTCGCCCCACTCGCCATCGCCAAGCCAGTGCGAAGGGTGGTTGCAGATCTGCTTGAAGCGCATGAGGAACGACAGGATGACGCCTTTGCGCTGCACGCCTTCGACGTCGCCTTCCAGCTGAGCGGCGAGCTCTTTCACCGATTGCTGATAGAGCGCCGCCTGCTTCGGACTCAGATGGCAGAACGCTTTCATCTCGGTCTTGTCCGGCAGGTCCGCGATCACCGCCTTGTCGGTCTTCAGCCGGCGCAGGATATAGGGGCGCACGAGCTCTCGCAGCGGCGCGAAGGGGTTGTGCGGCCGGGTCGCGAGGCGCTTCGCAAACGCGGTGAACTCTTTGCCCGAGCCGAGCAGCCCGGGGTTCGCGAAATCGAAAATCGACCACAGGTCGCCGAGCCGGTTTTCGACCGGCGTGCCGGTGAGTGCGATCTTCACTTCCGCCCGAAGCTGTTTTGCGGCGCGCGTCTGTTTCGCGGCGGCATTCTTGATCGCCTGTGCCTCATCGAGGATCGCAAGGCGCCATGCAGTCTCGATGAGCCATGGCAGCCGCAGCAGCGAGCCGTAACTCGTGATAACGAGATCGACGCCGGCGACGCGCGCGGCATCGAGCGTTTTCAATTCGGACACCGGTATGGCGGAAGGATGCGCGACCAGCGTCTTGAGCTCGGGTGCGTAGCGCTCGATCTCGGAAGCCCAGTTCGCAAGCAACGAAGCCGGCGCCACGAGTACGCTGGGCGCGCGCGACCGCTGGTCTGCGAGATCGTTTCTGCGCAATACGAGCAGCAGCGCGAGCACCTGGATGGTCTTGCCTAGACCCATGTCGTCGGCGAGGCACGCACCCAGGCGCAGGCGGTACAGGAGATAGAGCCAGCGCACGCCGATCTGCTGATAAGGCCGCAGCGTCGTCTTCAGATCGCGGCCCGGATCGACGTGTGCAAGCCCTTCGGGGCTGCGCAGCCCCGCGAGCATTTCGGCGAGCCACGGACCGGCCA
>JAQGNH010000416.1 GCA_028291945.1 Betaproteobacteria bacterium
CCAGGCGAGCTGCGGTCGCTCATGGTTGGTGTGTATCAGGCGATCCGCCCAAGGCATTGTCTACGATCGTCTGCGCCTCTTCGAGCACGAGGCGCAGGTGATCAGCGCCGAGGAAGCTTTCGGCATAGATCTTGTAGACGTCCTCGGTCCCCGAAGGGCGCGCTGCGAACCAGGCGTTTGAGGCTTCGACTTTCACACCTTCGAGCGGCGCGCCGTTGCTCGGTGCATGCGTGAGCACGCGTTGCACAGGTTCCCCCACAAGCTCGGTGAGTCGTACTTGCTCGGCCGAGAGGCGCTTCAACACCTGCTTCTGAGCGGCGGTGGCGCGCGCGTCCCTGCGCGCGTAAGCAGGCATCCCGAGCTCTGCTGCGAGGTCGCGATAGACTTCGCCCGGGTCGCGCCCGAGGCGCGCGGTGATTTCGGCTGCGAGCAACGCCGCGGCGATGCCGTCCTTATCCGTTGTCCACACCGTCCCGTCGAGCCGCAGGAATGAAGCGCCGGCACTCTCTTCGCCTGCAAAGGCGAGCGAAGCATCGAGGAGCCCATCGACGAACCACTTGAATCCCACCGGCACTTCGTGCAGCGTCCGCCCGAGCCTGGCAGCGACACGATCGATCATGCGGCTGCCGACCATCGTCTTGCCCACGCCGGCGCGCGGTCCCCAATGCGGCCGATGCGCGAAGAGGTAGAAGATCGCGACCGATTGATAGTCGTTCGCGGGAAGGAGACCTGCGCTCGGCGTCACGATCCCGTGCCGGTCGTGATCGGTATCGCACGCAAACGCGATGCCGAAGCGGTCCTTGAGCGCGATCAGGCTGCGCATCGCGTAAGAGGACGACGGATCCATCCGGATCTGCCCATCCCAGTCCACGCTCATGAAACCGAACGTGGGATCGATCGCTTCGTTCACGACGGTGAGGTCAAGCCGAAAGCGCTCGGCAATCCGCGTCCAGTAATGCACGCCCGCGCCGCCGAGAGGATCGACACCCATCGCGACGTTCGCAGCGCGTATGACGTCGAAGTCGATGACGCTCGCGAGGTCGCTCGTGTAGGCGTCGAGAAAATCGTATTTGTGTGTCGTCGGCGCGCTCAGTGCTTTTTCATAGGGAATTCTCTGGAGACCACGCAGCTCGCGCTCGAGATATTCGTTCGCCCTCGTCTCGATCCACTGCGTGACGGCCGTCCCGGCCGGACCACCGTGCGGCGGGTTGTACTTGAACCCTCCGTCCTGAGGCGGGTTGTGCGACGGTGTGATGACAACGCCGTCGGCGAAGCCTCTCGTGCGGCCGCGGTTGTACGCGAGAATGGCATGTGAGATCGCGGGTGTCGGCGTGTATTCATCCTCACCTGCGATCATCGCTTCCACTTCGTTCGCGGCGAGCACCTCGAGGGCGGTGGCAAACGCCGGCACCGACAGCGCGTGAGTGTCGATGCCGAGAAAGAGCGGGCCCTCGATCTTCTGCGCCCGTCGGTAATCGCAGATCGCCTGGGCGATCGCAAGGACGTGCGATTCGTTGAAGGTCTTGGCGAATGCAGAGCCGCGATGACCTGACGTGCCGAACTGAACGCGTTGCTGCGGGACGGAGGGATCAGGGTGCTGCGCATAGTACGCCGTGACGAGGCGCGGCACGTTGACGCGCATCGAAGCGGGCGCTGGCTGCCCGGCAAGCGGGCTAACAGGCATATCCATCAGCGTGGCCGCAGGCGCAGCCTAAGTTCAGCGATACACCACCACCGGTATCCTGGAGTGCGCCAGCACTTTCTGCGTGACGCTGCCCATCATTAGCCTGGAAAGGCCGCGGCGGCCGTGCGATGCCATGAAGATCACATCACACTTCCGTTTTTTGGCGGCATCGATGATCCCCTCATGGGCAGTGAGAGCCTTCGTCACCACCGCAGCGAAGAGGACGCCCGCTACCTTGGCCATCTTCCCGATCGCGTCGACACGCTTCTGTCCTGCCGCACGCGCGCTCTCCTCGAGCCTTTCGATCATCTTCTGGTCCATCATGTAGCCTTCGTCGTAGATCATCAGTTGTTCGATCGCGTAATAAGCGGTGACCTTGGCGCCAAGCGCACTCGCGAGCTCGATACCGGCCTTGGCGGCTTTGTTGCCGAGCGATGAACCGTCGGTGGAAATCAGAAGGTGCTTGAACATGGGTTCTCTTTCATAAAGGAATGTTGATCATGCGCTGCCATAATGGCACGGGGCAGGTGTCTTGAAGACTCCGGGTAGCCGGTCACTTGGGCGCAACCACATTGCCACGATATGCGGCATGGACCTGCACATCCTGAAAGCAGAGTATCCGATAGTGCCGGGACCCATCGTCGGCCATTAGCTTAGTGGAGCGTGGGATCTGACGCGCATGCCGCTTTGGGCGGGTGCGACATGGATTCTTTGAACACACTGACGACTGGGCTTGGGACGAAGACGTCCTCGGCACGCGCCTAGATCTTTGCCTTGCGCAAGCGCAGCGCATTTGTAACAACGGAAACCGAGCTCAGCGCCATCGCTGCGCCCGCGAAGACAGGTGAGAGCAGGACGCCAAACGTCGGATACAGCACCCCCGCGGCGATCGGGATCCCAAGCGCGTTGTAGCCGAAGGCGAAGAGCAGATTTTGCCGGATGTTGCGCATCGTCGCGCGCGACAGCGCACGGGCTCGCGCGATGCCGCGCAAGTCGCCTTTCACCAAAGTCACGCCCGCGCTTTCCATAGCCACGTCGGTCCCAGTGCCCATCGCGATACCGACGTCCGCTTGCGCCAACGCGGGCGCGTCGTTGATGCCGTCGCCTGCCATCGCCACTTTGCGGCCTTCGTCCTGCAAGCGCTTGACGTGCTTCGCCTTGTCCTCCGGCAGAACCTCACCGATTGCGACGTCGATGTCGAGCTTACGCGCCACCACGTCGGCGGTTCGCTGCGAATCCCCGGTCAACATGACGATGCGAGCGCCAGACTGCTTGAGCTCGCGAATGGCTTCCGCCGTGCT
>JAQGNH010000093.1 GCA_028291945.1 Betaproteobacteria bacterium
GTTTTTTGGACGTGTGCATGGTTGTTGACGATTCCGGCTGCATTCGCAGCAGCGTTTCTCTACACCTGGTGGGCCGGAACGTTCATCCTCGTCGTGCTGATGCCCGCGTTATATACGGCGACAAAAAAATCGGCAGCGCTGCATGTGATCGAGTACGCGGTCGAGAGCAGCGTGTTCTACTCGTACGCGTTGGACAATAACGTCATCAGCATCCGGCAAAAGTCGTAGCGGCACGCCCTCAATCCAGCCGCCGTCCCGAAACCTTCACCGCAGTCCGGTATTTTTCGGATTCGCTCGCGATGAACTGCACGAGAGAATGCGGTGTGTTGGCGCCGAAATCGGTGCCGTCGCTCGCGAGCTTCTCCCGCACGTCGGAAAGCTTGAGTATTTCGCGCAGCTCCGCGCCGAGCTTGCCTACGATTGCGGCCGGCGTGCGTGAAGGCGCAAACAGGCCGATCCAGGCCGTCGCATCGAGGGGCACGCCTGATTCGATGAGCGTCGGTACATTCGGCAGCGTTGGGATCCGCTTCGCCGTGCACGCCGCCAGCAATCTCACTCGACCTGCGTTGACGAACGGCATCGCCGTAATCATGTCGCCGATTATCATGCTGGCCTGCCCGCCGACCACGTCGGCCATGGCCGGCGCGCCACCTTTGTATTGCACGGTCACGGCGTCGATCTTCGTCAGGTTCTTGAACATCTCACCCATGAGATCGGACGGCACGCCGATACCGCCCGAAGCGAGAACGAGCTTGCCGGGCATCTTGTGGGACGCTGCGATCAGCTCGCGCACCGAATTCGCGGGCACCGATGGGTGAACGGCCATCACGAGGAAGGTCGGCGCCAGCATCGTGACCGGCACGAGATCCTTTGCCGGATCGAAGGGCAGCTTCGAAAACAGCCACTGGTTCACCACGATGGGACCGGGACTGGTGGCGAGCAGGGTATAACCGTCAGGCGCGGCGCGGGAAACAATCTCCGTGCCGATGTTGCCGCCGGCGCCAGGACGATTGTCGACGATCACCTGATGATTCCAGCGCTCGGTGAGCTTCTGCGCGACGATTCGCGCTGCGACGTCGGTGCTGCCGCCGGGTGAAATCGGCACGATCATGCGAATGGGCTTGACCGGATAGCCGATGATGCTCTGAGCAGAAGCGAAAAGAGGCGGAGTCAGCGCGACTGCGAAGAGAACATAAGCGAAGAGCAGCGGGAGGCGTTTCATGCCCGCATCCTAACCTTGCCCTGCAAGCGGGGGAAGGAAAGCGTGGCCGGCCCACTCCACTACACTCGGTGCGTAGCGTCGAGTTTGGCGAGATTCCGGTCGAAGGTGCCGAGCGGCAAATGACCGGCCTTGCGGGCAATTTCCAAAACGAGGCAATCAGAGAAACCCAGTGAGGGACGGGAGCGGAAATGAGCCAATGCCAGTGCGGCGACATCCCCATCCTGGAGCGTCAAATCCTTGTGGTTCAGCAGTCGATCGATCGCCTTCGCGATTTGTGCGGGTGAGCGACTGTAAATCGCGTCGAGAACCCATAGCTGCTACGTCGGCGCGTCTGCCGCGCCCGTTGCGAAGTGGTACGCCCGCTGCCGTCCGCGCTTGGCGCGATACATCGCTTCGTCCGCACTCTTCAGCAACTGGTCGACGCGTTCGCCGTCCGCCGGCGACATGCTGATGCCAACGCTCGCGCTCAGCATGAAAACCGCGTTGCCGACGACGAAGGGCTCCGACAGCAGTGCGATGGCTTTCTCGGCAGCGGTCGCGGCCTCGGCGGAGCTCTGCACGTCCTCGATGAGTACGACGAATTCGTCCCCGCCCATGCGCGCGACGAAGTCGGTCTCCCGCAGGCCACGCCGCAGGCGTCTGGCGGCTTCCGCCAGCACGGCGTCGCCGCTGTGATGCCCCGCTCTGTCATTGACCTGCTTGAAACCGTCGAGGTCCATGAAGAGCAGCGCCACCCGGCGGCCGTGTCGCGCCGAGCGGCTGAGGGCTTCCTGGAGCTCATCGGTCAGGTGCTTCCGATTGGGAAGACCTGTCAGCGCGTCACGGTAGGCGCTCTGCATCAGGTAATGTTCGGTCCGCTTCTGCTCGGTAACGTCCTCGAAGCTCCACACCCGGCCAACGACCCTGTCGCCGACGCGATGCGGGATGGAAACGCCTGCGAAGACGCGGCCGTCGGCGCAGGCGATCTCGTCGCTACTGTGCTCTTCCGGGTGCGCGTTCAGCGCCTGAACCCTATTCACGAAGGTGTCCGGATCTGTGAGCTGGCCGGTGATCCAGGTACAGAGCGCCCGGTCGTCGCGCGTGCGCTCGGTCTGCTCCGGTACCCTCCACATCTCCAGGAATCGGCGGTTCCAGGTCACCACGTGGCCGCTTCTGTCTAGAACGAGCAGTCCGTCGGCAGTCGAATTGAGAACGCCCTCGAGCAGCGCCAGCGTGTGCTGCAAGCCTTCGTTCGTCGATCGCAGATCCTCGAGCAGTCCTCCGTTCTCGTGCCGCAGCTTAAGCGCCTCCGTGATCGTGGCATTGTTCCGGCGCGCGATGATGATCATCCCGGTCAGGAACAGCAGAGTAAAGACGCCGAGATTCCTCGCGAGCACATCGCCCTGAGCAAATGCCGAGATCGTCAGCGGCGCGAGCGCAGGGATCGAGAACGCGTAGAACACCGATATGATTGGGGCGAGGTAAGGCACGGCGCCCGCCGAGATCCCGGCGATCGCGAGTATCAGCGCGATGTGCGATTCGAGGGCGTCGAACCGGAGCACGTAGATACCGGCGGAGCCCCACACGGCGCCGCTCAAGAAGGCGCCCGCGAGGAAAAGCCCAAACCAGAGCCGTGCAGGCTTACGCTCGCCGAAGCGGCGCCAGGCCGCGTGAAGGAGCAGCCTCACGCCGGCGACGAGAACCATTGCCGCCATCCAGGTCGCCAGCGCGGCATGCGAAGCGGTGGACGAGAGCGCGACGACCGAAAGCCCGGCGATCACGACCATCGTCGTCTGCGAGACAGGCAGGCCCGCGTACAGCATCGCGAGCTGCTGCCGGAAAACGTTTTCTGATGGATGCGCAGCCATGAATCTCCCAACATGAGTGTATATGCCGGGGCACGCGCGGCGCAGTGGCGCCCGGCACGTTTGGATACGAAAGGGGACCGGGGTCGTTTAGATACGAAGGGTCGCCAACCCGCGCAAATGGATCCTGGCGTGTGCGCCAGGATGACGCAAGCCTGTGGTGTGGGACACGACACGAGTGCAGTGATACCGAACGCGGTGTGATCGGTGTGGGCGTGATCGGGAAGCCTATCGCCGAGCGGCTCTTCAAATCAGGCTTCCGCCTGTTCGTTTACGACGTTCGGGATGAGCTACTCGCTGCGCGCGAAAAAACGCGGCCACGACGGCGGTCGCAATTGCCGCCTCGCGATGACAGTTTGTTGTTTGGCTTTCCGCGAATCACCGCGGAAGGAGCGTTATTGTCCGCCCAGGTCCGTTGGCATTGAGCTCGTCGACCCGGGCTCAGCCGCTGAGGTCACGCCCAGCGCTTTGGCCGCTTTCCTGATGTCGCCCGGTGCAGTCCAGAAGATCCCGGAATAGCGCCCGTTACCAGCGGAAGCGGCATCCATCGCAATCATGTTGATGCCGGCATTGGCGAGCTTCTCGCAGATCTCCGCGATCGCGCCGGGCCGATCATCCCCCTGCACGACGAACGCGGTCTTGCGCGGGCCGACCTTGAGGCCGAGCTTGCGCGCCGCCGATTTGAATGCGGCCGTGTCTTTCGGGATGAAGTCGATCTGAGCGCGGCGGCCGCTCGGAAACGCTGTGAATGCGACGAGGTTGATTCCGGCATCGCGCAGCCCGCCGAGCACGCGTGCGCCCTCGCCGACTTTGTTCGGTACTTCCATGCTGAAGTAATCAGCTTTGCGGATCGTATCCATGATGTGCCCCCATCCCAA
>JAQGNH010000471.1 GCA_028291945.1 Betaproteobacteria bacterium
TCCGGGCTGGCTACAGAAGTTTCCAGAGGGCGGTCATGCCTCGCTTGAGTCCATACACGCGGGGCTTTGGCGTCGCTATGAGCCGCACCCGGTGCGCATCCTCGCGTCTCGCTTAATCCAGATCAACGCCATGCAGATGCCCTGCCACTTCGCGCTCAAACGCGGTGAATTCATCCAGGGCCTGATTGCAACGATCGCGTCGAACCAGCGCCTGTACGTCGTGACGGTGCCCGCGCCGGCCGAGCATGCACACGAATGGCAGGATTGGCCTCGGATCGTCAAGCAACGAACATCGCAGGGTTGCTAACAACGACGAACGCGACGGGAACCGCGTACGGACAGCGCCGGACTCATAAGTCCTCTCACGTCCAGTACGGCTTGAGTGGATCAGCATTCGCGTCCGTCATTCGTCACCCGACGGGAGCGGGATCATGAAGCTTGTTTCAAAGATCTCGCGGGGCACCGCTTTGCTGAAAAGAAAGCCCTGCATTTCATCGCAGTTCAGCAAGCGAAGCAGATGCGACTGCTCTTCGGTTTCGACGCCCTCCGCCACCACCTTGAGTTTCAGCACATGCGCAAGGTTGATGATGGTGGACACGAGCGCCAGTCCCTCCGGCGCGGCAGTCATCCCCATCACGAAAGAGCGGTCGATCTTCAGCCTATCCACCGGCAGTTTGGACAGGTATCCAAGCGATGAGAAGCCGGTGCCGAAGTCATCGATCGCTATGGTTACCCCCATGGCGCGGACGGCCTGCAGGCTGCCGACGCTGCGCGTGACGTCGTCCATGATCATGCTTTCGGTGATCTCCAGTTCCAGTCCAGCGGCCGCATGCGCGTCGACACCGATTGTCTGCTCGATTTCGGCGATGAAGCTGCGATGACGCAGTTGTAGCGGTGACACGTTCACTGCGATGCGCACGGCTGCCAGGCCCGAGTTGCGCCAGCGCAGGTAGTCTTCGACGGCTTTGCGCAGCGCCCAGCGCCCGACTTCATAGATCAATCCGGTCTCTTCCAGGACCGGGATGAATTGACCGGGCGGCACCAGGCCGGTTCGGGGATCATTCCAGCGGATCAGTGCTTCGGCACTAGTGACCTTGCCGCTCGCGAGGTTTACTTTGGGCTGGTAATGGAGCACGAACTCTTCGTTATCGAGCGCCTGGCGCAGCTTGTTCTCCAAGGACAAGCGCTCGGCGATTCGCTCCGTCATCCCAGGTGTGAAGAATACGTAGCGTTCGCCGGTGCTTTTGGCTTTTTTTAGCGCTGCCTCTGCATTAAGCAATAGCATGTCGGCATCTGCGCCATCATCGGGGAATAGGGCGATGCCCACTTTTACCGAAACACGCAGATCGTTGTCCGCGACCCGAAATGGCGCGCGGAAGCATGCATTCAGCCTCTGCTCGGTGTATTGGCCGACCTGTTCCACGTCATCCATATCGGATGCGGCGATGATGGCAAAGCGGTCGGCGCCAATGCGGGCGAAGCGCGTCGGATCGCCGCCGACTAGCACGAGACGCTCCGCGATCTGCTTAAGCAGAGCGTCACCCGCTTGCCGCCCGAACGCCTCATTGATTGTCTTGAATCGCTCGATGTCCAGTACGAAGACGGCTTTCTTGCGTGGGCCGTCCCGCGCCGTGAGGAGCTTCTCCTGGAGACGCTCGACGAATAAGGACTGGTTCGCCAACTCGGTGAGCGAGTCGTAGTAGGCGAGGTAGGCAACCTTTTTTTCTTTTTCGATGTTATCCAGCGCAAACGATATGTTGCCGGCGAGCCCCACAAGCAACCGCGTCTCCTCGTCGTCAAAGACATCGCACTCGCCTGCAAACAGCGCGATAACCGCCTCCCGCCGTCCTGCCATGGTCAGTGGAAAACATCCTACCGACTTGTGTCCCCTTCCTAGCAGATCATCCCGAAGCGGGCCGAAGGAGGGATCCGTCGCAATATCGTTGCAGATGACGGGCTGCCCCTGGCGCAACGCACGGCAGGCGGGACGGTCGCTATAAGGCGTGCCCTCCCTCGCCGTAAGCCCGATGATGTCGACGTAGCCTTCCTCGCCGCCGTGCCAGGCGACGACCTGGCCGTCCAGCGTATGCGGGTCGATCACACCGATCCACGCCATCCTGAAGGCCCCCGCCTCGACCGCGATTTGACACGCCTCCTTGAACAGCTCTTCGCGGTCCCGTACCCGGATAATGAGAGCGTTGATCTGGCTGAGCACCTCGTACACGCGGTTCAGGCGCCTGATTCTGATTTCACCCCGCCTTTGCTCAGTGATGTCTTCGCCGATGCTCGCGATCCCGACGACATCGCCGACTTCCGACCGCAACGCCGAGTTGTTCCAGCGAAGAAGCCGACGCTCGCCCGAGCGCATGAGGATCTCGTTCTCGCGATGCCACGCCGTCGGAAGGTTGGCATGCATCGCCGAATTAACCTCCCACAGCTCGTCAACAAGGTCGGGCGGTATGAACCGCTCGATATAGCTTAAGCCGAGCACCTCATCGCGCTGCCACCCCGTCAACTTTAGAAAATAGTCGTTGCAGTAGGTAAGCCTCGTTTCTCGATCGATCATAATCGATACGAGCTCGACGTTGCCCAGCAGATCGCTGAGGCGGGGATCGCTTTGGCGCAGTTTCTCTGCCCCACGACGGCTCTCGCCGATGTCTCCGCCGGTCATTTCATCGCGTTGGTAAGTGACCGGCGTAACCCCGAAGTCCCGGAAGAGCGTCTTTTGGTTGGCACGACCCCGAGAGGGGAGCGGATGGATTTCAAATTGTCTCCTATACGAACATAGCCCACTTTGGCGGAATCCACATCCGGTGACGGCTTCGTGCCGAAACACTGGAATGGCCTTGGAGGCAGATCACGCGGCAAAATCGCGGGAAGAGCGGGGAAGTACTACAGCCTAGACAATGTAAGTGCCGATGCGCGCCTCAAAAGCAGTAAGGGCAATCGGGCCTTGCCATGGAGTGGCCGTTGTTTTTATAGCTCGCCAGTATGCGCTTGTTTCTGTAGGGTAGGTCGGCACAAGGTCTCCAGGTCGCTCAGGTTGATCTATCCGCCCCCAAGTCTTTAGCTCGCGCAGCCGCATTCGTGTACGCCAACACTACCAATTGCGCTATTGCCAATGCCGATCGCAGTAGGACTGGCTCAAACGGCGTCACGTACTGCGGCATCCTGGCCTCATCGCGCAAGTTTCTGCCGAAGAGCCCGCGTGCATTTTTGCTTTCGATTTGCTTTGGCTCAACGGCGTGGACTATCGGTCGCGTCCGCTGCTGGAGCGGAAGTCAGCTCTGTACGACGTTCTCGGACAGAGGGGCCGCGTACGCCACACTGGGCACTTCGCGAACTCATCAGCCGAGCTGTG
>JAQGNH010000474.1 GCA_028291945.1 Betaproteobacteria bacterium
TTGCGCTCGCAGTCCCGTTTCTGCTCGTTTGGATCGTCCCCGTAATCTACTGGGGCAGCGACCGCGACGAAGAAAGCGTGCTGAACGAAATCATGCATGTGGCGAGTTATCTCTCCATGGCGTGGCTCAGCTTCTTGCTGGTCCTGACGCTTGGCCGCGATGTGGCTTTGCTGATCACGATGTGGGTGCCCGGGCTTTCTCGTGTACACGCATTCGCGGACGAACAGGGCCCCGCGGTCGTGATCGCCGGCTCGATCGGCGCACTCATCATGGGCGCTGCAAGTGCGTTGCGCGGGCCGCGCATCCGCAGCGTGGACATTCCGATTCAGGGACTTCATCCGGACCTCGTCGGTTTTCGCATCGCGCAGATCAGCGACCTCCACGTCGGCCGCACGATACGCAAGCGCTATGTGACGCGCGTAGTCGAGCTCACAAAGAGTCTTCAACCGGATTTGATTGCACTCACAGGCGACATGGTGGATGGATCGGTAGACCGACTGGCGCAGCACGTCGCACCACTGCGTGAGCTCGCGAGCAACGGCAGCGCTTACTTCGTGCTCGGAAATCACGATTGCTACTCCGGCGCGAACGCGTGGGTCGCGCACTTCCGCGATCTAGGGTTCAAGGTACTTTTGAATAGTCACACAACGTTTGCCCGCGGCAACGCCCGGATGATGGTCGGCGGAGTACTCGACCCGGCTGCGCGTCCTGGTCCGAAACCAGACCTTGCCGCCGCGAATGCAGCGCCCGCATCCATGCGGCTTCTGCTCGCGCACAATCCGAAGATCGCACCCGCGGCAGAACGCGCGGGCTTCGATTTACAGCTATCGGGTCATACCCATGCAGGACAGTTCTTTCCGTGGACGCTCGCAGTTCGCCTCGTGCATGCTCCGCACGTCGCTGGCCTCTCGCGCGAAGGGCGCATGTGGGTATACGTCAGCGCCGGCACGGGCAGCTGGGGACCTCCGGTGCGGTTCGGAACCAGTCCCGAGCTCACGCTCATTCGCCTCGTTCCCACGTAAACGGGATCGCGTGCGTGATGCGGTCGCGCCTCAGAATCGACTCAACCGCGCGACGCACACGCGCCCAGCGTCAGCGCCTGCAGGACATCTCCCGAACGAGCGTCCTGCACGAAACTCGCGACACCGAGATCCGTGGTCTTCCATTTCGCATCGAGGGGGAACACATGAGCGAGGTTGCCCCTTGGAAACGGGCCTGCGATATCGCGCACGACAAAATCATGTTGCAGCCGCTTGTTGCGGTTCTCGCCCGCTGAAACATCGCTTCCGAGTCGATTCTCGTACAGCGCGAGCCAGCCTTGCGCGTAGGCTGTATCTGAGCCGGACCAGGCCCCTGCCACCGTGAGTCGATCTTCACCGGGTTTCACGGCGAGGCGCATGTCAGCATTGGGTTTAGTCCGCGAAATGGCAGCGATCTGCGAAGCAAAAGCATCCGCAGTCCCACGCCGATAATCCTTTCCGTTCAGAACGAGTTGCGGCGTATAGACGACGCGCGCGCCGTTACGATTGTTCAAAAGGCGCTGCCGTTCGCTGAAACGGGCTTGGCCGAAGCGATCCACCCACCCAAGCTTGTCCCAGTAGTCGACATGGAACGCTAGGACCACAACGCGCTCGCCAGCGTAACCCGTGGTCCTCAACTCACTGATCCAGCGATCGGCGGGCGGGCAGCTGTCGCACCCTTCGGATGTATAAAGCTCGAGCAGCGGCACGCGAGGTTCACCGCTAACCGCCGTGCATTCCGCCACCGCGGTGTGATGTAGCAGCGTAGACAGCATTGCGAAACCCAGAACGAGAAGTACTCGCACGGACCCTCCGCAGCATGTGTCGGCCCCACTCCGAAATACTTACACGCGAATGGCTTCGTCGGGCTCGCATCAAAAGGATTCGACGCGGCTCGAGCTTACTTAACGTTCGCGCCGGGCACTCACCTTGCTCATACACAGGCAGCTACGGCTCCAATATTCGCGCGAATCTCTCGAGCAGCGGTCAGGGCCCGCGACAACTCCGAATTGGCGTGGGCCCGCTCATTGTGTTTGCATCAGGTAACCGCTCCGCAGACCGACTGCACCGCCGCAGTCAGTCACGAGCGCTATTCGACCATCGCCGCCCCGCGCACGCTCTCAGGAACGAACTTCGCCAGCCAGCGGCCTCGCACGACGAGATTCTCCTGCCACACAGCTTCGATATTCGGTACCGTCGACGCTTTCACCGCCGCAGCGTCCAAAAGCGCGTCGCGCCAAGCTGCAAGACGTGGATATTTCTCGATGATACCAAGCGGCCGAAGCCGGTCCATGAAGGTGTAGCGCTGCACGAAAGGCGCGTAGGCCGCGTCGACCAGCGACAGCTTCGGCCCATTGAAGTATGGCCCCGCGTTGCCGCGTTTACCGAGCGCCTCGTCGAGTTTGCCAAACGGCGCAGCGATCTTTCCCGCACGCGCAGCGAACTCGTCCTCGGAGTCGGCATACATCGTGTTCGATATTGCACTCGAGAATGTCGTCACGTAGTCGGTCCACGCTCGATTGCGCGCCCGCGCGATCGCGTCTTCCGGATGGAGTCGCGGGGACGCCGTTTCTTCAAGGTATTCCGCGATCGCGTTTGATTCGAACAACGCGTGCTTGCCATCGATCTGCAGCACGGGCACCTTGGAATGCGGCGAAATCGCCAGAAACCATTCGGGCCGATTATCCCTGTCGATATAGGTGATGTCGTAAGGAACCTGCTTCGCCTGCAACACGATCGCGGCGCGTTGAACCCACGGACACGTTTTGAAGCTGCACAGCATGAATTTCGACGTCATGGACACCTCCGGTGGGAATTAGGAATTAGCGGATGCTGGCACAGCCGGGCTGGCTATTCAATGGTCTGCGTGCGGGCAATTTTCTGGCGACCGTATGCGCCCCGTCAATCGGAGAAGCCCGCACGACGAACTTCCGATCCCCGTGAGCGCGAGCATCGAGTGCGACCGCCTCCGAGCGTCGCGCGATTTCTGTGTCGGTAGGCT
>JAQGNH010000499.1 GCA_028291945.1 Betaproteobacteria bacterium
AACGGCGTGATCGAGCATGTTTTCTATCCGGTGTTTCCGCCGGATTCGAACGCACCGGCGATCGTCCACTGGCTGGTAGAACGCACGACCGGACACTGAGCTGGCTTTACTTTCGAGCGCTTGAGCCATCAGCAGACGATTCCCGCTACATCCGTAACGTTTTTCCAGATCTGCTAGGCGCCACCAGGAGGAGGTTATGTGTAATTCGCGTCGCGTCGCGAAATTACTCGCCGGCGTGTTCTTGCTGGGCTGCGGTGCGGCCATCGCGCAGGAGCAGTATCCGAGCAAGGTGATCCGGCTGATCACTGCAGCGTCGGGCGGAAACGCCGATGTGCTCGGACGCTTCATTCAGTCGGGTCTTACTGCGAGCCTGGGGCAACAGGTCATCGTGGACAACCGCGGGTCGATTGCTCCGGCTGTGGTGGCCAAAGCGCCGCCCGATGGCTACACGATTCTCGTCAGCGGCAGCTCCCTTTGGTTGTTGCCGTTGCTCAAGCCGGGCGTCCCATGGGACGTCCGTGATTTCGCGCCGATTACGCTCGCGACGAGCTCACCGAGCGTACTGGTCGTCCATCCTTCCGTACCGGTGAAAAGCGTCAGGCAATTGATCGCGCTCGCCAGGTCGCGTCCGGGCGAGCTCAACTACGCCGCGGGGACACTTGGCGCAACGCCGCACCTCGCTGGCGAGCTGTTCAAACACATGGCCGGGGTGAACATCGTTCGCGTCGGTTACAAAGGAACAGGACCCGGCGTGATCGCGCTGATGAGCGGTGAAGTTCACCTGATGTTTCCCGGCGCACCCGCAGCAATGCCCTACGTGAAACAGGGCCGATTGCGCGCGCTGGCCGTGTGCAGCGCGGAGCCCTCGCCGTTCGCGCCGGGTGTGCCAACGGTTGCTGCGAGCGGTGTCTCCGGATTCGAGTCGATGTCGCCGCAGGGCATTTTTGCGCCGGCCGGTACACCGACAGTCATCGTGAACCGGCTGCAGCAGGAGCTCGCGCGCACGCTCAATGGCGAGGATGTGAAGCAAAAGCTTTTCAATGCGGGAAGCCAGGTGGTGACGAGCGCTCCCGAGGCGTTTGCGGCGATGATGAAAACCGACATCGAGCGGATCGGCAAGCTCGTCAAAGTGGCAGGTTTGCAGGCCGAGTGACCGACTACGACACCTTGAAGAACGAAGTGACACGCCGACCAGGAGCGAATAAGCCGTGACACTTGAAGGATCGCGATTGATCGCCGCCGCAGTCGCTGCGGTCGTGACCAGCGTTGCGCAGGCGCAGGAGGTTTATCCGAGCAAGCCGGTGCGCATCGTATCTCCCGCAGCCGGCGGCGGTTCCGATTTCGTGGCTCGTCTCATTGCACCCAGACTCTCGGAGGCACTGGGTCAGCCGGTCATCGTGGACAACCGCGGCTCAATTGCCGCAGAAATAGCGGCCAAGGCGCCGCCTGACGGTTACACGCTGCATGTGAATGGCAGCCCTCTGTGGTTGTTGCCACTGCTGCGTGCAGCTTCGTGGGACCCGCTCAGGGATTTCGTGCCGATCACGATGGCGGTCACATCGCCCAGCATACTGGCTGTGCATCCCTCTTTGCCGGTCAGGACCACGCGAGAGCTGATCGTACTGGCGAAATCGAAACCGGGTCAGCTCAATTACGCGGCAGGGACGATCGGAGCAGCTCCACATCTCGCCGGCGAGCTTTTCAAGTCCCTCGCGGGTGTGAACATCGTTCGCGTACCGTATAAGGGCTCGGGTCCCGCGCTGATCGGACTCATGACTGGAGAAGCACAGATCATGTTTCCCGCCGCAGCTTCCGGGATGGGTTACATCAAGCAGGGTAAGATCAAAGCGCTGGCCGTGGGTTCGGCCGAGCCGTCTCCGCTTGTGCCAGGCGTGCCGACGCTCGCCGCGAGAGCGGTGTTTCCGGTTACGAGTCGGTTTCTCCGCAGGGGGTGTTCGCTCCGGCGCGAACACTGCCTTCGATCATCAATCGTTTGAACCAGGAAATAGCCCGCATCGTGAATGCACCCGAAATGAAGGAACGATTGTTTTGCCACGGGCGTGCAGCCCGTCGGAAGCACTTCGGACGCATTCGCTGCTGCGCTTCGGGCAGACATCGATCGCGCGGGTAAGCTGATCAGGCAAGCCGGAATCCGAGAAGAGTGATAGATCGAATCAACCTATTCAGGCGAGGAGCACTGATGAGCGCAGGCAGGCGGCTGAAACAACGGATGCAGGAGAAGAAGTATCTTTTTACCCCCGGCATCACGACTGCGCTGCACGCGATGATGGTGGAAAAAGCCGGGTACGACTACGTCTACACGGGCGGCTACGATGCGTCCCTCACGCTGCTCGGGTTACCCGACGTCGGGCTGATGACCGAAACGGAAATGGTCGCCAACCTTCGTAACATCGCGAGAGCCACTTCGCTCCCGGTCATGGCGGATGCGGATACGGGCTATGGCAACGCGATCAATGTCATTCGCACGGTGCAGAACTACGAGGCGGCAGGCCTCGCGGCGATGCATATCGAAGATCAGGTGAGCCCCAAACGCTGCGGCCACGTCGCGGGCAAGGTGGTCATTCCGCTCGACGAGGCGGTTGGCAAGATCCGGGCTGCGCTCGATGCACGGTGCGACAAGGATTTTCTGATCATCGCCCGCACCGACGCCGTCGCCGCCGCAGGTGCCGGTTTCGATGACGCGGTGAAACGCGGGAAAGCGTTTGCGCGAGCCGGCGCCGACATGGTGTGGGCCGAATTTCCTTCAGCAGATCCCGATTATCCGAAGCGCTATGCGCAGGAAATCCACCGCGAGTTTCCCGGCCTGCCGCTCTATTTCAATTATTCATCGAACCTCAAGTGGTACGAATCGGGCGTGAAATTCGAAGAGCTCGCGGACATGGGCTACAAGATGATGCATGTCTCGCTCGTCGCGATGCGTGTCATGATGCAGGCGTTCTGGGATTACGCGGTGGACATGAAGGCGCTCGTCGCCGACGCCGAAATCGATTTTCAGAAGCGCCTTGTCGGGCATCCAATGGGCGCGTTTCACGAGCTCGCCGGTTTCCCGAAGGTGAAGGAACGGGAGTCCAAATACCTTCCGGCTGAAGAACTGAAGAAGAAATACGACGGAGCCGTAGGACTGTGACGCACAAGAAAAGGCTCAGCGACTTGAGTGTCCGCTACGGCGTATTTGCATCAGCTATCGCCCTCGCTGCTGCGCTCGGTGGTACGGCAACGGCCGCGCCGAAATCGTTTGCCGAAGCGAACAGCGGGGCACGCGGTTACCCCAGTCGTCCGGTGCGCTTGATCGTCCCGTTCGCGCCGGGCGGTTCGGATGTGCCTGCACGCATGCTCGCCCAGAAGCTCAGTGAGAAGCTCGGTGTTCCTTTCGTCGTCGACAATCGGCCGGGCGCTTCCGGTGTGCTGGGCGCCGAGCTTACGGCCAAAGCAGCGCCGGACGGCTACACGCTGTTGTTCGCAACCGCATCGCATGCAGTGACTGCGGTCTACTACGAAAAACTTCCCTTCGATCCGATAAAGGATTTCACACCGATCAGCGCTGTGGGCTCGGTTCCTTTTTCGCTCTCGACGCACCCGTCTCTTGGCGTGGCCTCGGTAAAAGAGTTCGTCGCGCTCGCGAAAACCAAACCGGGCCAGCTCAATTACTCGTCACCCGGCACCGGCAGCATCGGCCATCTCGCGAACGTACTGCTCGCGAAGCAGACCGGCATTCAGGTGACGCATGTGGCCTACAAAGGCACGGGACCGGCAGTTACAGCCTTGTTGACGGGCGAGGTCCAGTTCTCGATGCCGAATCTTATCGGCGTGCTGCCGCATCTGAAGTCCGGAAAAATCCGGGTGCTCGGCGTGGCGAGCGCGAAGCGTGTGCCGTCCGCGCCCGAGATCCCAACCTTCGCCGAATCAGGCGTGCGCGGCGCAGAGTCCGGAACCTGGTACGGCGTGCTCGCGCCCCGTGGCGCGTCACAAAGCGTCGTGGAGCTGCTGAATCGGGAGATAGTTACATCGCTCGAGACGCAGGCTTTGCGCGAACAGCTTGCTACGGTCGGTGTCGTGCCAGAACCGAGCACGCCGCAGCAGTTCGCGAGCTTCATTCGGGCCGAGATCGAGAAGTGGGGCAGCGTCATGAAATACGCTGGAATGAAAAAGGAAAGCTACTGACAAGCGCGCTCGACCGGCGCTCGACCGGAGAACACACAAACGTGGACAACACCTCACCGCTGAAGAAATTTCGTGCGCTCATGGCGCGCCCAAAATTCATACCGGCTCTCGGTATCTGGGATCCCTACACCGCGCGCGTGGCCGAAGCACTCGGTATGGAGTGCGTGCATATCGGGGGCTATCAGCTCGGCGCTCATTATGTGACGAGCGAGCCGCTACTGACGTTGACCGAGCTCGCGTGGACCACGCGCTATGTTACGTCCGCAGTCAAGATTCCTGTCGTCGTCGACGCGGGCGCTGGCTATGGCGAACCACTTCATGTCATGCGTTGCGTTCGTGAATTGGAAAAGGCTGGGGCAGCTGCGATACACATCGAGGACCAGATCTATCCGAAACGCGTTCACTATCACAAAGGCGTAGAGCACGTTATCCCGCGCGGTGAGATGGTGGCCAAAATAAAGGCGGCGCTCGCCGCGCGCTCCAACCCCGATTTTTTCATCATGGCCCGAACCGATTCGATGCGCACCGACGGTTTTGCGGAAGGGGTGGCGCGAGCGAACCTGTACCTCGAAGCCGGCGCCGAGATGGTGATGATCTTTCCGAACACGATGGAAGAAGCGCGGCGGGCGCCGAAAGAAATCAACGGGCCTCTCGCCTACACCAACAGCGAAGGCAACAAGCTGCGGCGTCCGCTCTTTTCGGTGCAGGAGTTCGAAGAGGTCGGCTACAAGCTCTCGACCTATCCGACAGCGCTCTTGTGCCCCGTGACTCAGACCCTG
Organism: Betaproteobacteria bacterium; assembly: GCA_028291945.1. Taxonomy (GTDB): domain Bacteria; phylum Pseudomonadota; class Gammaproteobacteria; order Burkholderiales; family SG8-41; genus JAQGMV01. Next base: position 4,962 of record JAQGNH010000499.1, read on the forward strand.
AAGCGTGTCATAACGAACCTCAAGACAAAGGGTGTGTCGGGCAACGACCCCGAAGAGATGATTCCCTGGCGCAAGGAAGTCGAAGACCTGATAGGGCTGGAAGAGTATTACCGGATAGAAAGCGAGACGGTCGAGCGCTGAAGGTGACGAAAGTGCGTAGCGTATTTCTGGGAAGCCGATTGCGATAGGTCGACAAGATCGGCGCGTGGCACCTAACGATTGACACCCCTCAGCTCGTAAATTGAAGAACTAACCGATTGCAATCATTCGGCCTAAAACTTTTAGGCTTGTTCCGTACTCACCTGACGGAGAGGGTATGCCCGCTTACTGGCTTGCACGCTGCAAAATCAACGATCCGGTCGAATACAAGAAGTACACCGACCAGGTGCCCGGGATCATCGCGAAGTTCGGCGGCAAGGTGCTCGCGCGCGGCGGCCGCTATCAGATCGTGGAAGGCCCGGAAAAATTCACGCGTCACGTCGTGATCGAATTTCCGACGATGGAACAGGCGGTCGCATGCCACCGCTCTCCGGAATACCAGGCGGCTGCGGCGTTCAGAAGGAAAGACGGCGCCGGCGAAGTCGAGCAGGTGATCGTGGAGAGCGGGGACGCTACCAAATGAACGAATGACGAACGAGGAATGATGGGTACGGGTCACGAGTGCGGCACGCGTGCAGCCTTGATGTGTCCTCTGTGTCCTTCGTGGTGAATGCGTTACAAACTCGCGCGCTGATCTTCCGGGACGCCGTAACGTTCCTCGAGCTTCTGGATCTCCGGCAGCCCGGCGATTTCGGTGAACTCCTTGAACGTTGCAGCGTTCTTTCGCATCCCAGCGATGCTGCCTGACCGTTTGAGCTCGCGCAGCATGGCCTGCATGGCCGGTATCGCGGCAAGAATGATCCAGTTTGGATAGATGGCGAGGCGAAATCCCAGTGTGCCGAGCTCATCCGCTGCCAAATCCGGCGTCTTGCCGCTTGCCGCCATGTTGTAGAGCAGCGGCACGCCTTTGAAATGCCGGGAAACGCGATCCACCTGCTCGCGCCCGACCGGAGCCTCGATGAACAACATGTCCGCCCCTGCTTCCCGATAATGCTGCCCCCGCTCGAGCGCTGCCTCCAGACCTTCGACGGCAATCGCATCGCACCGCGCAATCACGACGAAATCCTGATCGCGTCGCGCATCGCAAGCAGCTTTGATCTTCGCGACCATTTCGAGAGTGGGTATGACCCGTTTTCCTGCGAGATGGCCGCAGCGCTTCGGCCACGCCTGGTCCTCGAGGTGCACGCCCGCTACGCCGGCTTTTTCGTAGTCGCGAATCGTACGCCGAACGTTCATCGGATTGCCGTAGCCCGTGTCGGCGTCGGCAATGAGCGGCAGCTCGGACGCGTCCGCGATGCGAGCCGCGTTGTCGATCATCTCCGTCGCGGTGAGCAATCCGATGTCGGGTGCGCCGAGTCGCGTAAGGCTCGTACCGAAACCCGTCATGTAAACCGCTTCGAATCCTTCGCGCGCAACGAGGCGTGCTGCGAGCGCGTCTGCGACGCCTGGCGCGACGATGCAGCGGGATTGCGAAAGGAGTGCGCGTAGCCGCGTGGTGGGCTGGTCAGTCATGGGGGCTCCTGCGTCAGGTAAGCAGTGATTATAAAGCGGCGGCCGGCGTGTACCAGTCCGCGGGAGTGGAACGTCTGCAGGCTAGAGTTCTTCGACCTTCCAGTCCTGTTTTGAGTGGGGCACGAGGCGTAACGGCGTTGCGTTGGCTACGGGCGCTTCCGCTTCGACGATTCCGAGCGTGCGGCACAGGACCCTGAACACGCCAGAGTGAGCGACTACGAGCGGCACGTCCGAATCGATGCTTGAAAAACCAGCGAGCACGCGCTGCGTGAACGTTTCTGTCGTCTCGGCCCCCGATGGCATGACTCCTTTCCGGCGAGAGCCGCGCGGCTTGCCTTCCAGGTCTCCCCAGTTGCGTTCGGCAATTTCCGCGATGATGGCAAGCGGCACGTTCAGCGCGGCAGCAATAGGCTCGGCTGTATGCCGCGCGCGCTTCAGCGGGCTTGAGTAGATCTGCGTGATCGGTTCGCGCGCGAGCGCTTTAGCTGCTGCAAGCGCCTGCTCGCGTCCAAGCGGCGTGAGATCGACGTCCAGCGAGCCTGCGACGAGTCGATGAGCGTTCGTCTCCGTCTGCCCGTGACGCAGATAGTAAAAAGGCTTTGTGAACATTCGTACGTTGTGCTTCAACGCATCATCCATGCGTCGAGCGCTCGGGGAGGACACACGGACACTTTGTGACCGCAAGCCGAAACGGCGATCGCGTCAGCCAAGCCTTTTCAACTTTCATTCAGTCGTTGCTCCGGAAGCCTTAACGACCGTTCCCCATTTCGCGACTTCACTCTTTAGATACGCGCCGAATTCGGAAGGTGACGATGCCGCCAGCTCGAGACCCTGAGTGGTGAACTGGTCTTTTACGACGACCGCGGTCATCGCTCTCTTCGTTTCGGCATTCAGACGATTGACGATCGCGTTGGGCGTACCAGCAGGTACCAGGAGGCCGTACCACGTACTGAATTCATAACCTTTGACTCCACCTTCGCTCATCGTCGGCACTTCCGGAAAGAACGCGGTGCGCTGAGCGGTCGTAACGGCAAGCGGGCGCAACTTGCCGGACTTCATGTGCGGCAATGCAGAAGCCATGGTCGCAATGATGAGGTGCACGCGCCCACCGACGAGATCGGTCAGCGCCGGGCCGAGACCTTTATACGGCACGTGGATCATCTCCACCTTCGCCATGAGCTTGAGCATCTCGGTCGCAAGATGCGAGGCGGTGCCGACCCCGCCAGACCCATAGGTCAATTCGCCCGGCTTTGCGCGCGCGAGGTCGAGCAAGTCGCGAATCGATTTGACCGCGACGCTGGGGTGGACGACGACGATGTTCGGCTGTCGTCCGATCAATCCTACCGGCGCGAGGTCATTCAGTGTGTCGTATGGCAGCTTCTTGAACAGCGTGTGGTTTACCGCTAGGCTTATGTTGTTGACGAGCAGCGTATAGCCATCGGGAGGCGCCTTCGCTGTGATGTCGGTACCTATCGTGCCTCCAGCACCGCCACGATTATCGATCACGACCTGCTGGCCCAAACCCTCTCCGAGCTTCAACGCAATGATGCGCCCGACGATGTCGTTCCCCCCGCCCGGAGGGAACGGCACGATAACGCGGAGGGGGCGCGAGGGATAAACCTCTGCTGCAGCAGCGTCTAGCACCGGCATTGCCATGCAGCACAGGCCAGCGAAGAATTGCGTGCCCCGACGGCTGATGCGTCGACATGAAGTGCAAGTGGACCTGGGCAGACGCCAAGCTATCATGCCGCCGAACCAGCGCATCTCATCCTCGAAGCCGGCCCCTCATCGAAAGCGTCAGCTTAGCTCAATGTACAGTCGCAGGAATCCGACCCCTGCGCGCGTGCAGAACACGAAGGACGAGCTCGAGGCAGTCGCACGCGCCGTACGCATGCGTGATCCTCATACGCTCGCGAGGACTCGAGGGCCTTTCTGTGGGCTGGTCTCGTAATCGACGTTTGCAAGCTTGTCGGTGCGCCACAGCTGCTCGAGCAGCGCACGCGCAGCGCCCGCCCCGATCACGGGTGTTGCAAGCTCGAGGAACTTGTCGTTGAGCTCTTCGTCCGTCAGCGGCATTTCGGGATCGCCCTTGCGCGTCGGTTGGAAATGAGAAAGGTTGCGGCCGTCGTACGTTTCAATTTCGACTTGCGCCGCGCGTTGGGTTGGATAGCCTTTTGAAAGCTCCGGATCTGCAACGACTTCGATTCTGGTCATGAGCGCGCGCACGTCGGGGTCGTTCATGCGATCGGGCAGGAATGCATTCAGCCGGACGCTTCCGTGCACGAGCGCGTGTGCGACGGTGTACTGGATGCTGAACTTCGCCTGGTACTCGCCTTCCGGCGTGGCGTTGTCGATGATATCCAGGCCGGCCTTGTAAGAGGCAAGCCGGATCTTCTTGATGTCCTTGTGCGTGAGGTTGTGCTTCTGCTTCAGCTCCAGTACCCCGTCGATCGAAGGAAACGTGTGGCCGCAGCAGCCATGATTCTTGAACGTCATGTGATTGATGTGGTAGTCCTTGCCGAGGCCGCGCGTCGCCTTCGACCAGTCGGGGTTGACGCTCATGGCCGCGCCGAAACCCACTTCGCCTTCGAGGATGTCCAGCGCGCCGGTAACGCCTTTAGCCGCGGCCATTGCCGACATCGCGCCTGCGTCGGCGGCGTGACCACCGTGCAACGGCTTTGTCATGGCCTGCGATCGGAAAGCCTGCTGCAATCCCGCGGCGAATGTGCCGACCGTAGCGAGCGCGTGCATGAACTGCTGCCGGTTGCATCCCAGTATCGTCGCAACGGCTGCAGCGGCGCCGAAGCAGCCAACGGTACCGGTCGTATGCCAGTATCTGTAATGCGACGGCATCACCGCTTCACCGATACGCGTAGACACTTCGTAACCGACAATCACACCGCGGAGAAATTTCTCGCCGCTGGCGCCCGTCGCCTGCGCAGCCGCGAGCGCGGCTGAGATGACCGGGCTTCCAGGGTGGTATCCGGCGTCGCGATAGATGTCGTCGAACTCGACCGAATGCGACGCCGCGCCGTTGATGAGCGCGGCAGCGCGCAGTGTGGCGTGGCGCCCTGATGCCAGTCGAGCGCTGCCCCGATCGAGGTCTTCGGCGAAAGCCTGCTCCAGCAGCGTGGCCGGCGCTACGCGGCTGCCGGGCAGCAGCGCGGCATACCAGTCGATCACAGCGCGCTTCGCGTGGTGGATCACGTCGTCCGGCAGTTTGGAGGTTTGCTCCTTGATCGCGTAATCAGCAATTTGCTCGAGCAGCATGGCTTTCTCCGGGTAAGTTCATTTCTTCACTATCAGTCCATCCACTGCGACGACACCCTCACCCTCGCGCTTCACCATGAGAGGATTGATCTCGGCTTCTGCGACGCTGTCGATGAAAGCAATCTGCGAAAACGCGCTCACCGCGCGAGCGAGTGCATCGAGATCGCCTCGAGGCATGCCGCGATAGCCCCGGATCACTGCCAATCCTTTCACCTCGTCGATCATGCTCGTTGCGGCTTCGACGCTCACCGGCGCGAGGCGCACTGCAAAGTCGTGGTAGATCTCGGCGAGCACCCCGCCGATACCTAATACGACGACCGGTCCGACCTGCGGATCGCGTTTGTAGCCCAGTATGAGCTCGGCGATTCCCTTCTCCATGCGCTGAACGAGGATGCCTTCGATCTTTGCCTGCGGGTGTGTGTTGCGAACCCGCGTGAGTATGTCGCGTGCCGCCGTTTGAAGCGCTGCGGCGTCGCGGATGTTGAGTACGACACCCCCCGCCTCAGTCTTGTGCAGGATGTCGGGAGAGAGAATCTTCGCGGCGACCGGATAGGGAACACGCGCCTGCTGCTCGGGCGCAGCGATGACTTCCGTCGCTGCTCGGGGCACGCCGAGCGATTCGAAAACGCGCCCTGAGCGATATTCGTCGACCTGCGAACCCGCATCAGTGAGCAGCGTCCGCGCTGTCTCGAGCCGCTTTGTGTCAGCGGCAGGCTGCTCGACCGGCGCGGCCCAGTCGCGCCAGGCTCGTATGGCGTCCGCACAGGACTCCGGCGTGCGGAACCCCGCGATGCCTGCGTCAGCGAGCAGCTTCAGTGAGGCCTCGGCATGAGGTGCAGCGAATGAAGCGAGCGGCTTACCGTGACGCTCGGCTTCGATCAAGGGTTCGATCGCAACCTGCGGCTGGAACTGCGCGGAGCTTCCGGCGACGGCCAGTACGAGATCGCAGTGGTCGGACGCGAGCAGGGTGTTGAGCACGGCGCTGTAGATTTCCTTCTTCGCACCCGCAAGCGTGAGATCGGTCAGACGCGCTTTGCTGATCTTGATCTGTTTGTCAGCGAGCCTGGACACCACTTCGTCTGTGGGGCCTACCACTTCCACGCCCAGTGTGCCGAGCCGATCGACTACGCTTGCGGCGCCGCCGCCAGTGGTTGTCATGACCGCCACGCGGTGCCGTTTCGCCGGCTTTTGGTCGGCGAGCAGCGCGGGCAGCTCGAAGAGGTTTTCCAGCGTGTCGACACGCACGATGCCGTGCGCGCGAAAAAATGCGTCGGCCATTTCGTCCGAACCGGCCATCGCGCCGGTGTGGGAAGCGGCAAGGTCCTGCCCCACTTCGGAGCGTCCGAGCTTGTAGACGATCACCCGCTTACCCGCCGCATACGCGCGGCGCGCCGCGTGCGCGAGCTTGTCCGCATCGCGTATGGTTTCCATGAACAGCAGGATCGTCTGAGTGTGGGGATCGTCGACGAGGAGGTCGCTGAACTCGCCGACGCTCAAATCGGATTCGTTGCCCACCGAGATCAGCTTGGAAAAGCCGACGCCGCGGCCGAGTCCGCGCGAGAGCAGACCGCCCAGCATACTGCCGCTTTGCGACACGATCGCGAGCGGGCCGACTTTGATCTCGGCCATTTCGAGCACAGCGTTCACCGAAATCGCGCATCCAGGCTGCGTGCTCATGAGACCGATGCAGTTCGGGCCGATCACGCGCACGCCGCCCGCGCGTGCGATGTCGATTATGCGTTCCTGCTTGCGGCGACCTACGCTACCGGTCTCGGCGAATCCGTCGCTGTAAACCGTGGCAACCGCGACGCCTTTAGCAACGCATTGTTCGATGGCAGTCTGAACCGCGTCGGTGGGCACCATAATGAACGCGTGATCGATCGGTTCACTCACCGATGTGACATCGGGATACGCTTTTTCGCCGAAAATTTCGTCGCGCCCCGGGTTGATCGGAATGATGCGGCCCGTATAGCCGTGCTTGCGCAGATAGCGCTGCGGGCGCGAGGTGTTCTTGCGGGCATCGCCTGATGCGCCGATCAGCGCGACCGAGCGCGGCTCGAAGAGGGCTTGAAAGAGTCGTTTACCGCTGGCTGGTGTAGGCATTACGAGTCAAAAGCATTGACCACAAAGGATACGAAGGACACAAAGGAGACCGTTGAACAAGAGAAGGTTATCCAGGACGCCATCGCTCGGCGATCTGCTTTCTTGTCCCGTTCTGGTCCCTTTGTAATTTGTTTTCCTTCGTGCCCTTTGTGTCCTTCGTGGTGAATTCTTTCAAGCCTTCGGCGGACGCTGCGAGAACGACCGTTCGAAGACACTTTCGGCAATGCGGTTCTTCAGAATTTCTATCGATCCGCCGGCGATCATCCACCCGCGGCACTTGCGGAAACACCATTCGATCAGGGTGTCGGTTGTGTAACCCATGCCGCCCATGATCTGCATCGCTTCGCTCGCGATTTCGAAGCCTGCCTGATTACAGAACACCTTCGCGATCGCGGTATCTTCGGCAGACGGCATGCCGCGATCGGCGTTCAGCGCTGCGCGATACAGAAGCAGCTGGCCTGCATCCAGCTTTACCTTCATGTCTGCGAACTTCCACTGCAGCCCCTGGAATTCAGCCAGCGAGCGGCCGAACTGCTTGCGCTGCAACGCCCATTCGCGCGCGGTTTCGTAACAGTAGCGACCGAGCGCAAGCGATCGCGCCGTGTTGCCGATGCGCTCGACATTGAAGCCGGCGATCTGCTTCTTGAACCCGCCTTCCTTCAGCAGCACGTTCTCCGGCGGGACGTAGACGTTATCGAACCAGGTCGTGACCCATTCTTCACCATTGAGAAAGTGCGACGGCTTGCCCTGCGTGACGCCTTCGGCTTTGATGGGAATCAGAACCGAGCCAATGCCGCCGACCCCCGGTCCGTAGCGCACGTACACAACCATCACGTCCGCATACGGGGCGTGTGTAGTGAAAATCTTTTCGCCGCTTACGCGATAACCCTCGCCGTCACGCGTCGCGGTCGTTTTCAGATCCGTAACGGCGGAACCCGCCTCGGGCTCGGTCATGCCGACGCAGATCACGCCTTCGCCGGACAGGAGGCGTTTGAGATAGCGCTTCTTCTGGTCGTCTGTGCCGTACTCGGCTAGAACGCGAATTGCACCAAAGTTCCCTGCCTGAACGACGTCTGCACTCCGCGGACAAACCAGCGCGACTGTTTCGATTGCGATGACGGCATCCATAAGTGAGCCGCCCTGCCCGCCATCTCTCTCGACGATCGTTATGCCAAGCAGCCCTTGCTCGGCCATGAGCTTGGCGACGTCCCACGGGTGTTCGGCCGCGTGCGCGCGCTCGAGGGCACCGGCACGTAAATGGCGCTCCGCGAAACCGCGGACTGCGTCGCGGAACGTCTCCTGATCGGGAGTGAGCTGGAAATTCATGCGCTGGGAAACAGGGCGGGGAACCCTTGATTCTAAGCGACCAGCGCCTACGCCCTCAATAGAGCGCGCAGATCCCGCATGCTGGAGACGTCTTCGAGCGTCCAGATCGTATCGCACAGCAAACGAGCGCGCTTTTTGCCGAGGATCGGAGCAAGCAGATGGAACGACTTCTCGTCGACTTCAGCCCGCGTCATCGGACTGTCGGAGGTCCCTCGCACGGCTTTGACGTGCTGCCGCAGCTCGCGTCCACCTTTCAGCGTGAGCTCGAGGATACCTTGCCGTGACGGCATCGCCTGCGTGAGCGCGTCGTCACCGTAAAGCTCGATCCGGCTGCGGACGTCGAGCACTTTTCGCTCCCTCATGCGCTTTTCATCGTGAGCCGATTCGAACGTGACGATGCCATCGATCAACATCACTGCGCACATGTGCTGCATGCATATATCCGGCATGTCGCGGTTGTTGACTGTATTAGCACCTTGATGTGCGACCCGGACCACGAGCTTGTGCACGTCGTCCGCTTTGATGCCGTGCGTGCGCATCAGCTCGAGCAGCCCGTCGAGCGGCGCCTGTATGGGCGAACCGACGGACCAGCGTTTGATGTTCGTGTTCATGACCTCGAAGCGCGTGCCGAGCTCCTCGATCAGCCGTTCGGGCTGAGGCGGCTTGCCGGTACGGCGGCTCTCATCGTACGCGACGAAGAAATTGCGCTCGCCGGCGAACACGTCTTCGACCCCGCTGAAGCCGTGCGCGACCATTGCGGCGGCCGCGACGCCGTTGCGCGCCGGCATACCGCCGAAGTCGAAGGCTTTTTCGATGTGCTCGGCGTCGCGCATCCAGCACGAGACCCCGGACGCCTGTTGAGCCGTATACGACAGTAGATGACGCATCTGGTCGTATTTGAGGCCGGCAAGCGACCCAGCCGCGGCGGCCGCGCCGAACATGGGCCCGAAACTATGGGTCGAGTGTCCGACTTCGCGAAAGTCGTACGCGTGCAGGGCCATGGTCGTGCGGCAGCCTACGTCGTATCCGAGCGCCACGGCGCGCAGGAAAGTCAACCCGTTACTTTGCTCGCGCTCTGCCATTGCGAGCGCAGCCGGCACGATGCCACACCCCGGGTGAGTGAGTGACGGCGCGTGAGAGTCGTCGGTCTCGTCGGCGTGTGCAAGCATTCCATTGGCCATCGCCGCGTTTTGAGCGCTTGTCACGACACGCGATCCGATGACTGTGGATTCTGGCGTGCCACCTTGAGCCTTGATGAAGGAGATTGCCTTCTCGCCTGGGAGCAGGCGCGATCCCGACACCATAGCGGCAATCGTATCCAGGACGTGATGTTTCGTTTTCTCTGCAACGGGTTTCGGCAGAGGCCTCTTGATGGCTCGCGACATGTAGGTGGCGAGCTCATGCATGACGGGCGAAATCTCGGGTTTTGCTTTCATCGCGCTCCGATTGACTGTGCGAAGTGAGGAATTGATGACGTGACGCAATGACGGAGTGACGAGGTGATCAAACACTCGGTCGCGAGAAATTGTATCGTCTCGCACTTCATGTCAGGTCACAGACTGAATCCCGCCGTATCCCCCCGCTGCCCGTACCACCTTACCGCACTTTTCGATCTGGACCGCGATGAAGGCGCCAAACGCCCCAAGCCGAGCTCCGTGCCTCGCGTAGCAGCACGCGCCCACACGCCGAGGCATGGGCGCACATGGGCTGCGTTAGAATACGCGCTCTTATGGCCCGCCTCATGAAAAAACCGCTGGTCGGCATTGCCATGGGCAGCCAGAGCGACTGGAATGTCATGCAGCACGCAGCACGACAGCTCGATGATTTCGGAGTGGCTTACGAAGCCCGCATCGTGTCTGCGCACCGGACTCCCGATCTGCTTTACGAATACGCCGAAGCCGCAGCTCCGCGCGGGTTCAGATGCATCATCGCAGGCGCCGGCGGATCGGCTCACCTGCCGGGCATGCTCGCCGCAAAGACGATCGTGCCCGTACTGGGTGTCCCGGTGCCCACGCGTCACCTCAAAGGACTCGATTCGCTGCTTTCCATCGTGCAGATGCCCAAGGGTGTTCCGGTGGCCACGTTTGCGGTCGGCGAAGCGGGCGCCGCTAACGCCGGACTATTCGCCGTCGCGCTGCTTGCGAGAGATGACGAGCGTCTCGCGCGCCGTGTCGAGGCTTTCCGCAGGAAACAGACGCGCAGCGTGCGCGCGATGAAGCTCCCGAAATGATTTTTCCGGATGCCATGCTCGGCATGCTCGGAGGGGGGCAGCTCGGCCGCATGTTTACGCTCGCCGCGCACAGCATGGGTTACCGCGTGGCTGTGCTCGACCCCGACCGTCTCTCGCCCGCAGGCGCGATCGCCGATGTGCACCTGAGAGCGGCTTACCAGGATCGCGACGCGCTTCAGCAGCTTGCCGACAGCTGTGTGGCGGTGACGACCGAGTTCGAGAATGTTCCTGCGGACAGTTTGCGTTGGCTTTCGGCGCATTGCACCGTACGTCCGACCGGGGACAGTGTCGCCGTTGCGCAGGACCGCATCCGGGAGAAGCGCTTTCTTGCTCAGAACGGGTTCGACGTTGCACCGTATGCCACTATCGAAAGCATCGAGGACACCGCAGATGTCGATCCGGCGCTGCTTCCCGGGATACTCAAGCGTGCGCGCTTCGGTTATGACGGCAAAGGCCAGGCGCGTGTTTCGACGCTGGATCAATTGCGTGCGGCTTTCATCGCGCTCGGCTCCGAGCCGTGCGTGCTGGAGAAGCAGGTCGCGCTCGCGTGCGAAGTGAGCGTCGTGGCGGCTCGTGGAGCGGACGGTTCGACGAAGAGTTTTCCCGTCGCGGAAAACCAGCATCACGACGGAATACTGGACATGAGTATCGTGCCAGCTCGTGTGAGCTCTGCATTGGCGCAGCAGGCCGCGTCGTGCGCGCAGGCTATCGCCATCAAGCTCGGATACTGCGGCGTGCTCGCAGTGGAATTCTTCGTGACTACTGACGGTACGCTGCTCGTGAACGAGATTGCGCCGCGTCCGCACAACAGCGGCCATTACACGATAGACGCATGCGCGACGTCCCAGTTCGAGCAGCAGGTGCGCTCCCTGTGCGGCTTGCCGCTTGGGGATACGCGTTTACTGTCTCCCGTCGTCATGGTGAACCTGCTTGGAGATGTCTGGCAGCGCGGACAGCCGGCGTGGGAAGCCGTGTTCAGCTGCCCCGAAGCGAAGCTGCATCTGTACGGCAAGCATGAAGCGCGGGTCGGACGAAAAATGGGACACTACACCGTGCTCGGTGCGGATCCGGACGACGCCCTTGTCAAAGCCTTGGCGGTACGCAGGAAGCTCTGCCCTGATTTCCAACTGCAGGTTGCGTGAGCACGCCGTAATGAGCAGCCCTTCCCTGTTTCAATCCGATCTGAAGAGTCTTCCTTTTCTGCACCGGGGCAAGGTGCGTGACATCTACTCAGTTGCGGACGACAAGCTGCTGATCGTGCAGAGCGACCGACTGTCTGCCTTCGATGTGGTGTTGCCGACGCCCATCCCGGGGAAGGGCGAGGTGCTGACGGAGCTCTCGCTCTTCTGGTTCGATAAGTTGAAACACGTAGTGCCGAATCACCTCACGGGCATCGACCCACTAACGGTGGTCCCGGCGAACGAACGCGCCCAAATCGCGGGTCGGGCGATGATCGTACGGCGATTGAAGCCGCTGATGGTCGAGGCCGTGGTGCGCGGTTATCTGATCGGCTCGGGTTGGAATGACTATCGGGCGACCGGTTCCGTCTGTGGAATCGCGCTTCCAGCGGGGCTCGAGCAGGCGCAGAAGCTGCCGCAACCGATCTTCACGCCGGCCTCGAAAGCGCCGGCCGGACAGCACGACGAGAACATCACCTATGAGCAAGTTGAACATCTCATCGGTGAGGATCTCGCCGAGCGCGTGCGTGAAGTTTCGATCCGGCTCTACGAGGAGGCGGCCCGGTACGCGGCGCAGCGCGGGATTATCATCGCTGACACGAAGTTCGAGTTCGGCACCGACGATCGCGGCGAGCTCGTACTCATCGACGAGGCCCTGACGCCGGATTCATCGCGATTCTGGCCCGCGTCCGAATATCGCACCGGCATCAGTCCGCCGAGCTTCGATAAGCAGTTCGTCCGCGACTGGCTCGAGACGCAGC
>JAQGNH010000512.1 GCA_028291945.1 Betaproteobacteria bacterium
GAATCCGGTGCTCGTACGTTTCATCGCCGCGCTCGCCGCGGCGCTTGTGCCCTCGTCCGGGTTCGCACAATTGCAACCCGACAAGCCGATGCGCATGATCGTGCCGTTCTCGGCCGGCGCAGGCACCGACATGCTGAGCCGCATCGTCGCGCGCAAGATTCAGGAGAGCTGGGGACAAACTGTTATCGTCGACAACCGGCCTGGCGGCGGCACGGTGATCGGGACTGCATTGGCAGCGAAGGCGCCTCCGGACGGCTACACGTACGTGATGGTGACGCCGTCCTTTATCATCAACGCGACGGGGCTGCGCAAGCTTCCGTACGACAGCATCAGGGACTTCGCGCCGGTTACCCTGTTCGCCTCTTCACCGCTCCTCCTCGTCGCGCATCCGTCGCTTCCGGTGAAGTCGGTCAAAGAGCTGATCGCGCTCGCGAAGGTGCGCCCGCGCGAGATCAACTATGCGTCGGCGGGAAACGGAAGCCCGACGCATCTGGGCATGGAAGTATTCAGGAGCGCCGGCGCAGTGATGACCCACGTGCCATACAAAGGCGCGGCGCCCGGCGTCACCGACCTGCTCGGCGGGCACGTCCAGGTCATGATGACCACACTCGCATTCGTGAAGCCGCACGTGGAAGCCGGCAGGCTGCGCGCACTCGGCGTGAGCACGGCGAAGCGCAATGCGCTCATGCCCCAGGTGCCTACGATCGGCGAGACCCTTGCGGGTTATGAAGTGATCAACTGGTGGGGTGTGCTGGCCCCTGCTGGCACGCCGTCCGCTGTCATCACCAGGTTCAACGGTGCACTAGTCAGCATGCTGCGCGACGCCGACGTACAGGAGACGCTCGCACGCGAAGGCATCGAGCGCGCGGGCACGACGCCGGAACAATTCGGCGCATTCATCCGCTCGGAAATTGCGAAGTGGACCAAGGTGGCGAAGGACACCGGCGTTCAGCTGGATTAGATCGATGCCCAGCGTCATCACAAAGTTCAGGGGACGTGATCGCGAGAGCCGTTGCGCCCCGGCCATCCCGCGGTCCACGTCAACGTTCGTAACGGGATTGCTTCGTCACCGCGTTTCGCAATGACCAGCTGAGAAAGGTTCAGGCTTTTAGCGAGAGATTCGCGTCACCGTTGGATCCTCCAGCGTCGTCTACTCGCAGGAGCTCCACCTCGGGCGGAGAGGTCAGGATCTCGCTGAACGCGTGCATCCAGTTGCCGGTCTCCTCATCCGACTCGATGCCCCGCTCGCGGAACTGCTCGAATTGTTCGAGGTCGGCGAGCTCGACCTCGAACTGCAGTGCAGCGCCGCCGTGGCTGCGCGTCAGCGGCACAAGCAGACGCGCATCGAGCTGCCTGCGTTGTGCGGCTGCCACTTCGCGCCGGATGAAATCGATTGCACGCTGGCGGTTGACTGGCAGCACAGCATACGAGAAGCGAGCAATGTACATGTCCAGCCTCCTGCGAGAACCTCTTTAAGCGCACGTCATTTCAGCAGATACCACGCCGCGTTCGTCGCAAAACGTAATGCTTCTTTGGCACGAGGATCAGACAGCTCACGAGCACCGTACCCTTGAATTTCCTGGCGGCAGCCGGCGTCTGGCACGAGGAAACAGCTTAGCCGGTAGCGTTGCAGACTTGTTGCGCCGGGAACGTACTCCCGTTGTCATTGCCCCACGTTTTACTTCCACCGCTTGCGCATCCCATCGTGAACAAGGCCAGGGCGAGGGCCGCTGTCCCACATAGCTTCTTGAACATGGTTCAGCTCCACTAAAAAACGGGTGCGGCCAGCTTGCAATCTACGCTGGGCCGTTGCGGCAACGCAACTACGCGCCGCACTGACAGTCTCTGCAGTCCACAAAAAGGGTTGAGTTTGTGCGGCACGGGTACAATCTGCAGTCGAACGCGAACGCGCGAGTAATTTTCAAATCGCTCGTCTGACGGGGAGGACGACGTATGGCGGGACGTTCAAACGTGCTCTGCGTCTGCTGCGCGCCAGCGATGCCGACATGGGTCTTGAGTTTGGCGCGGCGCCCGATCGCGCAGAAAGCCGTCGCAGGATCTACCTGAACGTGCTCTGGCGCCCATGAGCATGGTCCGCCGCATCGCTTTCGCGACAGCGACCTCCGCGAGCGCTGCCGTTTTGTTCGTGGTGATGTTATGCACGCTGCCGAAAGCGCATTCTCAGACCGAGGCGGAGCGTGCGTTGGAGCATCGCGTCAAAGCGGCGTATCTATACCGTTTCACCGAGTTCGTAACATGGCCCGAGGGCAGCCTGGCCCGCCCGGATGCTCCGCTCGTCATTACCGTCGTCGGGCGAGAGGCTGTCGCTGAGGAATTGCGCGCCATCGCCGCGGGTCGCTCGGTCGCCGGGCATCCGCTCGAGCTCAGACGCGGCAGCGACCCTGACGCCCTGCGCTCAGCCCACATGATCTTTTTTGCGGATACGGACCGCACCCGCCTGCGCGAGCTCGTTCGCAGCGCCCCGCGAACTGCGGTGATCGTCACCGAAACCGAGGGTGCTCTGACGCTGGGCAGCATCATCAATTTCGTCGTCGTCGACGGCCGTGTCCGCTTCGAGATCTCGCTCGAGGCGGCTGAAAAGCGCAATTTACGCTTGAGCTCGCGCCTGCTTGCGGTAGCGCACGCTGTCCGTTAGCAGAAGCCCATGATACTGAAACGTCTCAAGCAGTCGGTCCGGTTCAAGCTGTTGACGTTGATGCTCAGCACAACGCTGGTCGCGCTTCTCGTCGCGGGCGCTGCGCTGATGGTCTATGACTCGATCAATTATCGCGAGCGCATCGTCGCCGATCTGACGACGCAAGCGGAAATCCTGGGCCGCTCGAGCGTACCTGCGCTCGCCTTCGACGATCCCCGAGCCGCGCGCGAAAACCTGGATCTGCTCAAAGTGCGACCGTCGATCGTCGCCGCTGCCGTCTATGACGACAAGGGCCGGCTGTTCGCGAGGTATGTCCGGGAGCGCGCACCCGAGGCGACGGTTCCAGATTCGCCTGCGCAAGCCGGCTCGCGCGTGCTGGACGGCAAGCACATCGCGATCTTCCACAAGATCGTGGAGAACAATCGGGAACAGGCCACCGTGTACATCCAGGGGCGATACGAGCTCACCGGGCGCCGGCTGGACTATCTCGGCATACTCGCCAGCGTCACGGTGTTGAGCATGCTGGCAGCATTGATCATGTCAGCATGGCTGCAGCGTGCAATCACCATACCGATCGCCGACATCGCCGACACCGCGCACCAGGTCATGGACACCCGCGATTTCTCGCTGCGGGTGCGCAAGACCACCGAAGATGAAATCGGTTATCTCGTCGATGCTTTCAACAATATGCTTGCGGAAATCGGCCGGCGCGCGGAAGCGCTGTTGAACGCCGACCGCATGAAGGACCAGTTTTTGGCGATGCTCGCACACGAGCTGCGCAATCCGCTGGCACCGATCAGCAATGCGCTCCACCTGCTCGAAGCCGCCGGCAATAGGCCCGATGTGGCTTCGAACGCCCGGGCGATGATGGCAAGGCAACTCAAGCAGCTGGTACGCCTGGTCGACGATCTGCTCGATGTGTCCCGGATCACCACCGGAAAGCTCGTTTTGCATAAGGAGACGCTCGAGCTGCGCAAGGTGATCGACAATGCGGTGGAGATCGCGCGGCCGGTCATCGAATCGCGCGGTCACCATCTCAAGATCGAGGTGCTGCGCAAACCCGTGTACCTCGACGCAGACGAGACGCGGCTCTCGCAGGTATTTTCGAATCTGCTCAACAACGCAGCGAAGTACACCGATAGCGGTGGCCGGATCGAGGTGCGCGCGACCATGCGCGGCGGTGACGTCGAGGTCGCCGTGATCGACAACGGCATGGGCATTTCACCGGACGTTCTGCCCAACCTCTTCAACATGTTCACGCAGGGC
This sequence comes from Betaproteobacteria bacterium, assembly GCA_028291945.1. Classification (GTDB taxonomy): domain Bacteria; phylum Pseudomonadota; class Gammaproteobacteria; order Burkholderiales; family SG8-41; genus JAQGMV01. The sequence goes on from JAQGNH010000512.1 coordinate 3,923, forward strand.
AGCACGTCGATAGAACGCACGCAGGCGGGGCTCGGTGTCGGCCTCGCGCTCGCTCAGCATTTGACGAAGATGCATGGCGGCGTCATACACGGCTACAGCGCGGGTCTTGGGCAGGGCAGCCGCTTCACGGTACGGCTGCCGGTTACCCGCGCCCCAGCGGCTGTGCCAGACGCACCGCAGCTGGCCGGCGCCGCAGGTCGAGCGCGAAATCGAATTCTGGTGGTCGATGACAACCAGGATTTTGCAACGAGCCTCGCGATGATCCTGCGCGACATGGGCCACGAGGTTCGAGTCGAACACGACGGCCTCGCCGGTTTGCGCGCGGCTGAATCGTTTCAGCCGTCGCTCGCCTTTCTCGATATCGGCATGCCGGGCCTCGACGGCTATGAGCTCGCCCGCCGTCTGCGCGCGGGCGGCTGGAACCGATGGACGATGCTCGTCGCGGTTACAGGCTGGGGGCAGGACACCGACCGGACTCGCGCCAGAGAGGCTGGATTCGACTATCACATCGTGAAGCCGCTCGATCCGAGCCAATTGCCTGCGATTCTGAATGCGGCAGTTCACAAAAAGGATATGCGGGACGCGCTGCCGGATCAGGTGTAAGGCGTGTGTGGCATGGGATTGCTTGGTCGCCCGACTGCTCCTCGCAACACAAACTGTCGCGTTGCCGCGACTGAGTCACTCACACAGAATGTTAGAGTGAAGCCGCGCGCTGCAACCTTGTTGCAGTCACTGACGCGTCACCACAGGGCGACACGTTCCGCAGATCGCAGCACGTTTGTTTCCCGCGCTTCCTCTTATTTTCCAGTGCCTTACTGCATCGAAGCGGAAATGGCACACCCTTTGCGTTCCAGCGCGGGCGCCGCAGACTTTAACGGCGGGCGTTCATCAACTGACATCAAAGGAGCTCTACCATGATCAAGCGTTTATTCATTGCAGCAGGAATCGGTCTCGCATTGTCGGGAGGCGCGTTGGCTGAAGATGCGGCCAAGGCAGGCGCCAAAGCACAAGGCTCTGTTACGGGCGACACGACCGCGAGGGCGATTGCTCAGTGCGAGCAGCTGAGCGGTGTGCAGAAAACGAATTGTCTTCAGCAGGCACGGGATGCTGCCGATCGCAGCGCTATGGGTGGGACGAGCAGCAGCGCGTCCGGTCGCGTAGGCTCACCTGCATCACAGCCGCAGGACGCTGCGCCAGGGGCCGGAGCTCCCAAAGCCTATTAAGCCACGCGAACCTTTACGGCCGCCAGAACACTACGTTCAGCGGCCGTGAGACCCTCGGTACCGCGCTGTTGCGGTTACACGTGCGATGCGCCCACGCAAACGTGGG
>JAQGNH010000515.1 GCA_028291945.1 Betaproteobacteria bacterium
CTGGGTCCCATGTTCAGCACTGCGAGATTCGGCTTGTGGAACTCGTTGATGACGGTCCTCATCTCGGTATGGATGCCCGTGTCGCCCGTCAGATAAGCCGTGAGGCCATTCGTAAACTTGACGATAAAACCTGCGGGCGGTCCGAGCACGATGCTCGTGTCGTCGGTGGCGAACTGCGAGCGCAGCGGCTCGGACAGGAGACTGAGCGGCACATTGTTCGCGTGCGAGGCGTAGACGATCGTGATCTCGACGCCTTTTTCAGCATTCGCAGTCTTGACGATCCACGTCCCGCCCAAATGGATTGCCGATCGGCACGCATTCGCAACAGGCACAGTCGTAACGCCGCCCGTCTGCGGACACACCCCAGTCGGCTTGCCGCGAATCTGCTCGACTTTCTTGCCGACGAACACGGCCATATCGGTCACCATCACCAGAACTGCATTCTTGGCCGCTGCAATTTCGGCTGTGGTCGAGTAAGCACCGGCTGGTACGGTCTCGGGCGCTGCGCAGCTTCCGGCGCCCGGCGCTTTCAGCTTGCGGTCTCCGATGTGATCGCCGTGGGCGTGGCTCAAGAGCACAACGTGCAGTTCGCCGAGGCGCGGATCGTCGGGCCCGGTGACGGTCTGGCCGGCGTCATACAGTATTCGCACGCCGCTAGGGTCTTCAAAGAGGGTTGCACGATCGGAACTGCAGAGCTCGCCCGGATGCGATCCGATGGGCGTGATCTTCACGTTCTGTGCGACGACCGGAAACGCTGCGAGCGCAGCAGCGATGGCGAAAGCAGCGCCTGCGTAAGATAATTTCATAGCTCCTCCCTGGAGTCTTGCTTGAAAGATGGGTGGTCTGAGCAGTTTACGGTGTAAGGATCGCTACTAAGCGTTACTGCGCTTTCATTCCAATCTCCTTGATCAGCGCACCCAGCTCTACGTATTCGTCGCGCTGCATTTTTGCGAATTGCTCTGGGGTACTGGGCCTCGCTTCCGCGCCCTGACGCACGATCTTCTCCTGGATTGCAGGCTCTTTCAGCACGCTGACGAGGTCCGCGTTGAGCCGGGTAATGAGCTGCTTAGGCAAAGCGCGGGGTGCGATGACACCAAACCACGATTCGGAAATGTATTGCGGAAATCCGGCTTCGGCGCTCGTCTGCAGATCGGGAAGCGCCTCAGCACGCCTGGACGAAGCGACCGCCAGCGCTCTCATCTGGCCCGCTTTGATCATGCCGACGATCGCCGGCAGCGGATAGACATAGAACTGAATCGCGCCCGAGAGCAGCGCGCTCCGGCTGTCGCCGCCTGCACGGAAGGGCACATGGACGACATCGATCTTTGCTTTCGAGGTAAATAGCGCGCCGGCCAGATGCGAGGAGCTGCCCACGCCTGCCGATCCGTAATTGAGCGCCCCCGGCTTGGCTTTGGCCAGAGCGATGAGATCCGGAATGGTTTTTACTTCGACGCCTTTTCCCAGCACGATTACGTTGGGCGTCGATGCGACGAGCGAAATGGCCGCGAAATCCCGCAGCGGGTCGTAAGGTTTCGGCTCGCGCAACAGCACATTGGATAGGTGGGGCTGCCCTACCATCGCCAGCGTATAGCCGTCGGGCGCTGCGGTGCGCACAAGGTCGCTGCCGATCAACCCTCCTGCGCCGGGCCGGTTATCGATGACGAACTGCTGACCGTACATCTGCGCGAGACGCTCGCCTGTGATCCGGCTGAGCGCATCGCTTGCCGCCGTTGGAGGAAATGGCACGACCATGCGGATCGGCTTTGACGGCCATTTGTCTTGAGCCGATGCGACATCGAGTGCGCTCGCCACGACCACCGCAAGCAACGCGACCGGAGTCCGCCATGACTTCATACTGATCTCCTCTTTGTAATTTTGGCGAGCCGCTCAATCCAGCCGAACGTTCGCCGCCCTCGCGATCTTGCCGTAACGCGCACCGTCGGATTTGATCAGCGCAGCGAACTGTTCGGGCGTGGTCGGTGTAGCAATCAAACCTTGCATGCGAAGGTTCTCGCGCACCTCAGGGCTGTTGAGCACTCTCACGATTTCCGAATTGAGGCGCGCGACCGCGGCAGCTGGTGTCGCGGATGGCACAACAAACCCGGCCCAGTTCGTCGCCTCGATCTGGGGATATCCGGCTTCGCGCGCCGTCGGTACATCGGGTATCAACGCATCGCGTTCAGTCGTCGTTACGACGAGTGCCCGCAATCTGCCGGACTTGATGAACGGCGCGGTCGATGTGAGGTTGACCAGCACGCCCGTGATGTGACCGCCGACCGCCGCGATCACCGCGGGCGCTTCGCCCTGATACGGCGCGTGCGTGATGTTGATGTTGGCAGCGAGCCGCAGCGCCTCCGCAAGCAGGTGGTGACTCGTCCCGGGCCCTGACGTTCCGTACGTGATCTCGCCAGGCCTTGCTCGCGCGAGTGCGATGTACTCGTTGAGCGTCTTCGCAGGCAGCGAGGGATTCACTGCAATGACCATCGGCAACCCGATCGCCTGCGACACGGCCTTGAAGTCTTTGTCGGTATCGAA
>JAQGNH010000554.1 GCA_028291945.1 Betaproteobacteria bacterium
CCACGCAGGCCGGCAGACGAAGCAGCTCCTCGTCGTTTCCTATCGCGTCGACGTAGGTCGAGCCGGGCGCATAGAAGCAGACGCCCGCTACTACTGCGCGGCTCAAGCGCTCAGTATCGTCGCCACCGGCCTGTACTGCGAGCACGGCAAGGGCTGGCTGCAATGAGTCAGCTCTCGCCCCGGTGCGATGACGCAGCCGCTCGATCAGCATCTCGGAGATCGTCCGATACAGGATCGGCTGTTCCTGCAGGCATTCGAGAAAAGCCGGACCGGGTAAGCAGTACGTGATGCTGTCTTTGATCGCAGTTACCGTGGCTGATATCGGAAGTCCAGAGAGAACGGCCATCTCTCCAAGTGTTTGACCCGGTCCGAGGATGACTCGCCGGTTGTGTCCTGTCGTCGCCGGCTCGAGGTCGGCGCGAACCGCGCCGGCAGCAAGCATGTGAACCTCTGTTCCGGGATCGCCCATGCGCAGCAGCACCGTACCCGCACTGTGCAGCCGTACTTCAATGCGCCGGCGCAACGCGTTCAAAGCGGCAGTGGGAACCGAGGAGAAAAACGGGATATCAGCAAGTTCAAGCATGCGAATCAGGAGCGCTTGTGGGAGCTTGCGAATCGACGGGTATTGTCTACCGACGCATCTGAAAGATATCGGTGAACTCGTATGGTTTTGCGTTCGTGCTCTTGGTGTCCGTTGGGGTCCTGTTCAGTACGTCTTTTCAGTTGCTTCAGTGTAGGCGGATCAGTAAGGTTGCTTTTTCAAGCCCAAGCGATTTGAACGCCGGCCGGTCACATAACATGATGTCGAAAAAACTTACGGTCGGCGCGCAGCCGCCCGAACGAAATTTATTCATCATTCAATGGTATGCCACTCGTCGGCATGCATTATGCGTCAATCAAACACTAGCCGGAAACAGGCAGCCACCCCAAAACATCGGCGCCCATCGACCGGTTTTTACGCGCGTCGGTGCGCGCCTGCGCCGTCTCTCCGGCTCTGCGGCAGCGTCTGTTGATTTTGAGGCACCGTTTCGTGCGGCCGGCCGTATAAATTGGACTGCCGTCCTTCACAACCATCCCCTTGAGTCGGCGCAGCCGCTCGCGCACCACACCTACGGTAGATCGAACCGCTATCGTTTGGACGGTGACGCCGTAGGCACCGCACACGTTTCTTAGGCGCTATTAGTGGATCGGGCTGCGCAGCGCTTCTGCTCGAGCCTCAAGCTCGCCCAACTCATCGTCAGCAATCCCCAACGTTTTCGCGAGGCTTTGCGCAGATCGAATGAATGTGAGGAGCGCGCGAGGAGAGACCAATAAGTTTCCACGGATTGAACACCCTCGCAAATTACAAGCGTTATCCGATGCCCACCGGATTCGCGGCGAACTCGACAGGCGCAAGACTACCCTCCGTCGCAACGCCGACGGCTAGTAAAGCCGGTTGAACCGCGGACCGGTACCCCTCGGACTCACTGACGTGCGCCAGCCGGTAGGGGTGACGCTTGCCGCACCGGCGTTCGAGAGTTCCTGCTCCTCATGAACTTCCGCCGAAACTGCGCATGGCATCGTGCTGAAGAAGCTGTCCGCTTACCAGATCGTATTGACGCTTGCCACGTTGCTTCCGACCATCTCGACTTGAAGCACCACTCTACGCCCGTCCGCATTCACTCTGTAATAGTTGTAGATCGAATGTCTCAGGGTGTGGGTTAACACGGGCTCCCCGAAGATCCGTTCCAGGTCCTGATCGGTGACACGAGCGAGGTGGTATTTGTATTGGTTGATACGACAGCGAGCGAAGCGCACGCAGTCCTTCAGCGCATTGTGGGAATCCTGGCGTTCCCTTTCAATTTGGCGCAGCCGTTCCTGCTCGGTGACTCGTTTTAACTTCGCTTCTTCGGCTTCTTTGCGGTCGACGTTGAGACGCTCGTCATCCGGCTTAGCCCGATGCAAGCCCCTCAATTCGTCGCAATTGCCATCATGCAAGATACTTACGCCGTTCGGCAGCTTGCACGTGCGGTAGGTGATGTTCGCCGATGCCACCTGCAAGCTCGCCACGGCGAGAGCCGCAGCCACTGTGACCTTCATTTCTTCCCCCGCCGGCTTCATCAGCCTTTAGTTCGCACGCCACGCAATGTGGCGACGCCGCAGCAGTTTCACGAAATAACGGTAGCGACAGGCCGAGTTGTCTTCCCCTTTGGCGATCAAGTGCTCATGTGCACTATGGCGCTCGTAAATCTGGAAAAGTTATGCAATTTGTCACACATTCCCACGCTCTGTACAGAAGCCGCGTGGCACAGAGCCGGCTAAAATGCGTCCAAGAAACAACAGCAGGGAGAAAGACAGATGGTATTAACCGACGCCTTACGCGCGTCCTTGCGCGAACTCATCAGCAAGCCGTTGCAGCCTGCGATTTCCGCAGAGCACGCGCAGACGCTCATAGACATGGGCTTGGCTAGCCGCTGGGCAGACGTTCTCGCTGTCCACTCGCTGGACGACGGGCGCCGTATTCTGGTGAAGGCGAGTCCTAGCGTGCATTGACACGATGCGGAGGCCGATTAAAAGCTGGGTAGGGTCTCAGTTTAGTCGTAACAAGCCTTGACTCATTTTCGCTTCGCCGCAACGTCTAGCGCCGTGATGATAAGCTTACATTGCTCGATGAAGCGTTTGCATTGCACGGCACGCTGAGAAGCCCCAGTCACATGAGCCACTACGTATTCGGCGTCCCAATACTTCACCTGCTCTAGGGCAGCTTCCAGCGCGGTTTTGATCATAGCCCCATAGTGTCATGATTGTTCCGGGCGTAGCTGAATGAAACTGTCAAACAAAATGATTTGCTTGGCGGCGAACTCAGGCTGAGGCAATTGACGATCATCGATCGCCCGCTGGTAAGCAGCCGTCCATTTAGTCCAGCTTTCCCGCGACCATGCCAACGCACCGCGCACGCTTTCGTCCTGTTCCATTGTGTGCAGCTTATCCCGAACCCGGCCTTCCTTTTGGCGACGCAAAGCTAAAGCGAGCCGGCAAGTAGATCTTTCGCGAGGTGCTAGAGTTGCCGCGTAGCTGGTGCTTCCATCGGCTTGTAGCCGTTTAGCTCGGCGTCCTTAATGCAGTCGTATAGCGTCGGGAAGAACGTGCCAGATATCTTCAACACGGACCCGGTATCAGGTTCGACACACTGCCATCGCCAGCGGTGCAGCTCGCTTGGCTCTTGCTTGAATTCCCAAGTCATTGCCCTCTGCCCCGTGTAGCCCCGTCTAAGCGAGCCTTGGCAAGCAGTATGTCAGCTGCAATCCATTCGGAAAAGTCGGGCGTTTCCCGACGATTCAACTGGTGACAACTGTCCAGATCTCCTGATAGCGGCAGACACTCTGATTGTATAGGGGCCAGTCTCCATGTCTTCAGCCTTAGCATGTTTCAGCGATGGGTCGCCGCAGCGACGAGCCCCGAACATCGCATAAGGCTATCGCAGCGCGCAGATCAGATGATGCGCGGAAATGGCGCAGCTGCCGCTATTGCAACGTGCATGCCGCAGGTTCAATTATTGCTCGTACAAGATCCAGGCCAAGCCGGCAATTTTTATAATGGCTGATCCAATCTTCAGGGGGCTTTATGCGGCAACGGTCGACAGAAAATGATTTGGTGTTGATGGCAGCGTCGGTGGTGTTGGTGCTCGTCCTCATCGAAATCCTGCTGATCACGTAGTTCAGCAGTGGAGCAGACAGACGAACTTGAGGGTTTAGCAGTGCAGAAATGGGAATTCGGGCAAATGCTGGACCAGCGCTGGTATTGGCGCAGGGTGAACGACGACGTTGCCTCATTGGAGTCATCATGCACGTTCAACGCTCGCATGGAGTGCGTGGCCGACGCGTTCGAACACGGCTATTGCGAGACGTCGATCGAGCAGTCTATTTGCCTACCACGCGATCTTCCACCGTCTCTACGCAGCGGTAGCACGGGTTAGTGGCAGGAGACTACTTCCGGCGGGCTGCCCGGGCACTTGCGCGCCTGGCCTCAGCGCAGGTGAAGTAGACGCAATCAAGCACGGATATGTGCACGACTCGGCGGCGCCCTAGGATTTAACCGGCGATCCGCCGTCACACTGGCAACGCGAGAAATCCCCGGGTCGTAGCCGTTCTTCCTGGCGCTCGCGACGACCTCGACGAACGAGGTAAAGCGCTCAGCACTGAGGGTCGACTCCTCGCGTTTTACGTTTCGCCAAAACCAACGATCGTCGCGGCCCTGATAGAACTCCCAATCGTCCATCAGCGTTAGTTCCTGTGATAACCAACGACGAGGGAAGCAACTGAAATGCCCGGTAGGCATTCTGCTTGCTATTCCTGAATAGGCACGCAGATTGCAAGCGCCGATTGATTTTTTCGGGGGGTGCGGCGCAGCAATGACCAATTGGCGTTTCTTTCAAGGCTTGAAAAACGAATGGCGATGGTATCAGTTCGGTAAAACGGGCGACGTTATCTCCTCTTCCGATCTTTCTTTCTCCGAGTTAGCGGCCTGCATGGCGAATGCGGAACGTGCCGGATTCAATCGGTCAAACTACCAGGTTCACGCGCGACGGGATGCGGTTATCCCGGAGGAGTCGATCTTAGCCATCTCCGTGCATCCGAAATAATGGACACAGAGAAGTGGGAGTTCGTGCGAGATTCTCGCCGCGCATGGTATTGGCGTCACACGCGAGCCAGCGGGTCGCAGCATGTGTCGTCTCGGACATTTGATACGTGCCGCGAGTGTGTTGTGGACGCCATAAAACACGGGTATGTCCCGAGGGACCGCGAGCCGAGTCCGGAGTGCGTTTGAGCATCTCGGGCCGCTGGGGACATAGCGGACGAGGCTGGGTAAAAAACCAAGCGCTGCGCGCCGGGCTAACATCACTTGGGAAGGGTGTAGCTCTAAGTGGCCGACACCCTGTGCACATCTTACCGTTCACGTCGCTTGACGCGTATGCACTAAGTGGCGAGCCGCCTGGAGATCCGCATTGGACTCGAGGTGGCCGGTATACCGCATGCACCTGTTACCGGGCAGAACTCCTTTCAGCGCTCGCTTGCGCTCGAACAACGGTCGAAAACGGGAGTCTGCGCCATTCAGCCAAAGCAGGTCGAAAGCGAAGATGCACGGGGATCTTCAGCCGCGGCTTCCTTCGCCCTCAAGCGCGGCGAATTTATTCAGGGGCTACTCTCGTGAGCCTTTCGCCGTCGGGCTTTTGCCTACCAGTAGCTGGGATAGTGCCGCTATCGTTCGCACTGCTACTTACGCGACGAAAACCGACGTGCAGTCTCTAGCCAGACTGCGCATCCATCTCACGTACGCCGCGGCTTCCATTGGTTTCGCAATGTAATAACCTTGTGCCAAGTTACACCCAAGCTCCTGCAGTAAGTCCCAATGCTGCTTGGTTTCAACCCCCTCGGCGACTGCATTTATGTTCAGGTCGCGAGCGAGCTGCAGGCTGGATTTCAAGACAAGCCTGGCAGCTTCGTTCGTTGCAGCA
>JAQGNH010000576.1 GCA_028291945.1 Betaproteobacteria bacterium
CTGCATTCCTCTACCGAAACCTTGAAGTTCATTGGCTGACGGTGATCTGTTTCGCCGCGCTGATCTTTCTGGGGGCGGGATGGGTGGTGTCGGAGTTTCACATACGTTTCATCGCACCACGAGATCCACCGCGCGGGCGCGCATCGAGTATCGGTATCGCATGCTTCGCCATCGTCGCGGCCGCGTTGCTGACGCGGGTCCTCTACCACCTGTACTTTGTTGCATGACTCACGGGTGCAAGGCAATATGCGCAAGAGTCTGAATAGCAGCATCCCCACATGAAGATCTCCGCGAAGCTCGCCACCCTCTTCTCCGCGATTTTCGCTGTGATGTGCTTCGGCGTTGCGCTCACCGGCTTCACGTCGCTCGGCGAGATCAGCGACCCGGTCCAGCTCAGCGACGCAAAAGGCTTCGCGTGGTTCTGGGCCTTCCTCGCGAGCGTGGGCGTCGTGTTCGGCGCAGTCTCTTGGTGGATCGCCCGTAACGCGAGCGAAAGCGATTAAGTCTGCGGCGAACGAGGTGGCGCGTGCCGCCACCTTGATCGGATGAACCGTAAGTCGACTCGTGCGCTCGACACCTCGCACCCGCCTACCGCAGCGTAAATTTCGAATTCAGGCAAGCCGCTACGTCTGAGTCTCGACCGGCCGCGGCGCCGCCTGTTCGCCCTCGGAGCGTCCGTTCCAGCCTTGCTGCTTCCACTCTTCGGCTCGCTCCTTGACGTCAACGGCTCCGTGGCGTTTCATGATCTAAACGGCGCGCGCGGCGAGCTCATCGTTATCTGCATTCACCGAGACGAGCGTACCGCCGCGGCGAACGCCTTCCGCGTAAAAATGTGCTTCATCCTCGGGCACACCGCGGCTCATCAAACCGCTCGCCAGACCACCGGCTAACGCTCCGATTGCGGCGCCGGCCATCGGACCGCCGACCAGGACCAGACCCAGGCCCGGCACCATGAAAGCCGCGGCCGCGAGCACCAACCCCGCCAGCGCTCCGACCGCCATCCCTTTCATGGACCCGTCGAAAACCGCTTCGCCCTCGCCTCGAGGATCCCGCGTGATGATCCCGATGGCGTTGCGACTGAAGCCGTTGTGCAACAACTCCTCCACGAGCAGCCGCGCCTGGGCTGGATCGTCCATGAGAGCGATGACGGTTGTTCTCGGCATGGCGTGCTTCTCCTGTTCGGACTCCCTCAGTGCAGGCTTCCTATGGCGATCAGGCGGCGTGACGCCTGTCCATTCCGGAGTACGATGCGTTGCGACTGCGTCTCTCAGGGCCTCTGGACGTCGGCTGATTGGCCGCCCGCCCTTGGTCACGCGCGACACCGAGGGCTGCCGCCCCTCCGCCTTCGAGAGTCTCATCGGCCGGCACTTCGATGACGAAGCTGTAGACCTGCACTGCACTCAGCGCGACCGGCTCGTCTAAGTCGACCTCGTCGACGTCGGACACACGCTCTGCCTGCACCGGCTCGTCCGGAGTCTGGCGCGCGGCGCCACTACCCTCGGCTGCTAGTGTCTGCGCTGACGTGCCGGCAGCCACGCTCTGACGATCGCTTGCGGCCGGCCGTCCCGCCGGTGTACTCGCCGCCACGGTAGGCTGCGCGCGTGCCGCAGAAGCCGCGTCGCCGCGATCTTCGTAGCGTCCGCTCCAGCCCTCTTTCTTCCACTGTGCTGCACGCTCTTCCATGTCTACGGCACCGTGACGCTTCATGATCTCGACGGCGCGAGCCGCGAGCTCGTCGTTTTCGGCATACACCGTGAGCAGCGTGCCGCCGCGGCGCAGGCCCTCGGCATAGAAGTGCGCCTCGTCCTCCGGCACACCCCGACTTTTCAGGCCCCCGATCAATCCGCCCGCCAGCGCGCCTATCGTGGTGCCTGCGAGCAGTGTCAATGCAGGTCCTGCAACGAGGGCCGGACCGATGCCGGGAATCGCGATCGCCACAGCCGCCAGCAGCATGCCCGCGACGCCCCCGATAGCGATGCCTGCGCTCGCTCCACGGATCGCCGAAGAGGCGTCCGCGAGCACGTCGGTCGATATCACTCCGATCTGTTTGCGATCGAAACCGCTTTGCAGCAGCTCGTCGACGACCTTCTGCGCTTCGCTCGAATTCTCGATGAGGCCGATAACTGTCTTTGCCATGTCTCACTCTCCTATACGGGTTGAGCTGCTGCTCGGCTTGTGTCAAACGGCATTGTGTCGCCGCCGGACGCGCTAAATCTTCCAAAAATCCGGGATTTTTCCTGGACGATTGCTCTGTAGATTTTTTGCACTAAGCCAGATCGTGCTTCGCCTCCAGGGCGTGCGCCTTATCTTCCGGTCGAGAGAGGTGGCGCAAGAACCATTCGCGCGCGAGACGGCCCGCCTGTTGGAGCGAAGCCGTGTCTTCCAGCACGTGCGCGACACCCGTCATGATCACCAAATCCCTTTCGCACTCCATCTGCGCGAGTGCCGCCTCGTTGAGGCCGGCAAGCTCGAGATCCCTTCCGCCCACGATGAGCAGCGTGGGTGCCCTGATCTGTCTCAAGTCCTCGCTTGCGAGGTCGGGGCGGCCATCGCAGGAGACAACGGCGCCCACCCGATCCGCGCGTAGGACCGCTGCCGAAAACGCCGCCGCCGCGCCAATGCTTGCGCCGAAGTAACCGATCGTCAGATGTCGCACGTCAGCGTGCGCGGCGAGCCAGTCCGTGACGGATGAGAGGCGTTCGGCCAGCACGGCCTGATCGGCGAGCAGGTTTGCAGAAAGCAGCTCCTGCTTCTCTTCCTCTGCGGTCACGAGGTCGATCAGCAGGGTCGCAAGCCGGAATTTGTTGAAGAATCGAACGAGGAAACGGTAACGCGCGTTGAACCTGCCGTTTCCACTGGCGAGCGCAAAGAGCACAACGCCGTATGCGTCCTCGGGCACACTCAAGTCGCCTTCCAGCCTGACGCCGTCGGCTGCAACGCGGACCGCACGTTCAAAAGTGAGACTCATGGCTACACCCCGGTTGGATAGGTTTCCGGCAACTCGCCTTTCTCCCATTCGGCGCTGCGCTCGAACGGCTCGACCGCGCGCGTCTCGTCGAAATGCAGAACAACGTCGAACTGCTCCGGAAGGCGCGCCTGAAAGTAATGGCTCATGCGCTCGGTGCCGGGACGGTAGATCACGCCGATCGCGCGTTCGAGACGCGCGTCGCGCAAGCCGCGAGTCGCGTCGTTGCCGGTGCGCAGGTCCAGCATGAATCGCTCCAACTGCGTGCTGTGGAATATCAGCTCGTAGCTTCCGGGAAGCGCCGGGCGGACAGACTTGCGCTTGGCAGGCTCGCCCCAGTCGTTCGCCGCGGTCACGGTGCCGTGATGCGTGGTAAAGCCCACCAGCACCGCGTCGCGGCCGTGACGCTCGCGCACGAGCTGGCCTACGTTGAGCTCACCGCGGCGCTGTCCCATTTCGGTCGCGCGCGCGTCGCCGAGGTGCGAGTTGTGCGCCCACACGACGATCTTCGCGTCGACACCGACACGTCCGAGGTGCTTCGCGAGCGCCTCGAGCGTTTCGGCCATATGGCGGTCGCGCAGGTTCCACGACGATTCGTTGCGAAGGAACATCGAGCGGTAATACGCCTCGGCATTTTTCACGAGCCGCGCGTTCTGCTCGGCGTAAAACGCGTCGTCCTCTGTCACGCGAGGGTCGCGCTGCGCGTATTCCATCGCATGCTGCTCCAGCTCCGTGAGCTGCTTTATCACCTCTTCCTCGCACGACGGGGTCGCGCCGCTGCCGGCAAGAAAGCCATAAACCTGTGTGTCGTCACCGAAATGGTCGAAACACGAGTAGCGTTCGCGCGCCTCTCTCGCTGCCCGAGGGTCGACACTCTCCAGAAATTGCAGCACTGCATTCATGGAAGTGTGCAGACTGTACAGATCGAGTCCGTAGAAACCTGCCTTCGCAGAACCGCGGGGAAGGCCGTCGTTACGTTCGCGCAGCCATTCCACGAATTCGGCGACGGCAGTATTGCGCCACATCCACTGCGGGAAGCGCTTGAAGTCGGCGAGCGCTTCAATGGCGAACGCGTCGCTCGTCTGGCCGTATACGTAACGATTGACGCGATACGCGTCGGGCCAATCGGCTTCGACGGCTACGGTTGTAAATCCCTTCTCTTCAATGAGCTGCTGCGTGATTTGTGCGCGCTCGTGATAGAACTCGTGGGTACCGTGAGACGCTTCACCGAGCAGGACGAACCGTGCATCGCCGATCAGTTGCATGAGCCGGTCGTAGCTCGGTACAGAATCGCTGAGGGGGTAGGCCTGCACACGCACTGCGCTTGTCAGTTCCGTGTCATTCATGTTTTCCATGATGTGACCTCTCAGTGCGGCGCAGCGGCGCCCTTGGGAGCGCGATATGCGACCTTCGACTTGGCGAGAAGATCCGTGACGTCCTCTTCGGTGATGTCCTCGAGCTCTTCGTACCAGTCGCCAGGAGCCCCTGGGGATGCGGGTGTGACGGCGCAGATGACTTCGTCAGCCGCGCCGCGCAGGGCCTGGCAGGTGTCGGCTGGCGCTGCGGGCACGGCAACTACGATGCGCGCGGGATGGTGTGCTCTCAGCGCCTTGATCGCAGCACGCAAGGTAGCGCTGGTCGCGACACCATCATCGATCAGGATGACAGTGCGGCCCCGCATGTCGTGTGGCGAATGATTGGTGCGGTATAGAAGCTCCTGACGCTTCAGTTCCTGCTGCTCACGCACTGCGACAGCGTTGATCGTCGACTTCTGGATTCCCAAGGCGCGAACCACTTCGTCGTCGACCACACGCACGCCGCCGGAAGCGATCGCCCCCATCGCGTATTCCTCGTTATCCGGCACCTCAAGTCTGCGCACGAGAAACACGTCCAATGGCGCGTTGAGCTCGCGAGCAACGTAATAGGCGACGCGCACGCCGCCGCGCGGCAGCGCGAGGACGATCACGTCGGGGCGGTTCGCATACGCGCTGAGCTTTTGCGCGAGCACGCGTCCAGCTTCTTTGCGGTCGTGAAAGGGTTTATGAGCCATGGCTGTACCTCTGCGGTGTAATCAGGCACCCCCTGTGGCTGCAATGCGCCGTTCTTGGCTGTGATCGGCTTCGGGCGCAGTCGCAGCTGAAGTGCTTCCTCATAGGTGGAAGCCGCAGGCACGTTCCCCAATACCCCGATCCTGCTGTCTTTGGCGAATTGTTGCTGCGCGTTGTGTATCATCCTCAACCATGATGAGGACGCAATATGCAGCACCGCTTGAACGAGTTGACCTGCCGCGCAGAACTGCTCCCACGTCTGGCGCCATGAAGTACGCTGGACACGCGCAACGTGGCCTGATTTTGCTGGGCGGGCTTGTGTCGATCCTCATCGCAGCGGTACCGCTCGCGAGCGCGCAGCAACCCGCTGCGCCTGCTCGGCCCTCGTTGATATACCAGGAAGCGACTGCAGAGAGCATCGCCGAGCGCTTTTCGAAGCTCGCCGAAAACAAGCGGAACCGGGTAACCGATGAAGGTACCGAAGTACGCATCGACGCGCCGGACGAAAATGCGACCTACACGTTCACGCGGCAAGGCCACGCCGCTCATCCCAGCTTCACTCGCCGCGCCGCCGGGCAGCGCGACAACAAAGTTTTCATCGAAACGACCGGCACCACGGCGGCCGATCGCGCAGCGTTCGAAAAGTGGTTCGCTGTCCTTCTGCGGCAGGACGATGAGATTCGCGCGCGACTCCGGAGTAAATAGCGTGGCCGCCTAAATCGCGCATCTTTCGCGGGGCTTTCATCGCCCGCAGAATGTCTGGCCTGACGATTGCTGTACGGCCGTCCGCTGCCGGTCCGCCAAATCGGACCTGGGCCGCCGTAATCTGAATGCGCGCGGTTTGGCGCTACGGCAGCTGACGCTCAGTTCTCCAGCCTCGACGCCCCCTTTTGACCCGACTGCCGCTCGGAGCAGAAAAACGTTACTCTCTGGGACTCGGCAACCCTGACAAGGAAAAGTACGCATGGCCAAACCCAATTACGCATTCGCGAAGCGCCAAAGAGACCTCGCAAAGAAACAGAAGAAAGAAGAAAAGCGGCTGAAGAAAGCCGAAGCGAACCCGAGCACCCAGCCGGAAGAGCCGCCGGCACAGCCCACTGGCGATCAGAAAACGGTTCCGTAGAGTTTCGTATGCAAGAGGGCAACAGGCAATGGCGTCTCGTCTCGTATCCGGAGGGGATGCCTGTGGAGACGAACTGGGCGCTCTCTGATGGCGTCATCCCTGAAGCGCGGGCGAACGAAATCGTGGCGCGCGCGATTTATCTGGACGTAGCGCCTTACATGCGCGGGCGCATCAGTCCGCAGAGAAATTACGCGGCAGGTGTTAAACCGGGCGACGTCATGCTCGGCGGCGGCATCGGCGAAGTGGTGCAGTCGAATGCAAAGCAGTTCAAGCCGGGCGACATTGTGGTCACCGACTTCAGTTTCGGCTGGCAGCAGTACGCTGCACTCAAATCGAGCGCGGTGCGACGCGTGGAACCGGAGATCGCGTCGCTGCCTTATTGGCTGGATGCGCTGGGTCTCAATGGGATGACTGCGTATTTCGCACTGATCGAAGCCGGCCGCATCAAACCCGGCGACACGGTCGTGATCTCCGCTGCCGCCGGTTCAGTGGGACAGATCGCAGGTCAGATCGCCAAGCTGAGCGGCTGTCGTGCAATCGGCATTACGAGCTCTCAGGAGAAAGTGGCATTTTGCAAAGACGTCGGCTACGACGATGCGATCAATTACCGGGCAGAAGCGGATCTGGTCGCGGCTGTTGCGCGGGCCTGTCCGCGCGGCGTCGACGTTTTCATCGACAACACTGCGGGCGTGATACACGAAGCCGTCATGCAGAACCTCGCGACGCACGCGCGCGTCGTGCTCGTGGGCTCGATCAGTCTCGCCGGCAAGTTCGGACAACCTGACGTCGGTCCGCGGTTCCATCGTCAGACGTTGATCGCCCGCGCAACGATCAAGGGCTTTCTCGTGAGTGACTATCAGCAGGACCAGGCGGAGGCTCGCCAACGCATGGCGGAATGGGTCAAGGCCGGGATGCTGAAGTCGAAGTTCGACATTGCAAAGGGCATCGAGAACACCCCTAAAGCATTTCTGCGGCTGCTCACGAGTCAGAACCTGGGCAAGCAACTCGTGCAGATTGCCGATGAGCCCAAAGCCCGCAGCACGTAACGCGGCCTGCGACTCCACTGGGCCATAACCCTCCTGCCAGGAATTCGCGATGCGCATACTGCTCGTCTGGCTGATTAACGCGCTGGCGCTCATCGCAGTCGCCTACCTCGTGCCGTCGATACACGTGTCGAGCTTCACTTCGGCGCTCGTGGCCGCGCTGATACTTGGTCTCGTGAATGCCGTCATCAGACCGGTCCTCGTTCTGCTCACATTGCCGGTCACCGTCCTCACCCTGGGCCTGTGGATCCTCGTCATCAATGCGCTGCTGTTCTGGTTTGTCGGATCATTCGTACGGGGATTCGTCGTTGAGGGCTTCCTGGCAGGATTGATCGGTTCGATACTTTTCAGTATCGTCTCTTGGCTGCTGTCAGCGCTCGTGTTGAGCCGGCGAAAGTAAGCTTCGCAATGCGGCGGCCGATCACCACTAGCGCGAGCAGCCTCGTTGCCGCCCTTCTGTTAGCTGCGGGGTGCGCACAGATGTCGGAGCCCTCCTTCGAGCTTGCGGAAAAGCCGGGCAGCCTGGGGCCTCTCGACGCGGCTTACGACAAGACCAAGTGGCGCTGGGTGAAGAACCCTGACGGCCGCGTGCTGCTCTCCCATGTCGAAGTTCGAACGTGTTTCATCGATCCGCAGCCCAACGAGGACTTAAACGACCCCGCAATCACCCTCAAACGGGAAGAAAAGACGATCGGGAATACCCGCTATGAAGTCGTGAACGTCTACGAAAAGCGTGAGTTCTGGGAAACCCTCTACCTGCGAAGCGGCGCAAAGACGCCGCTCCTCGGCGTGTATTCAGAGGGCCCTTGCAGACAGGAAGCCGAACGCATTCTTCAGAACTACGAGAAAACCGCACCGAAACAGGCGGAAAAATAGCACCACGCGCGTGACTGGCAAGCTAACGTGGCCGCGACAAAACGTTCGAAAGAGCGTGTATGCGCGTCTGCCTCCTGTAGTGGCAGCCTTCAGCGCAGGTAGTCTCGCTGCCAGCCGCGATAGTCGTCGTTGCGCGTAAGCTTGTTCATCTCGTCGTTCGAAGCAATACGCGACTTCAGATCGGCAGGTGCTCCACCTTTGAACAGGTGCTCGTAGACTTCGCGCAACGCCTTCACTGCCGCGGCCACCGGTTGATGGCCTTGCAGCACGATGCGCGCGCCGGCCTTTGCGAAATCCTCGCGTTTCAGCGATGCCGGCGCGGACCCGACAATGATCGGCAGCTTCACCGCATCATGCACGGCTTTCACCTGATCGATCGTTTCGACACCCACCAGAAAAATCGCATCCACGCCGGTGGCCGCGTAAGCTTTTGCGCGCGCAATCGCACCGTCCGTGCCTTCCACCTTGAGCGCAGAAGAACGGCC
>JAQGNH010000018.1 GCA_028291945.1 Betaproteobacteria bacterium
TTCAGCACGGCGCCCGGCGCGGCGCAGCCCTTCATCAGGTTGACCGAGAGCGCCCGGTGCTCCGGCACGAAAATGTCCGCCACGGCAACGTCCTTGCTGCCGGTGCCGCGTAGCCCTGCGGCATACCACGTATCGAAGGTCTCGTACTCGCCCGCCTGCACGAGGAAAACCCGGTAGTCGGGCAATTCTCCGTCAGCCGAGGCGATTCCGCCCAGCATCGTCCAGGCACATGCATCGATGCCGCTGGAAAACTTCCAACGGCCCGTAAGACGGTAGCCGCCAGGTGCTTTCGTCGCGCGGCCTGGAGGGAACATCAGTGCCGAGCCGATCAACGCATCGGGCGCGTGAGACCACACCTCGTTTTGCGCTTCTCCCGGCCACAAAGCGAGCATGAAAGCATGGTTAGCGAGATTGGCATATACCCATGCGGTTGAGCCGCAACCGCGCGCGAGCAGCGCGGTTACTCGGACGAGCGCTTCGTACGGAAGCTCTGCGCCGCCCACGCGACGTGGCTGGAGAATCCGAAACAATCCTGCAGTGGTGAGCTCCGCGATCGTCTCGTCAGGCACCCGCCGCAGCTGCTCGGTTGCACGCGCACGTGCCGCTAGCGTAGGTACCAGCCGCGCAGCGCGGTCGATTACGGCAGCGATGTCAGAGCGCAGTTCCATAGAAGGTAAATATTATCGGATATCGTGCGAGACGGGGCCGTAGTAGGCGATCGCTTCTGGCTTTATGCGTTGTTGGCTTGGCGGCCTAGCCACTCAGAACAGCGAGCGGATAATACCGCCGTCCACCCGCTGCGCCGCCCCATTGATTGCAGCCGCGCGTGCCGAACATAGAAACACCACCTGCGCTGCGATTTCGTCCGGCGTGGCCCAGCGTTGGAGGAGTGAGCTGCGCCCGGTGTCGTCAAAATACGCCGTGCGCATTTCGTCCACTGTCTTACCCAGTGGCGGCGCAATCTTTTCCAGAAACACTTCGACGCCTTCGGACCAGGTCGGCGCAGCAAGCACACTGTTGACCGTTACGCGCGTGCTCCGCGTCAGCTCGGCGAGCCCGCGCGCAAGCGACACCTGGGCCGCTTTCGTCATTGCATAGTGCAGCATGTCCGGATTGGGTTTCGCGCTTTGTTCGCTCGCGATGAAGACGATCCGGCCCCAGTCGCGTTCGAGCATACCGGGCAGCAGCTCGCGCGACAGCCGTACGCCGCTCATGACGTTCAGGTGAAATATGCGCAACCAGTCATCGTCCGCGATCGCAGTGAATGGCTTTACTTCGAAGTAGCCGACATTATTGATCAGGATATCGATCGGCCCGATCGCTCCGGCGCCGCTGAGCAAACTGCTCGCGCCTTCGGCGCTCGACAAGTCAGCCGCAATGCCCCTGATGTCGCCCAGAGAGCCCAATGCTTCGACAGCACGTTCGACCGATGCTGGATGTCGTCCATTCACGATGACGCGCGCACCTTCGGAGGCCAGCATCTTCGCGATCGCCAAGCCTATCCCCTGGGTTGAACCGGTCACGAGTGCGAGCTTGTCAGCAATTTGCAGGTCCATGGAATCCTCGAGTCAGGAGCGCCGGAGAACTCCGCCTATGACAGGACAGCTCTGCGAGGCTGAACGTGGTGCTTTGCGCTCAGCCACCCGAGCCGACGATCTTCTGACGCTGTTCACCGAGGCCCTCGATGCCGAGGGTGACGACGTCGCCGGGCTTCAACCAGATCGGGTTCGGCTTCTTCCCCATTCCCACGCCCGGAGGCGTGCCGGTAGCAATCACGTCGCCCGGCAGGAGCGTCATGTAATGACTGCAATACGAGATCAGTTTCTTCACCCCGAAGATCATCGTGTGAGTATTGCCACTCTGCATGCGCTCGCCGTTTACGTCGAGCCACATGTCGAGGTTCTGGGGATCAGGAACTTCATCGGCAGTGACGAGCCACGGCCCGATCGGTCCGAACGTGTCGCAGCCCTTACCTTTATCCCACTGCGAAGATTGGAGTTGAAATGCCCGCTCCGACACGTCGTTTGCGACGCAATAACCCGCGACATGATCAAGGGCTTCATCTTCGCTGACGTATTGCGCGCGCCTTCCGATCACCACAGCGAGCTCGACTTCCCAATCGAGCTTGGTCGAGCTCCGCGGCTGGATCGTGTCGTCGGTGGGACCGCAGATACAGGTAGTCGCTTTCATGAAAATGATCGGCTCCGACGGCACGGCCATACCGGCTTCCGCGGCGTGGTCGGAGTAGTTCAGGCCAATCGCGACGTACTTGGAAATACCGGTGTACGGGACGCCAAAGCGTGGGCTGCCCGTGACCAGAGGGAGGCTTTCGGGCTTGACGCGCGCGAGCTTCTTCAACACCCCTGTCGAGAGCGCCCTGGCATCGATACCCTGGATCACTTTAGATAGATCGCGCAGCTTGCCCGCCGGGTCTATCAGGCCCGGTTTTTCATAACCGTCTTTACCGTAGCGGCACAGTTTCATTGTTTTTCCTTTAACGCAGTGAATAGCTGGACGAGCAACCAAACGTGCTCATGCGCTCATCCCAGAAGGTTTCTGCAATCCCGTTCAAAGCCCGCAGCGGCTCTTGCCTCTTACTGCGCGATTGACGACGTTGACCGGCCATTCTCCGGTCAGCACGCGACGCACCTCCTCCGGTGCACCCGCCTGCAATCCGTGCATGGCCTTTTCGCTGTACCACGCGACGTGCGGGTTGATCACGACGTTCTCCCGGCCGCGCAGCGGATGGGGATTCGGCAGAGGCTCGGGGTCCGTCGTGTCGAGCGCGCAACCTGAGATCTTGGCGGCATCGAGCGCCCGAACCAGGGCGTCAGTGTCAACTATGGGGCCGCGCGAGCAGTTGATGAGCCACGCCGTACGCTTCATCTTGCCGAGCGCGTCGTCACCAATCATTTTGCGCGTCTGCGGCGTGAGCGGAGGATGTAGCGATACGAAATCGGATTCGCCAAGCAGCGTGTCGAGCGTAACCGAACGCGCAGAGCCGACGCCTTCATTGACGAACGGGTCGCTGAAGATTACATGCATTCCAAACGCAGCAGCCCGGGCCGCAACCTGCCTCGCGATGTTGCCGAAGCCGACGAGGCCCAAGGTGCTGCCCGCAACGCGGAACATGGGTTTTCCGGGTGGCACCTCCCAGCGTCCGTTCCGCACGAGCCGGTCGTAGAACACAACTTTCCGGGCGCAGGCGAGCAGGAGCGCCATCGTGTGCTCGGCGACCTCTTCGATGCAGTACGTCGGATTGTTGGTAACGATGATGCCTGCCGCAGTTGCCGCATCGAGGTCGATCGTGTCGACGCCGATGCCGTAGCGCGCGATGATTTTGCACTTCGGCATACGCCCCATCACCTCGGCGGTGATCGGACCCGCATACGTATTGAGCAGCGCGTCGCAATCCGCCGCCTGCGCAATGAATTCGTCTGGCTTCTTCGTCTGCAATGGCACCAGCTCGGCGATGCCCGAGAGGGTTTTCTTTTCGACCTCGAGCGACTCCCAGACATAATCGGTCAGTACGACTTTGGCTTTATCGGCCATCACATCTCCCCATGCATACGGCTCACCGTTGCCTCACCGCTTCGTAGATTTGTGCATTCCAGCAGTTTGGCGGCTGGCGTCCCTCGAGCATCGCTATCACGTTGTCCGCTGCCACGTTTGCCATGAGTGCGCGCACTTCAGTCACCGCACTGCCGACGTGCGGAGTCATGACGACGTTGGGCATTTCCAGCAGTGCCGGATCGGGCCGCGGCTCATGTTCGAACACGTCCAGCCCGGCACCGGCGATGCGGTGCTCGGACAGCGCCCGCACGAGCGCTTGCTCGTCGACGAGGGGTCCGCGCGCGCTGTTGATGAAATAGGCGGTGCGCTTCATCAATCCGAATTCACGCTCGCCGATGAGGTGCCGGCTTTCCGGCGTCAAACGCGCGTGGAGGGAAACGAAATCGGACTCTGCAAGCAGTTGTTCGAGCGGCACCCAGGTCAAACCCAGAGCATGCTCCTGCGCTGTGTCCACGCGGCGCGGATCGCAGTACAGGGTCTTCATCGAAAAGCCGCGGGCACGCTGTGCGACAGCGCGACCAACCCCGCCCATGCCGATCAGCCCCAGTGTCTTGCAAGACACACCGCCGCCCTCCATGTACGCCGACTGCGAGCCGGGAAAGGTGCCGCCGCGCATCAGGCGGTCACCTTCCGGTACGCGCCGCGCGACCGAGAGCAGCAAAGCCCAGGCGAGATCAGCGGTCGCATCGTCAAGCAGCACGGCGGGAATAACCGTCACAGGCAGGCGCCGTTCAGTGGCTGCTTCGACATCGATATCCGCTGGAGTAATGGTCATCGATGCGATCCCGAGAAGCTTGGGATTGGCCGCTATGATGTCACTGTCGATGCGGTCATGAAGCAGGCAATACAGTATGTCGCATTCCTTCACCGCTGCAAGCAACTCGTTTTTCGACAGGATGCGCAGGGGATCTTGATTCCATTGAACGCCCGCAATCTTACCTAGGCGCTCGATGGCGCTCGCGTGAACCGGCTGCGTGATGAAAACGCGGCGACGCATCAGCACTCCGCAGCTACGGCAATCTGAAGCGTGTAAGTCATGTCAACGCGCACATCCGCTGCCGGCGAGCGTCGCTTCAGCATTCGAGAGCTTAAGCACCGTCAATGCATCCAACGCACGATGCCCGCAACGCCATCGACCGCGATCATCGCGCCGTCGGGAATCTTTGAGGTCGCATGATTGACGCCGAGCACCATGGGTATGCCGCGTTCACGTGCGAGCGAGGCGAGATGGGACGTGCTCCCGCCGCGCTCTGAAACCACTCCTGCTACTCGCTGCAATACTTGCGCAAGCGCTGGACCCGCCGACTTGGTCACGAGCACATCGCCGGGACCTACGCGCTCGAGCTCGCACTCGCAATTCACGACGCGTGCACGCCCCGAGCCCCAGCCCACTCCGGACGGGTGTCCGTTGAGCCGCGGATGGTGCAGCCACAGGTCGTGGGGCGCTTCCGCTGCCTGCATGTGGAGGGGTCGCGCCTGCAGCAGCTTGAATCCGGTTTCGTCGAGCGCCCATTCGATTTCCACGGGCATGCCCATCAGCTTTTCGGTACGTCGTAGCAGCGTTGCGAGCTCTTCTGCTTGCGCAGGTTCAAGACAGGGCTTGTCGACGAGACCTTTGGGCACGACCTGAGTGGTCGGCTCGGCTTTATGAACGCAACCGACGCGGTGATCTTTAACGCCTGCTGCGACGTGAGTGAGCAGCCCCTCCCGCGTGAGCTCATATCGATCCGGCGTGACTTCACCTTGCGCAATGGCAGAACCGAGACCCCACGTCGCACTCAAGAGCATTCCACCGTCGGCGGTCTCGCTCAAACCACCGCCCGAAGCGCGCGCGGATACGAGGGGCTGAACCAGAAGCGCCATGGCGGTATCGGCTGGGTCAGCATCGTGAGTTGCCATGTAGCGCAGAGCACGCGTCGACCACAGCGCAGCCCAGCACGAGCGCACTGCTGTCAGGAAATCCTCTTCGCTTTCAATGCCGATAAAGCTCTCGAACTGCCCAGCGAAGCTCGATCCAAACCGGTCTTCGACGAGCGCGGAGGAGCGCACGACCATCAACGCGCCTGTTTTTTCGATGAGCGCCTCACGTGCTGCCAGGAGCGGCTCGAGGATTTCAGGTGCGATCGGCCGGTCCATCAATCCGAGCTTCATTGCGAGAGCATGACGCCGAGCCCGCGCGCCGTCGTCACTCGAGAACACCATGCGGGCGGTCTCTTCGAGGCCGAGGGCTTGCAGCTGAAAGCGGTAGGCGTCGGCACCTATGCAATAGCCGTCCGGTATGGGAAGGGTGGCAGCACCGAGTGCAGCAAGATTCGCAGCCTTCGGTCCGAAACGGGCAGCTTCGGTTGCTTCACGTGCGCTGATGGGAACGATAAAAGGATTCATGGTCGATTCTTTATAGTTTTGGGTGAGTCTATCGGTCGCCGGACGCAATCACGATGCGCAGCACACGGCCGGGATTGCGTTCGTACTCTTCGAATGCTTCGGCCGCACGCTCGAGCGGATAGGTTGCGCTCACGAAATCCGAAACATCGATTTTGCCGGACGCGACGAGGTCGATAGCCGGCTCCATGTCAGCGGGCGTGAGCGCGCGTGAACCGATGATGCTCACTTCCTTGTAGTACAGCGGAAACGTCGTGAAAGCGGGGCAGCACTCGTGGCTCACGGCATACGGTGAAAAACGGCCCCCTGGACGCAGCATGTCCATTCCAGCCTTGAGCGTTGCGGCTCCTCCCGCAGTGTCGATAACCACATCGGCTCCGCTACCACCCGTCAGGCGCAGCACTTCGTCGACTGCGTGTTCGGCGGCGACATCGAGGACGTGATGAGCCCCCATGCGCGCGGCCATGTCGAGCTTCCACCGGGTGCGGGAAATGCCGATCACCGGGTTCGCGCCTGCCAACACCGCAAGCCGGGTATGAAGCAATCCGGTGGTGCCTTGTCCGAGCACCGCGACCGACTCACCTGCCACGAGTTGCAAGCGCTCCTGCGCATGTCTCACGGTAGCGAGCGTTTCGATCAACGTTGCATTTGCGAGTGGTAACGTTTCAGGCAAGGCATGCACGTAGCGGCAGGGGAGGCAGACAAATTCGGTCATGGATCCGTCGACCTCGCGTCCGAACAGCCCGGCGTTGCGGCACAGATTCTGATCGCCGCGGCGGCAGGAATCGCAGTGCCCGCACGAAATGATCGGGTTGATGATGACCGCCTGACCGGGCTTGAGCCGGACACTCTCCGAGCCCACGCTCTCGACGACGCCCGTCGCTTCATGCCCCATCACGACGGGATAGCGGACGCCCGGGTGATCCCCGGTGTAGATACCAAGATCGGTATGGCACACCGCGGTAGCCGCAATGCGCACCACGATGTCGTCGGAACCGGCGGCAGGTCTGAGCCGCTCCGCGATTTCGAACTGCCGGGGCGCTTTGAGGACTGCCGCGTGCATGATTTCGTCAAGGCCGCTTATGCGCGCCGCTCGATCTAGCGTCCGGCTAGCGTCGAATAACCCGGCATCGGATCGACGACGCAGATCTGCTCGACCGGGAAATTCGAGATGATTTCGATGCGATCCTTGTGCACGATCAGCATCTCTTCGATGCGCACGCCCCACTGATGCATCTTGCCATGCTGGGTTTCGAGCGCGAAGACCATGCCTTCCTTGATTTCGATCGGGTGGTCAAGCGACCAGATGCGTGAGATGACCGGCGGATCGTACTGCGCTAGACCGAGGCCGTGGCCCCATAAGTTCGCGGCGGCCTGGTCTTCCTCGGCGTAGCCCCAAGCCTCTTTCGCCGACGGCCATTGGGATGCGATCTCCTTCGTCGTCGTACCCACCTTCACGGCCTTGATCGAGTCGTACAACCACTTGAGCGCAGTGGCATACACGTCCTTCTGCTCCTGGCTAGGCTCCTTGCCGGCGCAATAGGTGCGGTAGTAGCACGACTTGTAACCGTTCCACGTGAGCGCTGCGAGATCCATGAAGACGATGTCGCCCGGCTTGACGATGCGATCGGAGAAGTTGCGCCAGTTGGGCCAGGTGTTCGGCCCCGAAGACACGATCACGTCCTCTACGTCCTCCATACCGGGAATGTTATAGAGGTATTGCATGATGTGCGCCGTCATCTGGTTCTCGGTGCGGCCCGGCTGGAGGAACTTCATGAACTCCCAGTGTGCCGCGTCGCCGATCGCGCCGACCATGCGCAGGCACTCCTGCTCGTCGACGTTCTTGACGGCGCGCGCTTCCATCATCGCCGACATGCCGTCAGTCCAGTCGATTTTTTCTTCCTGGAAGATCTGGATCATGTTGATGTCGACGAAGTCGACGCCAAGCTTCATGCCGGCCACGTTGCTCTTCTTCATTTCCTGCTTGATCGCATTCGTGAACTTCCGTACCTGTTGCAGGGAAGCGGGACCCGCTGCACCCTTGATCCAGGCGTACGACCAGCGCACGTTCTCCTTCGGTATCCAGGGTGAATGGCGCTCGATCTGATAACCGATATCACCTTGCTCGAACAGGACGGGCGCATCGTCGCCGCACAGCATGGCGTAGCGCAGACCGGGTTTTAACCGATTCCAGCCCGGTGTGAGCGTGCTCGTCACGTAGCGCACGTTCTCGTCGTACATGAGCAGCATCGCGCCGAGCCCGTGTGCCTTCATGCGCTCGCGCGCCCGCTCCAGACGATACTTACGCAGGCGGTCCCAGTTGATACGCTCCTGCCAGTCCAAACCTACCATGCCGAAATTGGCCATGTTCTCTTCTCCAGGTCAGTTATTGATGATCATAGATCGGGGGCAGCCACGCTCTCGCCGCAAAGGGCGGCGCCGCGTTCCTATTCGATCTGAATGTTGGCGTCCTTGATGCCTTTCGCAAAGCGCTGATTTTCCGATTCCCAGAACTTGCGAAACTCCGCGGGCGAACTGCTGAGCACAACGGTCACGCCGCCATCGGCGAGTCTCTTTGCGACATCCGGGGTCTTCATCGTCTGATGGCTCACATCGAACAGCTTTCTGATCATCGGCTGTGGCGTACCTTTGGGGACGAATACGCCTTGCCACGAACCGATCACCATCGTGGGAAAGCCTTCTTCGCGCATCGTAGGCACATCGGGCATTGCCGTCACGCGCTCCGGGGAAACCACGCCGAGCATGCGTATGCGGCCCTGCTTGGCGAAATTTACCGCCGAAGAGAAGGTTACGAACATCATTTGCACCTCGCCGCTCAACAAGCCCGTCATTGCCGGGCCCGCTCCGCCCTTGTACGGGATGTGGGTCATTTTCGTGCCCGTCATGAGCTGAAACATTTCGGTCTCGAGGCGATTGGCACTGCCTGGGCCCGGCGACCCAAAATTCAGCTTGTTGGGGTTCGCCTTCAGATAAGCGATCAATTCCTTCGTCGATTTTGCAGGCACACTCGGGTGCACCACCAGCGAGCCGGGCACGTCGACGATCTCCGTCACCCCGCTGAAATCACGCAGCGCGCGCGTCGGAAATTTCGGAAACATGTTGGGATTGATCGCCATAGTCCCGACGTTGCCGAGCAGAAACGTATATCCGTCCGGATTTGCCCGCGCAGCGACTTCGACACCGATGTTGCCTGCCGCGCCGTCTCGATTCTCGATCACGATCTGCCGCCCCAGCAGCTCGACCATGCGCGGCTGAATGATGCGCGCAACGTAATCCGACGCGCCTCCCGGTGCGAAAGGCACGACCATGCGTATGGGGTGGTTGGGGTAGTTTCCTTCTTCCGCGTGCGGCGCCGTAATACTGCAACATAAGGCGGCCAGTGCAAGTGCAGCGGGAGACTTCCTTGTAAGCATCGTTGCAATCCTCCTTTGGCCTTTTTTTGGTGGCGAATTATCGCCCGCGCTTTTCGTCGTCCGCGCTTATCGGCAATGTAACGGGGCGTTTCAAGCGCGCCGAAAGGTCGATTGCCTTCGTCAGCATCAACCTGTTATGTCCCTCGGCGGCTGTTGCGTGCTGCGTTGGCAAACCGAGTGAAAGACGCGTCAGCCAGGAATTGGTCTCCTCGCGCATCGGACCGCGAAGCTCGCCGAGCGCTATATCACCGACCGGATAGCTGGTCAGAAAGTCGACGCGCCGAGACTCGTGAGGTGCGTAGCCTTCGCCCTGAGCCTTGTTCACCGCGAGCACGATATCGCGATGCGTGTCGTCGATCGTGAGCACGCCTTCGGTACCCACCGCACCGACTTCGAGGCTGTAGACCGCACCAGGCCACACTTCAGGCAGCGCCCACGATATCACGCCGTGATAGATGGCGCCGTCGTCGAACGTGATGACATATCCTGTGCCGTCGATACCTTTCCACTGCGGGCCCAGCGCCTTGTCCACCGAGCGTGCATAGACTTCCACCGGCTTCTTCGCCTCCATGAGCCACATCACCACATCGAGCGCGTGCGTACCTGAAATCACCATGGGCGAGATTTCAGCCGGATTGTCGGTGCGTTTGTAATTGTCGATTGCGACGAGCCGGTTCATGAAAGCGCGCGAGGTCACCATCGTGACGTCACCGAGAGCGCCGGTTCGCACTTTCTCTTTGGCCACGAGCCAGCGCCGGCGAAAGCGCTGCGTATAACCGACCACGGCATCAACACCTGCTCGCTCGATCGCTGCGAGCACACCCGCAGACTCGGCGAGATCGGTTGCCAACGGCTTCTCGATCAGCATCGGGAGCTTACGCTCGAGCGCAGCCATGATCGGATCGACGTGAAGGTGCTCGTCGGTGGAAACAATCACTGCCGTGACTTCAGGCTGCTTCAATAGCTCACGAAAATCAGAGGTGGTGAAATCTGCGCCGACTTTGTCGGCGACGAGCTTTGCGCGCTCTGGATTCTTCTCCGCGAGGCCGATCCAGTCGACCTGCGGATAGCGCGCCGCGATCTCGCCGCGGATCAACCCAACCCGGCCCGCCCCGATGATGGCAAGACCGATACGTTTCGCTTGTTTTTTCATAAGTGAGACCCTACGCTGCTGCTGCGGCCGAACGCGATTCTGGCAACGGTAGCTTCACCGGCTCGTTACGCTCTGCCGAAAGGTCAGCCGCGATGTACACCTCCATCACCTGCCTTGCCTGCTCGGCCGTTACGAGCACCGGTCGATCACGCGCGACCGCTTCGAGGAAGTGTATCGTCTCGCGCTCCATAGGCCCGGCGTAAGTGTGGTTGACGAATTCACCCGGCATCGATGACATCGGCAGGCGCATCCCATCCTTGATCGTATTCAGTACGACATCGCGATGGCTGTCGTCCACAATGACTGCGCCTTCGGTGCCAATCATCTCGATCCACGTTGTCGAGAAATTGGGGTACCCGGGCGGAAGGCTCCAGCCGCCGCCCACGACGAACGAAAGGCCGCTGTCCATGGTCACGGTGATCCATTGGTTATCGGGGATATCTGCTCCGGTGGATTCCCGCAATGCGCCGTAATTTACCTGTGAGTACACGCGCACCGGCTTGGCCGGCTCGAGACACCACAGCACGAAGTCGAGGTCGTGAGTGGCCTCCATCGCGGCCGGGGACAGCTTGGTGCGCCCGCTGATCTTCTTTCCCAGTCCACGCGTGATATGGCGGCTCACGAGCGCGCTCACAGGGCGGCCAAGGGTGCCGTCTTCGATGCAGCGCTTGACGTAGACGTATTTCGGGTTGAACCGTTGAGAATAGCCGACCGTAAACTTGAGCTTGTTCCGGCGCGCGATCGCGATGAGTTCATCCGCTTCGTGCAGCTCCATCGCGATCGGCTTCTCAAGGAACACGTGTTTACCCGCGAGCAGGCTTTCCTTGGCGATCGGATAGTGCGTGGTCTCCGGTGTCGCCGAAATCATCACGGCGTCGATGTCTTCGATATCAAGCAAGTCGCGATAGTTCGCCGTCGCAGTTCGAGCGCCGGTTTTTTTTGCAATCTCGGCGAGTCGCTCCGGTCGCGTTTCAGCCACATGCAAGTCTTTGACAAACGGATTCGCAGCGCAGGTCTCGGCACGGATGCCGCCGCACCAGCCCGTGCCGATCACGCCGACGCTGATCTGTTTCATGAATGATCCTTGGAGATTCTGGAGGCCGGATGAAGGACGTCAGACTGGAGAAGAGAGCGACATTGTCACGCATGTTAACGATGCGCCCGCACTCCTGACAAATATCAAATGAGAATCCGTGCCATACCAAATTAGCATGGGTCGCGGCTCGTGCAGCATCGCCAATACACTCAGTTCGCAGGCCGACGCGTAGACACGCACCATTGACGCGGACCACGATTCATGCCAACTTCGCATCGCTCGCGCCTGCGGTGAAGCGACTCATCACTCGCCGCGTCCCGATCCACATCTGACGCTGATACCCGCAACTTCGGTGGACTTACGCAGCATTCGCTATTTCGTCCAGATTGCTGACCTGGGCAGCATCACGCGCGCCTCGCAGCACCTGGGAATCGCTCAGCCCGCCTTAAGCCGCCACATGCGAAGCATGGAGGAGGAGCTCGGCACTCAGTTGCTGGTACGATTGCCGCGGGGCGTGCGGCTGACTGGACCCGGTGTGCAGTTCCTGGATCACTGTCGCCGCATCGTGCGCGAGCTGGGGCGTGCGCGCGACGAGCTGCGTTCAACGTCGGAAGTGCCCAAGGGGCGCGTGATACTCGGCTTATCGCCGACCACAGGGCCCATGCTGCTGCCGGGCGTGATGGAGCGCGTGCGGCGTCAGTGCCCACAAGTTGCGCTCAAGGTGGTCGAAGGGTTCAGCACTCAACTTTACGACAGTCTGCTCAACGGGCGGATCGACCTCGCCGTGCTCACGAGTCCTGTGCCGAGTCGATCGCTGCGCCTGCTACCGCTCATCTCCGAACCAATTGTCGTCTTGGCGCCGCCCGAACCTCGCGGCGGGCGGCGCTTCTATACGCTTCCCGAGCTCTCCAGGACCCCTGTCGTGACTACGGAAGCAATCCGCTCGATCGTCGACGAACAACTCACCCGCTACGGCTCGCGTCTCAATGTGGCAACGGAAGTCGATGCGGTAGAAGCCATACGCCGACTATTGCTGCGCGGGATTGGACCCGCCATCATGCCGCTCTCGACGTTCCACGACGATATCCGAGCGGGTCAGATCGCGGCTTTCCAGATTGCGGACGCTACCATTCACCGGATTCTGATGCTCGGCTTGCAGGCGGACAGGCGGATTCCCGCCGCAGTGGAAGAGGTGTCGCAGGTGCTCACGGCCGAGACGAACCATCTCTTCGATATCGGACTTTTCAGTCTCCCCGGCATGCTTGCGCCGCAACCTGTGCCAGCACGCAAAAAACGCAAAATGAAGAGCAGAGGACGCCTTTGAACACTGCAGCAACGACACGGCCGCTCAAGAATGCGGCCGGGAGCGAGGAATGAAACATATTGATTTGCACAGCCACGTCATCCCCGAAACCATCATACGGGCGATGCCCGAGCAGCCTGATGTTTACAATACCCAAATCGAAGGTGAAGGAGACAAGCGCGTTTTCGTGCGCGGCAAAACGCGCTTCGAGCTTCTTCCGGAATTCTACGATGCGCAAGCGAAGGTCGAATCGATGGACCGCAAAGGTTTGACGATCTCGGTCATTTCGCCCGGACCGCAGTCATTTTTCTATAACCTCACAGATGCGGATCTTGCGCTCAGAACTGCGCGGCTGGTGAACGAAGGTGTAGCGCAGATGGTCGCACAGTGATCGGCTGCGAGGTATGGCAATGCTGCCGATGCAACACCCGGATGCGGCAATCGTTGAGCTGGAGCGGGTCGTCAGGGAATACCGGTTCAAAGCTGTCGAGATGGGAACGGCCAGCGGTGAGGAAGAGCTCGCTGACCAGAAGTTTCGACCGGTGTTGCGCCGCATGCAGGAGCTGAAGGTTGTCGTCTTCGCACATCCCAATACGCAGGGCTCGGGCGGCAGACTCGACTGTTATTATTTGACGAATCTCATCGGTAACCCCCTCGATACGACGATCATGGTGGGCAAGCTC
>JAQGNH010000025.1 GCA_028291945.1 Betaproteobacteria bacterium
AGCGTACTCACATCGGCTTCGCGCGCGAGCCCGCGGTGATTCGGCGCGAGGTGGCGTGTTTCAGGCGACTGCAGCGCCTGTTCGCCGTGGCTGTAGACCTGGTCGAGCTTGCGCGGCACGAGCGACAACGCGTTCCAGTACGCGTTGCTGCGGTTCAGTCGTACGGAAAGCTGATGAGTGCCAGCCGAGGAGCAGGCGATAACGTGATGCTCCCCGTTCGCGCGCAAGGCTATAAGATGCATGCGCGTGACGGGCTGACCGAAATAGACTTCCCAGAAGCCAGGCGGTGCACCGCTGCGGCTCGGGTACTGCGTGCTGTCGAGATACCACAGCCCATAACGGGCAGCGGACGCAAGCTCGGCTGAATGCAAAGATGAACCGAGCAGCAACAGCACGTCCAGGTGCAGCCGCCGCAGTCGTTCCAGATCGTAACTGGAAACGCCCGCATCAACAGCGCTGCTCGGTGTTGCGTCCATTATGGGAGTACCGTTAAGCACGTCAGTGGCGTCACATACAGCGAACGCATCGTGTTCGCACCAGATACCACTTTCGAGCCTCTGGTAAGTGCTTTCCAAAAGCTGCGCCGCGACGGCGTGTAACACCGAGCTTCGCAGCACGCGCGGTTCCGGATCTGCTTCGACGTGCCCAGGGGTGGCGTCCATAATGACAACCGCCAGCTCGACGCACGGGGAGCTTCTGACACGCTCGAGCATGACCCCTTCCCATGCGCGAATATCTGTCGAAGTAAGCAGCACGCCCACGCGCAGTCGTGCACTCATGCGTGGGCCGTATCGAGCCACGCCTGAAACATCAGGATGTCCCAGAGCCAGTACTGCCAGTTGCGGCCACCCGAGGTATGCTCCGCCCACTTCGCGCGTATCGGCGCCGGATCAAAATACCCCTGCTCGCGCAGACGCTTCTCGCTCAGCAGATCGTCGGCCCATCCACGTAGGGGGCCGCGCAGCCAGCTATCGATGGGCACGCCGAAGCCCATTTTTGGGCGATCGATCAAAGCCGGCGGAACATATCGATACAGCACCTGCCGCAGCAGCCATTTGCCTTGATCATGGCGGTTTTTGCGTGACAGCGGGACGCGCCACGCGAACTCCACCACGCGGTGGTCGAGCATCGGCACGCGCGCTTCAAGGCTCACGGCCATGCTCGCGCGGTCCACCTTCACCAGGATGTCGTCCGGCAAATAGGTGACGGCGTCGAGGAACATCATGCGCTGGGTGAAGTCGCTGAGACGCGCCCATTGAGTGCGGTCGGTCAAGGCGGTGAGCGGCTCACGTGAATCGTGCACCATCGATTCGGGCTGCGGCCAGTGCGAAACCAAGCCGTGATACAGCGCATCCGGCGATGGAACGGCGAGTACGTTCGCGAGCTTGTGAACGCGATCACCGGTGATCTCCCCCACCGCGGTCGAGGACGTGAGCCGATTCATACCGGCAAACAGAACATTCCATGATGCCGGCGAAAGCGAGCGCAGCGCGTCAGCAGTGAGTGTCCGCAGGCGATAAGGCAGACGACCGATCCTGTTCCAGACCCGGCGGCCCCAGAAGTAGCGCACGTAACCGCAGAAGAGCTCGTCTCCACCATCGCCGGAAAGCGTCACAGCGACGTGTTTACGCGCGAGCTGCGATACAAGAAAGGTCGGGATCTGCGAGGAATCGGCAAAAGGTTCGTCATACATCAGCGGCAGCTTGGGGATGACCGACATCGCCTGCTCGGCCGTTACGTAGAGCTCCGTATGATCCGTACCCAAATGCTGCGCCACCGCTTTAGCGTGACGGGCTTCGTTGTAAGCTTCTTCATCGAAACCGATTGAAAAACTGCGCACGGGCCGGCTACTTTGCGCCTGCATCAACGCAACGACAGTGGAAGAATCGATACCGCCGGACAGGAACACGCCGACGGGCACATCGGCGACCATGCGCTTGGCTATGGCGTCCCTCAGCAGGCGATCCAGCGCCTCGACTGAACTCTCATCGTCACCCTCCAGAGGGTCCGCAACGCCCGCTTCAGCGACATCACGCAAGCTCCAGTACGGCTCCGCTTGTACTGCATGTGGATCGCTCAATCTCAGCTCAAGACGGTGCGCGGCCGGCAGTTTTGCGATACCCGTGTAGATCGAATAGGGCGCCGGCACATAGTTGTGACGCAGATATGCAGCGAGGGCGTTGCGGTCGATCTCGCCGCGCCAAGCCGGATGAGCCCTGAGCGCTTTAAGCTCGGAGGCGAACAGAAATGTTTTGCCGGTCCAGCCGTAGTACAGGGGCTTTTCGCCCAAGCGGTCACGTGCAAGATGCAGTACCTTCTCGTGTCTGTCCCACAGCGCAAAAGCGAACATGCCGTTGAAGCGCTGCAGTGCGCCCTCTATCCCCCAGGCCTCGAAGGCTGCAAGCATCACCTCAGTGTCTGAATGGCCGCGCCAGTGCACCCCGTCCTGCTCGAGATCGATGCGCAACTCGCGGAAATTGTAGATTTCGCCGTTATAGGCCATCACGTAGCGTCCCGATTGGGACGTCATCGGCTGGTGTCCCTCCGGCGACAAATCAATGATCGATAGACGTCGGTGACCGAGCGCGATGCCCGCATCCCGATCGATCCAGGTGCCCGAATCGTCGGGCCCGCGGTGAAAAAGTGTGTCGGCCATTCGCTCGACCACAGCCGTCATCGACGAGGGCTCGATGACCCGATCGATTTGTATGAACCCACATAAGCCGCACATGACCTGATTCCTGGGGCTCTATTGTTTGAAGCTGGACGGCATTCTGTTCATCGCTCGTCCGGTGTTACGGATGGCGCGAGAAGAAAGCGGGCTGCATGCTCGTGGTACACACGCGTGTACAGCTCTTCGTACTGGTGAGCGATCGCCTCGAGCGAGAAATGCTGAATGATCCGCTCCCGCGCGCGCGCACCCAGCGCGTGGCGGGTTTCGCTCCCGGCTTCCACCATTTCCGCGAGCGCCCGCGCTAATGCAAGGGGTTGTCTGGGCGGCACCACTTTCCCAGTATCTGCGACGATGCGCGCCGAATCGCCAACATCCGTAACCACGCACGGCACCGCGCAGCTCATCGCCTCCCCGATCACGTTCGGAAAGCCTTCGCCGTAGGCCGAGGACGAACACGCGATGTCCAGAGCGGCCGTCACCCTCTCCATATCCTGCCGGCGACCGAGCATATGCACATTGCTGCGCACTTGGAGCTGTGAAACCAATCCGCTCAACTCCGCGTTGTCCCACTCGACTCGTGTTCCGGCGAGAACGTAATGAACATCGGGATGAAGTTTGTTCAGCACTGCAGCCGCGCGCACGAAAGTCGAATGGTCTTTCATCGCGTTATAGCGGCCGACCAGCCCCACGATCAGGCTTGCAGAGGGAATGCCGCATTCGGCTCTGAGCGCGACACGCGCTTCCTCGGAGGGACGAAATGCGCTCGTGTCGAAGCCGTTTGCGAGCACCACGCTCAGTCTGCGCGGATAGCCGAGCCGGGCTTCATGCTCGGCCGCACTCGCAACCGAGTTATTGATAATGCGAGCCGCCATCGGCGACGTGAGCCCGCTCAACTGGATAATCAGTTTCGAGCGCCAGTTTTTTTCAGTCGCACTCGGCAGCGTTCCGCGGATGTTCCACATGACGGGCGCATGGGTGCGGGTAAGAGCAGCCGCCAGCGTCGCCGCAACATTGCCGTGATAGAGCCACCCCTGCACGACATCGGGTTT
The DNA here is from genome assembly GCA_028291945.1 of Betaproteobacteria bacterium. GTDB lineage: Bacteria > Pseudomonadota > Gammaproteobacteria > Burkholderiales > SG8-41 > JAQGMV01. Next base: position 3,724 of record JAQGNH010000025.1, read on the forward strand.
GAGCTTCCGCAGCGCTCTCGCCAGACACAATACGCGCCAGGACGCATCGAGCCGTGGCCGCATTCCGAGCAACTCACAGGGCACGTCAATCTGGCGAAAACGTTCGAGCATCGAGTCGGACTGTCCGGACAGTGCGATGACGTGAGGATCGAAACGTCGGCGATCGAGCCGGGACAGGAGCTTCCAGAGCATCATCTCGGCCCCACCCAGTGTCAGCGAGGTCACTACGAAGACGATGCGTATGCGTGATGATTGTGAAGACATGTCAGCCACGCCTTCTTTGAGCAAGACGCCCCGGCCATGCGGCCTGAAAGCCTGCGGCCACTATGAACGCCAGGATGAACATGCCGTGCGGCTCGTCGAGCACGTTATGGTTCACGAATCCGTACGCAGCCAGAAACGCCGCATAGACCACCATGGTTGAGCCGATTTCTCGCGTGTGTATAGCAGTTGCGGTGCGGGCGAGCTGCCAGCCTCTGATCGCCACGATCCCGATCAGAGACAGATACAACGCAAGACCTATAAGTCCCTGCTCCGCCATGAGCAGCACATACATATTGTGCGTGCCGACTCGGGCACCCTTCGCAAGCGTGACACCGATACCGTGTCCGTAAATAGGGCTGTCCACAAAACTTTCCCACGCGCGCTGCGCCACATACGCACGCTCGCGCAGACTGAAGTCGTATTGATCCCCAAAGGTCTGGAACCACGTCAGCCGGCCAATCAGGTTTTCATTTCCTGACTCCAGCATGAACTCGTAGTAGATGCCGCCGGCCACGAGCAGCAATGGAATCGAAAGAACGATCAGGAGCATCTGACGGCGATCCAGCAGCTTCAGGATCATCGCTATTGGAATCAGCAGCACCGCAAAGATCCAGCCGAAGCGTGAGAACGTTGGAGCAACGGCGAGAACGCCGAGGAGCAAGAGAGCCCCGCGCGTTCGCATGGGGGCATAGGGTAAGACCGCAATGGTGCCCATGAGGACGAATGCGGCTGCGCCGTTCGCGTTGATGAACAGGCCTGCTCCGCGTCCCGGATTAGCGCCCTGAAACCCCACCGGAACCAGTCTTGAAGGGAATATGACGTCGAACCAGTTGAGCGCGCAGGCAAGCACAACGCAGGCTGCAATCGCGAGCGCAACGAATTGACGTCTACTCATGCTGGAATTGACGAGGATCGTGCAGAAGAAGAAACAGGCGAGCACGCGCATGCGCCATTGTTGGCCCGCCACGTTTGGAAAATCCTGAGCCAGCAGCAGCCACGCCATGCCCAGAATGACATACGTGGCAAACCACCAGACGACGGGCTCGTTCAATAAGCGCAAAGCCGTAGCCGGCTGCAGGAAGATCAGTGGCAAGGCGACGAAGCCCGGGAGCATGTAGAAATAAAGCGGTGACTGCCCGCCGAGTACCAGGTAGCTGTAAGTGGGCCAGTACGTGAGAAAAAGGAGCGCGACTCCGGCAGTGCCCGCAGTCGCGAAATTTTGAAGGAGTCCGCGAGGGCTCTCGTACTCTGCAGCCAATGCATGTGAGCTCATAGTCTGGAGCCCGGCTCAATCCGGAGCCGTGCGGCATTGAACCGCAGCGCCGGCTGTAAGCCGGCGCAGCTGATCGGCTGTCCGCTCCACAAGCGCTGCCGTGCTGTACTCGCGGCAAATATGCTGGCGAATGGGTCCGGAATCTGCAGGCAGTGAGCTCAGAGCTGCGGCCATTGCGCGAGCGAGCGCATGACTATCGCCTGGGGGACAAACCCAGCCGTGTTGGCCGACGATACGAGCAGAGTCTCCGACGTCCGTCACGACGCATGGCACCCCGCTCGCCATCGCTTCCGCGACGGCGTTCGGAAGTCCTTCGGTTCGGGAAGACGAGACCAGCAAATCAAGCGCGTTATAGACGCGCCACATGTCGGTTCGTTCTCCTGCCCAGATGAGTCGCTCACCCAAGTTCAATTGCGTACCGAGAGCGACCATCTCGTCTCGATAGGGACCCGTCCCGGGGCCCACGCACACAAATCGCACGTTGGGCTGTGAGGCTGCCAGCTCTGCGGCTGCGCGCAGAAAATTAGCCTGGTCTTTCATCGGGTCGACTCTGCCAACGAGGCCGATCAGCGAAACGTGCGGTGGAATTCTCCACTCGGCTCGCGCGTCCACACGGGCTTTCGCATCACGCCTGAACTGCTCGGTGTCGATGCCGTTTGGAATAACCACCATGCGATCGGCACGATAGCCCTGTAAGACGTGATACCGGCGCCCTGCTTCCGAATTACAGATGATCAGGTGGGCACAGTGTGAAAGCGGAACGCTCAGCCGAAACTCGATCCTGGAGAGCCAGTCGTAATAAGCGAGGTCCATATCGGCTGCAGCAACGCCCCAGACCACGTAGGTTCCGCCTAGCGCGGGGCGCAGCGCGGAGAGGAGCACATTCGACATGACAAGATAACTTTTCGCGAAAAGCGGCCGCTCCCGTCGAATGAGCTGGATCAACCGCCAGATGAACGGCAACACGTCCCAGCGGCCGCGCTTGTCGAGACTGACGATGCGCACACCGGCCGAGCGTAACGGCGCTTCCAGCGGTCCCCCGGGATAGAAAGTCGCGACAGTCACTTGCCATCCGGTTCGTTGCAGGCCCAAAGCGAGCTCGACCAGTTGCCGCTGCGCGCCGCCGGTGTCCAGCGCCCGTGTGAGCAGCAGAAGCGAGGGGATGCTCATTGCGGACTCGCTGCCTTAGGCCGAAGCGAGGCTGCAGCCGGCGCACAAGCCAGCAGCACGCGGTCCCAGTGCTCGATAATGGATTCCAGGCGATAACGAATGGACACTGCAGCGGCGTTGCGGCCAAGGCGCTCGCGCGCGGTCGGGTCCGTCATCAAATGCAACAGGGCTGCTGTCAGCTCCGGCGCGGAGTCGATGCTGACGAGCAGTCCGTCGACTCCGTCGCTGATGATTGCCGCGGGGCCCGTGCAGGCGGTCGCTACGACTGGCAAAGCACACGCCATCGCTTCAACCAGCGCATTGGGAAAGCCTTCGTAGCGTGAAGGGAGTACGAAGATACTGGCGCGAGTCAGCGTCTCTCCAGGCTCCGTGACCCAACCCGCCAGGGTCACTCGATCCAAAATGCCGAGATCGCGAGCAAGATCCGTCAAGTGGAGGCGCTCCGGTCCCTCGCCGAGGATCACGAGTTTCCAGTTCGAAAGTTCCGGAGCAATCGCCGCAAACGCCTTCAGCAAAACATCGAAGCCCTTCGCGGGCACCAGGCGACCTGCGGCGACCACCATAGCGCTGCGCTCGGCCGGCGGAGTTGAAATAACGTGCCGCATATCGCGCACGGGATTCGGGATGACCCGGGCGCGCTTTTTACCCGCGACAGCGCGTGCCCACGGAAGCAAGGCATCGGTCTGAACGACCAACGCGTCTGCCATACGATACGTGAGCCGCCGCAGCAGCCGCCAGATCGCGCCCACCTGATGTCGCGACGGGTCTGTTCTCTCCGATACGACACAGCGCAGGCCCATGAACCGGGTTGCGCAAAGGACCTGGATATTGGTGAACTCGCCGAAGCTTAAGACGATCCTCGCGCCGGTCGCGTTCAGAACCGATCGCAACGCTTTGATACGTCGCCAGTTGTTCCCAACGGCCGCAACGATCCCGTGCGAATCGGCTCGCAGCCCGAGGGCCAGCCGACGTACACGGGCATCAACCGGATAACAGTCGCTTGCACCCGAGTCTATGGTGATCAGCGACACATCCTCGCCTCGGGCAGCCCAGTGATTGGCGAGCAGCGATAGGACACGTTCGGCGCCACCTGTGGACAGAGAGGAGATAACCAGTGCGACCTTCATGTGCCCGAATCATCGGGTAGCGCACCCGCCCGCGTCATTGGAGTACGCCCGCCTCTGTGCGAAATATTTAACGTTTAGGGCGCGCATCAGGGGCGATCATTTCAGCGGAGAGAGCACGAAACCGGGGAAGCTTTTGGGCAGACGCGGGTTGCGCGCGAGCCGCGGTCCGATCGCCAGTCGCCCGGGCGCGCGGTTCGTGCTGACGATGTCGAGCAGCTTCGTCCGGTCGCAGACCCGGACGTCGCCGTCGAGTGCTATGTTGTCCCAGCGGTTCCCTGTTTCGTGTTCGACCCGAGCTTGCGGATCGAACGAACGGATCAGCACCACCGTGTCCAGACGACAGTCGACGTCGTCGACGTCGAGCTCGATTTGAATGTCGCGCATCACACCCCGGCCGAGCTCATGTTGGTGGTCAAGCGCCACAATCGCATCGCCGCCGCGTTTACCACGACATCGTACTCGCGCCTTGATCGACGATGTATCGTTGTGATAGCACTTGATCAGCACATCGGTAAAACCCGTCGCGTTATCTCCCGTATCGAGCTCGATGTCGTGGTTCGAAACCCCGAAAGGAAAATACGAGCGTTTGACATCGCGGCACCGCAAAGACCGACCCACGACATCATTACCTGTGTCCTGGAAGCTGAAGCCGTAGTAGGACCGCGTCACCGAAAGGTTGCTCAGGGTGATACCGCGGCACGCCGCGCCGCCATCGAAGCTGCGGCACACCACCGCACTTAAGACCGAATCGAACGTGCAGTCCTTGATCTCGACGTTCTCGCACGGCGCCGTCCCGTCATTCGCAAGCCGGATGGCCGCCGCACCCAGCCAGTTGATCTCGCGCTTGAGGCCGTAATCGCGGAACGCGAGCCCTTGCACCTTGATATCGCGACAGCCGCCCAAATACAACATGCTCGAGGAACCCGTAAGGCTTCGGCACGAAATCGTCGCGCCCTCGCCCACCAAGCTGACGTCGCGCAGTCTTGTCAGGCCGACGAGGAGCGAATCGCTCGCGCTTCCCAGGAAATATTCTCCGCGCGGAAAATACACGGTAGCGCCACCTTTGTAGCGCGCAGCCTTTTCGATCGCGGCCTTCACGTATTCGAGGTCCGACGATTTACCGCTGCCTGAAGCGCCGAGCGCCTTGACGTCTATGACGTTGCGGGCTTGCGAGCGGGCGTCTGCAATCACAGCCGTGGCTGCCGCGATACCGCCCACCGATAAAAATTGCCGCCGGGATAGCATGATCAGTTCATCAAATCTTTGGATTCGGCGTGCTGAGCGCTCACACGCGATTTGTACTTCTCAGGAGCAAGCTGCCGTTCGATACGGCCGCTCACATAATCGCGCACCAGCACCAACAAGCCGATTGGAAAAGCGGCGACTAAAAGCGCTTTCGCCGGCCACGCCAGGCCGCGAGCGACCCGCAACAATGTCTTCGAAAAAAGTCCATATCGAACGGTTTGCGCGGCATTGAAAATAAAGAACCCCGGGGCGTGCGAGAACCACTCGAGATCGTTTGCGAGCGGCTGAACGTAGGCATACACAATGGCACGGCTGACCTGATACTCGTTACGCGATAGCTCGCTGAGGCCAGGACCCGGATGGTATATGCGGCAGGGCACGTTGAGACAACGCACACGATGGCGACGCGTTATTGCGCTCCATACGTACGCCTCGGGAATGTATCTGCACTCCCCCGGATCCGTTTGCGGAAAGGGATGTTGCCTCAGAATCGCTGTGGTGAAGCA
>JAQGNH010000043.1 GCA_028291945.1 Betaproteobacteria bacterium
GCAGAGCTGTATATGTCTCAAGCTCTCGAGGGCCAGCTCACCGACCGCATACGTGCCGACCTGATCGTGCGCGCCCGGCTGATCGCCGAGCGCATAGCGTCGACCGGAGTGCGGCTGAGCGACGAGCCATCGGCCGACGCGCTCGCCGACCAGCTGGGAGCAGTCTCAGGCGTACGCGTGACGCTGGTTCGCCCGGACGGTACCGTCGCCGGGGACTCCGAGGTGGACGCTACTCGGCTTCCTAAGATCGAAAATCACGGCGATCGCGCCGAGGTCGTGCAGGCGATCGCGAGTGGTGAAGGCAGCACTGTGAGGCACAGCGCTACAGTGGGCAGGCGAATGATGTATGCAGCCGTTCCGATAACGCGCCAGGGCACCGTAATAGGCACTGCGCGCGTTGCGATGCCGCTCACCGAGATCGATAACGCGATCTGGCAAATGCGCAAGACACTGGGCGCGGCCGCGCTACTCGCTTTGCTCGTCGCTGCGATCGTGTCGTACTCGGCCGCCGAGCTCACATCACGCAAGCTGCGCGAGCTGACGGCCGCCGCGAGGCAAATGTCGGCAGGAAATCTGGCCGTGCGAACACGTCCTTTGGGTCACGACGAGATCGTCGAGCTGGGGCATGCGTTGAACCAGCTTGCCGGAAGCCTTTCGAGCAGCCTCAACGACTTGCGCGGGGAGCGCGATCTGCTCACGGGAATACTCTCGAGTATGAATGAAGGTGTGCTCGTTGTGGGCGCTGACGGACGTATCGTGCTGACGAATCCCGCACTGCGTGAAATGCTGCTGATCGGGACGGATGCAGTAGGCAAGTCCGTTCTGCAGGTAATTCGTAATGCAGACCTGAATAATGCACTGCAAGGCGCAGCGCGCGGTGATGCATCCGAAGTCGAGACGGACCTTGCTGGCTTGATGCGGCGACGCGCCCTCGTACGCGCAGTCCCCCTTCAGGATGCCTCCGGCGGAGTTCTGGCGGTTTTTGTCGACGTGACGGAGCTTCGAAAGCTCGAAGCGGTGAGGCGCGATTTCGTCGCCAACGCCTCACACGAGCTCAGGAGCCCCCTCACCACAGTACGCGCGGCGGCGGAGACGTTGCGCACGCTGGACAACGATCCGAAAGCGGCTGCCCGGTTCATCGAATTGATACAGCGCAACTCGGAAAGGCTCTCCAATCTGATCGACGATCTGCTGGAGCTTTCGCGCATCGAGTCGCGTGATCTAAGGCTGCAACTGGAGCCGCTGGATCTTGCCACGGTCGTGGAGCGCACGCTTGCGCAACACGCCCATCGCGCACAGCTCAAGCGCATCACGCTGCGCCACGACGCAACTGGCACGCCTGCAGTGCGCGCAGACCGGCGGGCGCTCGATCATGTGCTCGGCAATCTGATCGACAACGCGTTGAAGTATTGCCCGGAAGGGGCGGCGGTCCGGGTTGCCGCCGCCAGCGAAGACGGCAAGGTACGGGTATCGGTCGCCGATACCGGGCCTGGAATTCCGTTAGATCACGTTCAGCGCGTCTTCGAGCGTTTCTATCGAGTAGATGCAGGACGTTCGCGAGAGCTGGGGGGGACCGGCCTCGGTCTGTCCATCGTGAAACATCTCGTCGAAGCGATGGGAGGAACCGTGACCGTCGACAGTCGCGTCGGCTCGGGCTCGACCTTTTCATTCACGTTATACCGTGCTGCAACGTCATAGATTGTTCGCTTAGCGAACAGCACGATAATCGCCACTCTACGAGGACTTTCATGCCCACTCTCACCGACCGCGAGTACGACGCCGAGCTGCACAAGCTTCATGACCAGCTCCTGCTGATGGGAGCCAAAGTAGAAGAGATGATCGCGAACAGCATGCGGGCGCTGACCGAACGCGACAGTGAGCTCGCACGGCGCATGATCCAGTACGATCACCAGATCAACAGGCTGGAAATCGAAATCGACGACTTGTGTTTGCGCATACTCGCCAAGCGTCAGCCGGTTGCATCCGATCTACGGCTCATCACGACCGCACTCAAGCTCGTGACCGATCTCGAACGTATCGGCGATCTGGGCGTGAACATTTGCGAGCGGGTGGTGGAGCTCAACATGGAGCCGACCCTGAAGCCATACGTAGATCTGCCTCGAATGGCGGAAACTGCACAAGCCATGGTGCGCGATGCTCTGGACGCGTTTGTACAGGCCGACCCCGAGCGGGCGCGCGAGGTCATGGACCGTGATCGCGTGGTCAATGCTTACTATGGGCAGGTCTTCCGCGAGCTGCTGACGTACATGATGGAAGACCCGCGCAATATCTACAGGGCCATACGCGCGCAATCGATCGCGAAATACCTCGAGCGCATAGGCGATCATGCTACCAACCTCGCAGAAATGGTGATTTTCATGGTCGTTGGTAAAGACGTGCGGCACGTGGGCAGCATGGCCGAGATGAGCGGACATCGAATGCCGCGCGGCATGCTATTTCTCGGTGCGCACAACGCGGCACGCAGCCAGATCGCCGAGGGCTGGGCGCGACATCTTTTCCCGGCAGGGGTCAGCGTGTTCAGCGCGGGCTCCGAGCCGGCCGCCGCGGTCGACCCGAATGCGGTGCGCGTGATGCAGGAAGTGGGTGTAGACATTTCGTCGCAACGGCCCAAACCTGTCGGCGATGTACCGCTCGGCGACATCGACACTGTCATCACCGTTTGCGCCGAAGAAGCCTGCGCGCTACCGCCTGGAGGCCTGGTTCAGCACCACTGGGCGCTCGATGATCCGACCGTAGGGGATGGAACCGATGACGAGGTTCTGGGCGCTTATCGCAAGACGCGCGAGGATATACGCAGGCGGCTGGAGGAATTGCTCGAGAAATCGCGCTGACGCATGCCAATCAGGCCGCAACCCTGAAGTTCACCATCATGCCATGCGTCTCGTGCTCGAGATTGTGGCACTGGAGCATGTAGATCTGATCGCCCGCGAACGGATGCGTGAAGTCGATCAGCATCTTCAGCGTTTCCCCCGGCCACAGTAGCACGCTGTCTTTCCAGCCCAGCTCGGGCGCTGCGATGCCGCGCTCTTCCATTGCGAGACGCCGCACGTGGGGCGGGCTGCCGTTGCGCTCCAGCACGCGATACTGAAAACCGTGCACGTGCACCGGATGAGGCATCGCCGGGTTCGGGTTGTGAAACTCCCAGATTTCGCGCGCGCCGCGCCGTACTGAAAACGCTGTATCAGTCATTCTGTAGCTGCCGCGGTTGATACGCCACATACCTTTCAAATGATCGAGGGTGAAGAGGCGTCGACTCGCGTTTTCGATAATGGGGTCATCGATACGTGAAAGGGTGTCGGGCAGGGATCGATCGTAGGGCGCCTGCGATGTCACACGGACGAGCATGATCTCGAGCGGTGCACCGTTCGGTGGCACGCTTTGCGCTTCCGTATGTGGGCTTTGTGCGTCAGTGGAAAATTGCATCGCATCGAACGGCAGACTAGAAAGCACGATGCGGTCACCGACGGATGCAGATCGCAGATCGACAACCACATCCGCGCGTTCGCTCGGCGACAGAAAGAGCTCATGCGCCGCTGCGGGTCGCACCAGCAGCCCGCCGTCTGACCCGATCACATGGAATTCGAGCGGCTGTTCGCCATGCATGAAAGCAAGCCGGTAGATACGTGCGTTGGACCCGTTTACGAGCCGAAAACGATAAAGCCGGGTTGCGCAGTCGAAGCAGGGCGATGGCGTGAGATTTACGAGCAGCGTATCGCCGCAGTAACCGTGAAAATGCTCCTGCGCTCCGGGCGCATAGCTCAGAGCGCCATTTGCATCGAACCGCTTGTCCTGGATGAGAAGCGGGATGTCGGTCACGCCCAGCTTCAGATCGAGCGCGCGATCGAGTGCGGTCTGGTCGTCGTCCTCGACGATGAAGAAACCGGCGAGGCCGAGATACGCCTGCTTACCCGCGAGGTGGTGGGGATGCGGGTGATACCAGTACGTCCCTCCTCGATTCGATACGGTGAACTGGTAATCGTAAGTCTCGCCCGCGGCTACGGCGTAATGGGGATGACCGTCGTTGTTCGTGTCCACTCTGAGACCGTGCCAATGCACGATGCTCGTTTCGTCCAGCGCGTTCCAGTAACGCACGCGCAAGTTGGTACCCGTTTCAACTCGAAGGAGGGGGTTGATGAACCGCTTGCCGTTATATTCGAGCGCGTAGCCAAGCATGGTCACCGGCTTGCCGCGCAGGATCTCGTGCTCGACAGGCCCGCTGACGAGCGTGAACGAACCGCCCACATCTGCAATGCCGTGCAGCGCCTCGTTACCCGGGACCCGCAGCGCGTTGGGAAACATGGGATCTGGTGCAAGCGCCGATTTCACGGCTTGCAAATCGGAACCGGTGCGATCGCGCCAAAGGGCCCAGCCGGCGCTGCCGACAGCGGCGGCGCCGGCGGCTGCAACAAGACGCCTGCGAGTGCGGTTCATGAGAAAGTCAAACTGCGAGACGTCCCGAATGATTCCTGACGTAAAGCTGTCGGCGCGGCCGTGCGTGAACGCGAACTGAACTGCCGGCCATTGTACGTCTCAGTGCGGCGCGCGAGCGTTCTGGTATAACGCCGCATTGCGTGGACGATTGTTTTGGACGCTCGAAACGATTCCCAATAGACTTATGCCCGCTCGCGCCCAGACGGGTTGCTCATGAGCGTTGAAACAGGGGTGTAAGCGTGGACGAAAGAAGGAAGCAGTGGAATTTCATGATGGCTGACGACGGCTGGGTATGGCGTCTCACGGATACGGACGGAACTGAGCAGACCTCGCGCGCGTTCAAGACCCTCAAGGAATGCACCGAGGACGCGAGCGAGCACGGCTACGTGGTATGGAAAACGGAAGCCGAGCGCCGGCGCGCATCGTAAAGTTCTAAAAAACCCATCACATATAGTTCACAAAGGGCTGCACGCGCTGGCGGAGTCGCCATTCAGGTGAGTTCAGGGACAAGCTACTCGAACAACGCAAAAGTCCAGACCGAGCCTCCTCGCGGTACATTGGCGTGCGCAGCGCCCATACGTTGGGCGTTCACGCCACCGAGGCCGACTTGCACGCTTACGTATTGCTTGCCCTTGTGCGTATAGGTAATCGGCTGCGCGTTGATGCCTGAGCTGGTCTGGAACTGCCACAACGTTTTACCCGTGTCGGCGTCGATCGCCAAAAACTCGCCCGTTCCTTTGCCGGTGAAGAGCAACCCGCCCGCGGTGGCAAGGACAGCGGAGTAGTGCGGAATATCCATGATCTCGGTGCGCCACTTATGTTTGCCCGTAAGCGGATCGATCGCATCGATATGGGCTATCGGCTCACCGGCGGGTCGGTTGGGTACGGGTAGGTTTTCGAAACCTTGATAGCGCTGTCCCACCTTGTACTCCGCCGGCAGGAACTTCACGAGGCGCGAGTGGTGCATCGTGTTCGCGTACAGCAATCCGGTCTCTGGATTGAACGCCGCCGGCGCCCAATTCTTGGCGCCCCATTGGCTGGGCCAGAGTTCGATCTGTTCTCCCGCCCGCGCTCTCTGCGCAAGCTCAGTCTCCACAGGTCGGCCCGTTTGCAAGTCGACGTGTGTGGCCCAGTTTACTTTTTCAAACGGGGGCGCCGCGAGGAGCTTGCCATTGGTGCGGTCGAGGACATAGAGAAAGCCGCCCCGGCTCATGTGCATGACGACTTTGCGGCGCTCGCCGTTCACTCGCACGTCGCCGAGTATCCATTCCCAGGTCGCGTCGAGGTCGAAACCTTCATTCGGCACAAGTTGGTAATGCCAGGCGATCTCGCCGGTCTTCGGTTTCACCGCAAGCACGGATGCGGTGTAGAGATTATCGCCCGGTCGGCCGCGCGGGTCCCACGGAGCTGCGTTGCCAGTGCCCCAATAAACGAGGTCGAGCTCAGGGTCGTAGGAGCCTGTGTGCCAGGTTGAGCCGCCGCCTCGCGTCCACGAATCGTCCTTCGGCCACGTTTCGCTTCCGGGTTCTCCAGGTGCGGGGATGGTGTAGCGGCGCCATAACTGCTTACCTGTTTGCGGGTCATAGCCCGTCAGGAATCCGCGAACGCCGAATTCGGCACCCGAGATGCCGGTCATGAGGACACCGTTTGCGACGAGTGGCGCGCTCGTGATGGAAAATCCTTCTTTCCACTCGGCGACTTTCGTTTTCCAGAGCTGTTTGCCGGTCTGCGCATCGAGCGCGACGATGTGCGCGTCAAGAGTACCGCGGAACAACTTACCGTCATACAGGGCAGGGCCCTTGTTCGAGATACCGCAGCACACGACCCGGGGCGTGGCCGGATCGAATTCGACTGGCGTGCGCCAGAGCTGCTTGCCGGTCGCGACATCGATTGCTGTCGTCGATTCGGCATTGGCCGCGTACAGGACGCCGTTGTAAACGAGAGGTTGGCCCTGCTCGCCGTAATTGCTTCCGAGCGAGGTGCTCCAGATGGGGACCAGACGTTTGACCGTCCTCTTGTTGATTTGCCGTAGCGGGCTATAGCGGTTCTGGTGGTACCCCATCCCGTACGTGAGGACGTTGTCCGTGTTCTTTCCGTCGTTGCTGAGCTCCGATTGGGTTTGAGCGTGAGCTATTGAAGCGCTGATCAGAAATGCTGCGGCGAACACGAACCGTGTCATCGACTCCCCTCCAATGAGCGCCGCCGGCCGTTTCGTATGGATTACTGCAAGATCGCCGGCAGTCGGCTCACGAATATTGCACTGGGAAGCGGCGCGATAGCAAGGCGCGGAAAGTTGCGCTTAACGTGCGTCCTGCCGACTGACTTCAGACTGAAGGGTGCGGGTTTTTTCCGGCCATGTGCTCTTGATGTACGCGATCACCGCGCGGCTGCCCTTCGAGTTTTGCGCCATGACAGGCTGCGCCGTGCGGATCGTAAAGCTGTTTACCGCGCGCTGCGGTCGAGGCCGTGATCTGGCGCTCGGTCGTGTCGCTACAGGCTTGTAACCCAAGCGCAAGCAGCGCGGTCCAGCGCAGATAACGAAAACTCATCGAGCTAGCGGTACGTTCGCGTCAACGCGATTGCCGTTGCCGCGCAGAAACGGTTCAGCTTGCGAGTCGGCGGTGTGCGGCGCCGTGTCGCGGACGGATGACGCTGCGCGCAAGTCTCTTCACGGCCCCGAAGCGAGCCACGACGCCCACGAGAATTGCAGTCGTAAGAGCGATGCCTAGCGCTGTCCGGTTGTTCCTCACCAGCACGCGTGCAGCGTGGACAGGCGAGTTGTGCTCCCTCGGCGCGCGAGTTTCGGGCGCTGGGCTGATCGGAGCCGGCCGTGGTTGCGACAGCGCAGGGTGGCCGCGATCGACAAATGGCGCTGCGCCCGATGGCACAGTCGACCCGGCGCTGGGAGCGGATTCGCCGCGCGCCGCAACAGTACTGGTCGGTATTGTGCCGGTATCGCTTCGCGTGGGAACCTCGCTTTCGGCCGTGCGAGCAGCCTTTTCCTGCGCCGCCTCGTTGCGCCTCGATCCATACATATTTGCATAAACCCACGTGAACTCGGCACCAAACAGGAAGATCTGCGCCGAATAATAAACCCACACCATCATGATCACGAGCGAGCCCGCGGCTCCGAAGCTCGAGGTTACGTCGCTCTTGCCCAGATAAAGGCCGATGAGAAATTTGCCGATCGTGAAGAGCAATGAAGTGACCGCAGCGCCGGTCCACACGTCGTGCCAGCCGACGTGCACGCGCGGGATCATCTTGTAGATGAGCGCGAAGATCAAAGTGAGCAATCCAAAATTGATGACCAGGTCGAGGACGTGTGCCAGGGTTTCCCAGCCACCGAACCATGCTCCCCACCATTTACCCAGAGCAGCCAGCGCGGCCGACGTGACCAAAGAGATCGTGAGCAGGAATATGACGCCAAGTATCATTCCGAATGACAGCAAGCGCGTGCGCAACAGTGTCCAGATACCCGAGGTCTTGATGCGCGCTGGCACGCGCCATATGCGGTCGAGATCGCTCTGGAGCTCGTTGAAGACGGTGGTGGCGCCGATCAGCAGGCCGATCACGCTGATGGTCGCGGCGAATCCGCCTGTGCTTGGCTTACTCGCGCTGCTCAGCATCTCCTGTATAGCCTTAGCCCCTTCCTCGCCCATCAGCGATTGCAGTTGCGCGAATATGACGCCGCGGACTGCATCCGCCCCGAACAGCAGGCCGGCGATCGAAATCACGATCATCAGCAGCGGCGTTATAGAAAAAAGCGTGTAGTACGAGAGGGCGGCACCCATGCTCGGTGCATAGTCTTCAGACCAGGAGTCGATGCTCTTTTTGGTGAGCGCCCAAACTTGTTTCAGGTTCATGGCGAGTATCCGGCAGCGGGCGATATGGCACCGCGTGCAAACTGCATGCCACCCACGAATTTACGGCCGGCGCGCCTGCAAAGCAGACGTGGACAACGACAGGTCGTCCGGCGGTCCCGGGGAGCGGGCGTCTCAGTCGAGCAGCTTCAGACGCTGGACCTTGCCGGAAGGCCCTTTCGGCAGCGAGTCTACGATTTTCAGGATTTTCGGCGCCTTGTAACTTCCGAGCTCACGCTGGGAGAAAGTCTTGAGCTCGTCTGCCGTGCAGCGCGAGCCGGGCTTCAGAACAACGCAGACCATGATTTCCTGCCCGTACAGCGAATCGGCGATACCTACGGCGGCGGCCTCCAGCACCGCCGGATGCTTCAGCAGCGCTTCATCGATTTCCCGCGGTGCGATGTTCTCTCCGCCTTTGATGATGAGCTCCTTGATGCGGCCGGTGACGAACACGAAACCATCCGCGTCCAGGTAACCGACATCGCCAGAGCGCATCCAGCCGTCCGATTGCAGTGTGCTCGCGGTCGTTTCCGGATCCTTGTAATAGCACTTCATCACGTTGTCGCCGCGGAGCATGATTTCGCCCTCGACACCGACCCGCTGCGTTGCGCCGGTGTGCAGATCTATGACCTTCGCTTCGTTTCCATAAGCCTGTCCCGGACTGCCGAGCTTGCGCTTGCTCGCATCGTAAGGATTCGTGAAACACGGCGCGTTGGTTTCAGTCATGCCGAAAGTTTCTATCACGCCAATACCGAACTTACGCTCGAAAGCGCGGTGCAAATCGGGGGCAAGCGGTGCGGACGCCGAGCGGCAGAACTTCACGCGCGATATGTCGAGACCGCTGTCGCGGGGATCCGGCGCATTGAGCAGATAGGCGATGATGGTCGGAACGACGTTGATCCATGTACAGTGGTGTTCCGCGACATGGCGCCAGTAATCCGAAACGCTGAAGCGATGCGGCATGACCACGCTTCCGCCGTGCACGAGCGGCGCGACGCCAGTCACGATCTGGCCGTTGATGTGGTACAGCGGCAGTGCGCACATCACCCGGTCTTCGCCGCCCAGACAGTGTGCTGCGCTCGTGTACTCACCGCCGGCGACGACGCTGCGATGCGGGTGTAGCACGCCTTTCGGTTTACCCGTCGTACCCGACGTATACATCAGCAGGCAGTCGTCTTCCTCATGTACGAGCGGCAACTCGAGATCGGTATGTGGCGCAGCCCCCACCTTTTTGACTGACGAGCGCGGCTTGTCAATGGCGCGAGGGGCATCGGGATCCAGGACGACCACCTTCACCTCGCGCTGCACCGCGCCAAGCGCTTCATGCACGCGGGGCGCTAACTCTTCACTCGTGAAAATCAGCGCCGTGTCGGAATGATCGATCACGTATTCGAGCTGCGAGCGCTGCGACAATAAATTCAGCGGCGCGACGGTGAAGCCGGCATACATGACACCGATCAGCAGCCGCGCGGTCTGATAGCTGTTGTGCAGCATCAGCGCGACTTTGTCGCCTTTCTGAAGACCCTGTGCAAGGAGAAAACCGCCGAGCGCGCGCGACGCGCGTTGAAGCTCGCCATAGGTCATGATGGCGCCCGTCTCGGGCGCGATCAGGAAAGGCGCGGCGGGCTGCTCAGACGCGCGCAGGTCGACGTGGTGGCGTATGGTGCGCATGACCCGAAAACGTTTACCACGAAGGACACGAAGGACACAAAGGAATACCAACCACCAACGATGACGGCGACTGAGGCGGTGATGATCTCATCGATGGCGCTGGGCTGCGCCTTTCAATTGCCAACGCTTTCCTTTGTGTCCTTCGTGTCCTTTGTGGTTATTTTGTTAGTCCATGCTTAGCCCAGTAGTCACCAAAGATGTCCTCCACGGTCGGCTCGTTCGGCGGGATCGTGCGCACGATGCGTGTGATATTCATGAAGTGGCGGTAATTCAGATTTTCGGAAAAGCTGTTTCCACCCCAGGTGCCACACCCCATCGAGAGTGAAAATGGCAAGCCGTTGTCGAAGCTGCCGCCGTTGGCGAACGTATGCGCCTGGTTCACGATGACACGGCACACAGTCATCTCGCGACCCAGGTAGTCGATGTGCGACTCGTCGCGAGTATGAATACCGCACGAATGACCGTCGCCCATGTAGTCGTAGATTTCTCGCATGATCTCGACGGCATTTTCGAAATCCCGCGCCCGGTACAGCGTGAGTACCGGCGACAGCTTTTCCCCCGAATACGGATAATCGCGGCCCGTTCCGATTTCTTCGACCATCAGACACTTCGCTCGAATGAGCTCGGAGCGAGTCAGGCCCGCGAGCTCACAGATGCGAGACACCGGCTGAGCTGTTACCGCGGCCGAGAGCTTGCCGCCGGGAAACATTGTTTTCTGCAGCGTCTCTTTTTCGGGTGCGGACAACAGGACCCCGCCTTCGCGCTCCAGCGCGGCGATCATCCGATCGTAGACGTTGCCGTGAATGATCAGACTGTTTTCCGAAGAGCAGCTGGTTGCGTTGTCGAAAATCTTCGAACGCATTACTTTTGCTGCAGCGTCCGCGCAATCTGCGGTGTCATCGATGATGACCGCCACGTTTCCGGCGCCCACGCCCAGCGCCGGTGTGCCGCTCGAGTAACCTGCGCGCACATTGCTTTGCGAGCCCGTCACGACGACCAGGTCAGCCTGCTTCATCAGCTCATTCGAAAGCGCCTTCGTCGCGGCGGGAAGTAATTGCACGAGGTCGAGAGGTGCGCCGATGCGCTTCAGCTCTTCGTGAATGTACTCGAGCAGACGCACAGACGTGGAATAGCCTTTGGGTGAAGGCGACAGGATGATCGCGTTGCCGCATTTCAGCGCGTTAATGATGTTGTTCGCGGGCGTCGCGCCGGGGTTCGTTGACGGTACCACAGCCGCGACTACACCCACCGGCCGCGCGATCTCTATAACGCCTTTATCGGGGTATTCCGCAATGACCCCCGTTGAGACCGCGCCCGCCAGATCGCGCAAAAGGCCGAGTGTCTTGCGGTGATTCTTGACGATTTTGTCAGCGACATTGCCCAGGCCGGTATCGCGCACCGCGAGCTCGGCAAGTTGGCGATTGCGAGCCGGCTCCATGATCGCCCAGCCCACAGCGCTTACGACTTCGTCGAGCCCACACTGGTCGTATCGGGCGTAGGTTTTCTGCGCAGTGCGCGCACGATCCATCAACGCTCGCACGGTCTGTGCGGCGCCGGTGAGTTCCGTGCTCGCTTCGGTAGTACTCACGATGGGATGCCTTTCACTGGCGCCCGCTCGACGCGTGGACAAGCCGCGCTTATCATACCGCGAGAGGCATTTGGGATTGATTATGCGACTTGTGAAGTCACTTTTATTAGCCGCTGCGCTGGGTCTTGCCGCTTGCGCAACTGAACCGCCGAGATACGGCGAAGTCGTTACGATGAAAGCCGGCGAAGCGCAGGCGACCTCGGATTATCCGGCACCGGGCACCGTGTGGCGCCTCGATGAAAAGGACCTCAAAACGTTGAGCCCGACGCCCATCGTTCCGGCGCCGCCACCCCCGAATCTGCCGCCGCCCCCTCGGCCCAATGCCTCTTACCCGCCGGCGTACTACTCGCCGCCCTATTGGGGCCCGAGCTATTACTACTGGCGCGGGTGGTAACTTTCAGGTGCATCTCCTCGCGCTGGTTCAAACTCAGTCTCGGCTCCGCATCACGTGCCGCTCATGTCGTGAGCTGGCATACGTTTTGCCGGCGGAAGATGCTACACTCCGCGCCGTCACAAAACGCAACAGGCAGTTTATGAAATGGAAGGCAAGAAGCACGTCAAATTCGAGGGAAGACTGGTCTTCGTCGGCTTCGGATCGGTCGGGCAGGGTTCTTTGCCACTCCTGCTGCGCCACATCGATATGCCGCACGAGCGCATCTCCATCGTCACCGGGGATGAGCGCGGCCGCGCCGAAGCTGCCCACTTCGGCATAAAGTTCGAGGTCCGTCCCCTCACGCGCCAGAATTATCGCGCGATACTCGATCCCCTGATCGGCAGGGGCGATTTCCTTCTCAATCTTTCAGTCGATGTCTCCAGCGTAGCGCTGATCGAGCTCTGTTACGAAAAGGGCGCGATGTACATGGATACGTGCATCGAGCCCTGGCTCGGCGGATACACGGATCAGAGCGTCACGCCGTCTTTGCGCTCGAATTACGGCTTGCGCGAGGCCGTGCGCGCTCTGCGCGACAAATATCCTAACAGCGGCCCCACGGTCATTCCCACTCATGGTGCTAATCCCGGCCTCATTTCGCACTGGGTCAAGCAGGCGCTCCTCGACATTGCGCGCGATGCGAAAGGCGAGGTCAAAACACCGAAGACACGCGACGCGTGGGCGAAGCTCGCCATGGAGCTCGGAGTAAAAACCATCCATTGCGCTGAGCGTGACACGCAGGTGGCCGACCCGCGGAAGCGTCGTTTCGAATTCGTGAATACCTGGTCCGTGGACGGCTTCATCGGCGAAGGTTCGCAGCCTTGCGAGCTCGGCTGGGGCTCTCACGAAAAGCATTTCCCGCCCGACGGCAAGAACCACGAGGTCGGCTGCAAGGCAGCTATCTATCTCACGCGTCCGGGCGCATCGGTGAAGGTTCGTTCGTGGACGCCGACGGAAGGTCAGTACCACGGG
Source organism: Betaproteobacteria bacterium (assembly GCA_028291945.1). Taxonomy (GTDB): domain Bacteria; phylum Pseudomonadota; class Gammaproteobacteria; order Burkholderiales; family SG8-41; genus JAQGMV01. The sequence continues at coordinate 12,974 of JAQGNH010000043.1, forward strand.
CTCCTCATCACACACGGTGAAGCGATTTCGATTTCCGACTACTACACTGTGCGAAAGAACGGTCGCGTTGTTTACCGACCCACGTGCCATTACGCTTACCATCCTTGCGACGACACGGTGCTGTCGGTTCACGAGCTCGCTGGCAGAGGCTGGATCGGTCAGGAGAAAAGGCGCGTGCTGATGGACGAAATTTACGACGGTGTCGATGAGCTGGGCGCACTTTTGATGGGGCACGCACGGGGCGCGTACTGGTACGGCTCGCAGGTCTCCGTGCACGAAGCGCGCAAGCTGGCCCCGTTCAACAACGCGACGAGCATACAGGTTGCAGCGGGCGTGCTCGGCGGTGTCGTGTGGGCCATGGAAAATCCGGACGCCGGCATACTGGATCCCGATGATCTCGATTTCGAGCGTGTGCTCGAAGTTGCAAACCCGTACTTAGGTAAAGTACACGGCGTGTACAGTGACTGGACGCCGCTAGAGGGGCGCAACCACCCGTTTCCTGAGGATCTCGATACGAGCGATGCCTGGCAGTTCAAGAACTTCCGAGTTGTCTAGGACGACTCGGAAGTTCGGGCGGAGTACGAACAGAGGGAAACCCAGGTTTCCCTCCGTAACCTCGCTCCGCTCGGCGGGCCGGTAAACAAACAGAGGGAAACCAAAGGTTTCCCTCCGTAACCTCCCATCCTTCGGCGATCTATTGATCGCTCCGTAGCATCGACGCCGCAGGCGATCTAGCCGAAGGAGACGCTGCGGTTATTCTGCTTGTTAAATTGTCTTGGCTGGACTGACGGAGTCCGAAGGGACTCATTCAATCCAGCTTGATGTTGGCTTCTTTGACGATCTTCGCGTACTTCGTGCGTTCGGAGAGGATGAACGCGGCGAACTCCTCCGGTGAGTTGCCGACAGCTTCTGCGCCGACGCTCGCCATCTTCTCTTTGACGTCGGGTTGACGCAGGAGCTTCGCGGCCTCACCGGCGAGTTTTGCAATCGCGTCTTTGCTGACGCCCGCAGGCGCGACTGGGCCCCACCACGTGCTCATGTCGAAGCCGGGCACGCCGGCTTCCGATATCGAAGGATATTCAGGCAGCAGCGAAAAGCGCTTCTCGGATGTGACGGCGATTGCGCGCAGCCGTCCCTGTTTGACGTGGTTGATCACGGTGGGGATCGTATCGAAGTCGAGATGTATCTGGCCGGAAACGAGATCGATGATCGATTGGCCCGCGCCTTTATAGGGAATGTGCAGCATGTCCACTCTCGCCTGCAGCTTGAAGAGTTCCCCGGCGAGATGCTGGACCGTGCCCGAACCGGGTGATGCAAACTGCAGCTGGCTAGGCCTCGCCTTGGCTAGTGCGATCAGGTCCTTCACGTTTCTCACCGGCAGCGATGGATGCACGACGAGCAGGTTTGGCGCAATCGCAACGAGCGAAATCGGTGCGAAGTCTTTTGCGGGGTCGTAAGGGAGCTTGATCAGCGACGGCAGGATCGACATCGCCGCGATGTGCGCCATCATCACGGTGTACCCATCGGGTGTCGCTTTCGCCACGACCTCGGCCGCAATCTGGCCGCTCGCGCCTCCGCGGTTGTCGGGCAGGACCTGCTGTCCGAGCACTTCGGAGAGCTTTTGCGTCGCAATGCGCCCCACGATATCGGTCCCGCCGCCGGGCGGGAAACCGATCGCCATGCGAATCGCTTTAGTGGGTTACTGCTGGGCCATGGCAGCCATGGGCAGAGCGCCGTTGATCGCCGCGCAGGCAAGCGCGAGTACGAACCTCTGCGCGAGTACGAACCTCATCACTTCTTCTCCTCGACGACTGCTTTGAAACGTTATAGTCCTCAGCATCCTGCATTAGGATGAAACGCGCAATGTCGCACGACTCGATCGATCGCCCGTCGCCGTGGGTCCTACGCTGGGCGGCGCTGATTACCGCAGGTGGACGCGTCCTCGACGTCGCGTGTGGCCATGGGCGCCACGCCCGCTGGTTCGCCGAGCGCGGCCACGGGGTTGACGCCGTGGATCGCGATGCTGCGGCGATTGCGAGCCTTGCGCACACGCGCGGCGTGCAGCCGTTGTGCGCCGACATCGAAAGCGGCCGTTGGCCTTATCAGCCGCAAACCTACGCCGCGGTCATCGTTGCGAACTATCTCCACCGGCCGATCTTTCCTGACTTGCTAATGGCGCTTACCGACGGGGGCGTGCTCATCTACGAAACGTTTGCGCTCGGGAACGAACGCTACGGACGGCCGTCGAACCCGCATTTCCTGCTCAAACCGGGTGAGTTGCTGGACCTTGTTCGCGGGCAGCTGCGGGTTGTCGCCTACGAACATATCTATAGCGATGATCCCAAACCTGCACTGTTGCAGCGCATTTGTGCGGTAAAATGCCCGCCGTGAATGGCAGGGTGCTGTTTTATCGGGAATAAGTATGGCAAAGCTGAAGGGCAGTCTGGTTGCGATCGTAACGCCCATGCGCGATGACGGTGCGCTCGATCTGGACGCCTTCCGCGCTCTCATCGACTGGCACGTCCGCGAGGGCACCGACGCCATTGTCGTAGTCGGCACGACCGGCGAATCTCCTACAGTCGATTTCGATGAGCATCGTCTGCTGATCGACACTGCAGTCAAGCACGCGGCGAAGCGCATACCCATCATTGCGGGCACGGGCGCGAACTCGACGCGCGAAGCGGTTGAGCTTGCGGCGCACGCGAAAAAAGCGGGTGCCGACATGAGCCTGACGGTGGTGCCTTACTACAACAAACCGACGCAGGAAGGCTTGTACCGGCACTTCCGTGCGATCGCCGAGGCCGTCGACATCCCGCACATTCTGTATAACGTGCCTGCACGGACTGTCGCGGATCTGCACAACGACACGGTGCTGAGGCTTGCTGAGGTGCCCAATATCGTAGGCATCAAGGATGCCACGGCTGACCTGCAGCGCGGCGCCGAGCTGCTGCGTCGCAAGCCTGAGAGCTTTGCCGTCTACAGCGGTGACGACGCGACCGCACTGGGGTTGATGCTGCTCGGCTGTGATGGCGTCATTTCAGTAACCGCCAATGTTACGCCACGTCTCATGCATGATATGTCTGCTGCTGCAATCCGCGCTGACACAAAAGCCGCACGGGAGCTCAACAACAAGCTACTTGCCTTGCATCGTGACCTGTTCTGCGAAGCAAATCCAATCCCCGTGAAATGGGCGGTGCAGCAACTCGGCCGCATTGCCGGTGGTATCCGGTTACCGCTCACGCCGCTAACGAACCATTTTCATACTCAAGTGCGTGAAGCGATGCGCCAGGCCGGTGCCGCGTGATGCAACCGACACGAGTGGAGACATTATGACCCGATATTCGATGCGGGCCGTTGCATGCCTGGTGGTGTGCTTCGCGCTTGCTGCATGTGGTGGCAACATTCAGTTGCCGAGCAAGAAAGTCGATTACAAGTCGGCGGGAAAGCTTCCGTCACTGGAGGTCCCGCCCGATCTGACGCGTCCTGCCGGCGACGATCGCTTCGTGGTGCCGGACACCTCGCGTGGAGCCGCAACGTATTCCGCATACCAGCGCGAGCGTGATGGTCGCTCCGAAGGGATCAGCTCGACCACGGTCCTGCCCCCACAGGAGGGTATTCGCGTAGAGCGCGCCGGCACTCAGCGCTGGCTCATCGTCAAAGGCGAACCTGAACAGCTGTGGCCCGTCGTGAAGGATTTCTGGCAGGAGACCGGGTTTCTCGTGAACATCGACATGCCAGAAGCTGGCGTGATGGAGACTGACTGGGCGGAGAACCGCTCCCGTGTGCCGGACGGATTTATCCGCAACACGCTGGGCAAGCTGCTGGACAGCGTGTACTCGACTTCGGAGCGGGACAAGTTTCGCACCCGGCTGGAACGCGGCTCGCAGAGCGGCACAACCGAGATTTACATCAGCCACCGCGGCATGGAAGAGGTGTACACGTCGGTGCAAAAGGATGACACGAAGTGGCAGCCGCGGCCGCCGAATCCGGAGCTTGAAGCCGAAATGCTTCGACGTCTGATGGTGCGGCTGGGCGTCCAGGAAGCGCGCGCGAAAACCGACATCGCCTCTGCTGCCAGCGCGCCGCAGCGGGCGGTGCTGCAGAAAGGACAGGACGGTTCGGCTCTGGCGCTCAACGAGCAGTTCGACCGTGCATGGCGACGCGTCGGGCTTGCGCTCGATCGGGTCGGCTTCACTGTGGAAGACCGGGATCGCTCTAAAGGCCTCTACTACGTCCGCTATATCGATCCGGAAGTCGACAACAAGAGCGCGGAGAAAAAGGGCTGGTTGTCGAAGTTCAAATTCTGGGGCAGCAGCCCTGAGAAGCAGAAAAAAGAGCAGTACCGCGTCCTTGTGAGAGACGAAGGCGAGCGGGCCGAGGTGAACGTGCTCAACAAGGAAGGCGGCAAAGAGCAGTCGCCGACTGCGAATAGGATATTGACGCTGCTGTACGATCAGCTTAAGTAGCCGTGAGCTGTGAGCTGTGAGCCGTAAGGGGTAAGGGGTAAGCCCGTGGGACGTCAGGCGTGACGCGGAAGCCGCGCGTAGTAAGCGGGTGAGCCGGAATCGGTTAGTGGCAAAAGGGGAGAGGGTGCGCCGGATAGAACCGGAGGAACAGGTCGCGCGAGGGCTTTATACGGCTCACGGCTCACGGCTTACGACTCACGAATCGAGTGCATTGTGATGCGCTTCGCATCCCTCGGCAGCGGCAGCGAGGGCAACGGCCTGATTGTCGAGTGCGGCGAAACGCGCGTGCTTGTCGACTGCGGCTTCAAGCTGAAGGAAACGATTCGACGGCTCGCCCGTCTCGGACTCGAGCCTTGCGATCTCGCGGCCGTTCTCGTGACGCACGAACACGACGATCATGGGGGCGGAGTTGCCCGTCTGGCTCGCCGTTATGATTTACCGGTGTATCTCACGTACGGGACGCTCGTCGCGCTCGGGCCGCGAAGCTCGATGATGCCGCGCGTGAGCGTCATCGATAGCCATACGCCTTTTCTGATCGGCGACCTGGAGATCCATCCCTACCCGGTGCCGCACGATGCACGAGAACCGTCGCAGTTCGTGTTCAGCGATGGCGATCGGCGGCTGGGTCTGCTCACCGACACGGGTGACTCAACGCCTCATATCCAGCGGATGCTCTCCGGCATCGACGCGCTGGTGCTCGAGTGCAATCATGATCTCGATCTGCTGATGAACGGGCCGTACCCGCCATCACTGAAGCGGCGAATCTCCGGCCGGCTGGGGCATCTCGACAACGGAACGGCTGCGCGCATCGTGGCGGGGATCGATTGCAGCCGCCTTCAGCACTTCATTGCCGCGCACCTTTCTGCCCAGAACAACACCCCGGAGCTTGCTCGTGCAGCCATGTCCGATGCCTTGAAATGTGAACCTGCATGGGTTTGTGTGGCGACGCAAAGTGAGGGCCTGGACTGGCGGCACATCGCCTGAGTCTGCAATGTTGCTTCCTGCTTAAGGCAAGCCATTTTGGCCACGGCTTGTGCGGCTATCGCCGCTGAATTGCCGTGACATAAAAAAGCCGGCTCGATGAGCCGGCTTTTTTCTGAGCTGAAACTTACTTCTTGGTGTCGTCAGGCTTGGACTCGCTCGGCGAAGCGGGTGTCGATCCCATAGGCGTGCTGGGGCTTGAGCTCGAGGAACTGCCCATGCCGGAGCTTGAGCTTGAGCTGGAGCCGCTGGACATGCCGCTGCTGGTGGAGCCGGTCCCCGACGTCGTCGAATCGGAGCCGGGCGCGGGTGTGGGAGTGGGTGCAGTCGAGGACGACGACGAAGACGATGGCGCGCTGGGTGAGGGCGCCGGAGCAGGCGTCACTACTTTCTCTTCTTTCTTACAGGCCGTAAGGCCGATCGCCAGAATCGCGACGAGCAGGAGCGAGCGTTTCATGATTTTTCCTTTAGCAGAACATCACACGGAGTTAACAAGGCGAACGGTTGGTCGCAAGCTGCGTTGCCGGCAGCTTACGCAATCGTCATGAACATTTTACCAGCTTCGCCGTAAATCGTGCTTACTTCCATCTTACACGAGCGGGTCACAGACCTGCCACGCTTGCAGGAGAGTACGGGGTAGACGCGTCCCACAGCTCGCTGTATCGCTCGAGCAACTGCTGTGTCCCGTCGATTTCGTTCAGCCCGCGCGCGTAGCGCATGTGCTCGTAATGAAACCGATGCAGGTAATGGCTGGCGTCGAATACGACGAACGCGTCGTAAAGATGTCGCCCCGCACGCGGGGTCTGTCTGATTTTGGCCGAATGGCCGAACCGTTGCAGAACGCCGACAAAACGCGGGCACAGACGCTCGATCGTGTTCGTTTCGTGTAAGACGATAAAGAGCCGGTTGAGGGGGTCGGCCCGCAAGAATTCGCGCAAGAGCTCGCATCGCGCAGGCGCGTTGTAGCTGGTCGAGAGCGACTTGTCGAAAATCCGGATAACACGCTGCGTGGTCGGAATGAGCGCGTCGAGCATGGCTTCGTACTGTCGACCGCTTTCGAAGCGTTCGTACTGTGTGTGCGGAAGAGCAGGGTGCGGATCTGGGCTCATGTTCGATATCCGACGTAATGATGGCAAATGGTGACCCGTAAACTATCACCGGCCGCGGTCGTTTTTCTCATTCGTCGTTTCACGGCTCATGATTCCTGCATTCGTCTTTCGCCACTCGACTTCCGGGGATGAAGCGTGATGTATCCGGCGCGATACCAGTCATAGAGGAGGCGCCGCGTCCTGGTATCGGTACGAAGGGGCGGCGCAAGCTCTCGCGCGTCTGCGAGTGTGCTAAGCAGGCGAGCGGATGCCGGTCCGCAGGAGTATGACTCTCCGTTGATGAATATTCGCCTGCCGTACGTCAGCATGCGGGTGCGCAGGTTCAGCTTCAAACCTTTGCGCGTGGCCCGTTTTGCGAAGTCTTCAGGCGTGAACGTGCGTGACGGCCGATCGAACACCACCTGCATCTTCGGTTCCGTCAGATCGCGCCCGACGAATTCGACGACATCGGTTTCACTCCAGCGCAATTGTTGAAGCATTGATGATGTGCGAGTGATCATCGCAGGGGGAATCGTTCCCGGCGTACGCGTCGCTTTGAGATCCGGATCCGCGTACATCCCGCGGAGTGCCATCCGGTCCTGTAAAAATTCGAGAAAACGCGAACCGAGCTCGTGCGCGCTCGGGGCACGAAAACCGATCGAATACGTGATGCAGTCACCGATGCTGACGCCGTTATGCGCCCATGCCGGCGGCAGATAGAGGAGATCGCCTGGTTCAAGCACCCATTCGCGCTGTGGCCGGAAGTTGCGCAAGATCTTGACTGGAGAATCGTCAACGAGCTCGAGATCGCGTTGGTGGCTCACCTGCCATCGCCTTGCACCCTGTCCTTGTACCAGAAACACATCGTAACTGTCGAAGTGCGGTCCTACACCGCCGCCCGGCGCCGCGTAGCTCACCATCACGTCGTCCAGTCTCGCATACGGGATGAAGGCGAACTCGCGAAGCAGGCGCGCTGCTTGCGGGAGCACCTGGTCCACGCTTTGCACGAGCAGTGTCCAACCGGACCGCGGCAGCCGCGCGATGGCGCTGCGCTTGAACGGCCCATGCTGCACCTTCCAGCAACCGCTGATCTGTCTGATGATCCGAGATTCGACATCGCTACGCCCGGCCAACGCTACCAGATCGTCCCGAGTGACCGCATTCGTGTATTCTGGAAGGGCGGTACGCGCAAGCAGCGGTTTTTTTTGCCAGTGCTGCCGCATGAACTCGCTACGTGTCAAACGGGGGAAAAGTTTTTTTTGCATCAAAACGATTATATCGAGGCCCGGTTCTTGACCCGCGGCGCGTTTGTTCACACAATGCAGTTACAGTTTTAGGGAGGCTCGACGTGGAGCTCGTGCGAGGCGAAGAGCGAGTCAAACTGCAAGCGGGGCAACCGGCGCCGTCGTTCGATCTGCCGGATGCAGACCTCAACATCGTGACTCTTGACGAGTTCAAGAATCATCGCATCGTCGTTCTCTATTTTTATCCGCGTGACGATACACCCGGCTGCACTCTGGAGGCACTCGAGTTCAGCGAGCTCGAAGACGACTTCACACGCCTGCAAACAGTCGTGCTCGGTGTGAGCCTCGATGACTGCATGTCCCACGGCGCTTTTCGCGACAAGCACGGTCTTTGCGTGCAACTGCTCGCGGACCCTGACGGCGAAGTCTGCCAGCGGTACGGGGTACTTCAGGAGAAGGAACTGGAAGGCCGTAAGAAGACAGGTGTGGTGCGCTCGACGTTCATCATCGACCGCAGCGGCCTGCTCAGGCATGCGCTCTATGGTGTGAGCCCGCGAGGGCACGCCACGGAAGTGCTCGATATGGTCAGAGGTCTAGGCAAATGCAAATAGCAAAGAACACAGTCGTAAAGCTGAAGTACCAGCTTTACGGCACCGACGGCGAGCTCATCGAACAGACCGAAGAGCCCGTTGAGTATCTGCACGGCGGTTATGGCAATATGTTCCCAGCCGTCGAGAAAGCGCTCGAAGGCAAGGCTATCGGTGAGACGTGCCGCGTCAAGCTGGAGCCCGACGACGGCTTCGGTGACTACGACGCGGAGCTTGTCCACATCGAGCCGCGCGACAAGTTTCCGGGGACTGTAGAAGTCGGCATGCAGTTCGAAGGCAGCGGCCAGGAAACCGGTGACACGATCGTGTACACCGTTACTGACGTTGCCGAAGGCAAAGTCGTTGTAGACGGCAATCACCCGCTTGCCGGACAGACATTGCATTTCGAATGTACGATTGCGGATGTGCGTCCAGCGAGCGAAGAGGAACTGTCGCACGGGCACGTGCACGGCGAGCACGAGCATCACCACCACTGACATTCGTCAGTGGTCGGCGTCCTGACTGCTGACGCTAACGTCGTTCGTCCGACATGAGCTGGCTCCCGGGTACGACGCTGAAGCGCGCGCGTCCATTGTCGGTGTTCGCTGTAACGTAAATCCAGTTGATGAACGGACTGCCGTAGACTTCCAGCCGCGTCACGTTTTCAATGTGACGGCCCGATCGAGGATCGACGAGCGGCCGATCGAAGCGGAACCAGTGCGTGTCGCCATGGATGACGAGCACTTCTCCGGGGTACCGCTGCGCTTCCTCGGCGAGCGCCGCAAGGATATCCGAGTAACCCCTGCTTCCGGTCCACAGATTACCTTGCATGGCTAACACCAATGCCGGCAGCTTGCGATCGCCTGCAATCCTGAACGCTTCGTGCATCCACTGCAGTAGCGCGGGGGTGCGTCGACCCGCTTCCTCGGGCATGTCTTTGCGATGATTATCCGGACCTGGAACGTTGAGGGTGGCGAAAAGCACGTCTTCCACCATCCACCGCATGTGCTCGGGATAGCCTCTCGCCGTCTGGCGCTCTGCCTTCAGGCTGCGCTGGCCCATGCTCGCATCCTGCGAGAAAAAAAGCTCGCGCAGCTTTGCGAGTCGCTCGAGCGGCGCACGCCGGCCCCATGCCGTCCGCCCACAATCTGTCCATTCGTTGTCGCCCGGCGTATAGAAGAAAGGATGATGCGATAGCCCGAACCATTCGCGGCGCTGTTTGAACAATTCATCGCTGCATGCAGTGAGCGAATCCTTGAAGTCGCCGACGTGGAGAGCGAATGCGAGACGCTGGTGATTCATTTCAGCCATCATCGTTACGAACTGCGGCTCTTCTTCGCGGTTGTAGGGCGTGTCGCCGAGGGCCGCGAACGAGAATTGCGCGGCGTTCGCCGCTGCGCACAATGCAAGCGTCAGTACGAAAGCGCCAAGCAGATCGAGCGGGTTGGTGCATCGAAGGCGGGAGGTCACGAGGTCTCGTAATTCGTCTTGGTGATAGAGGCGGCAGCGAATGTCAGCGCGTCAGCGAGTTACTCGTCCAGTTTCTGGCGCAGCCGATACAGCAAATCGAGCGCTTCTCGCGGCGTCATGGCATCGGGATCGGCGGATCTGAGCAACTCGAGCGAAGGATGCTGTGACGGTTCGGGCGGCACCGGTGCGTCGGGTGCGAAAAGGTCGCGCTGCGGGCTCGCGTTGAAACCCCGCTCCTCGAGCTCTGCGAGTCTGCGCCGCGCCGCACGGATCACAGTACCCGGAACGCCTGCAAGCTGTGCGACCTGCAGACCGTAGCTGCGGCTCGCAGGACCCTCTTCGAGAGCATGGAGAAATACGATGCGGTCCTTGTGCTCGACTGCGTCGAGGTGGACGTTCGCCACTTGCTCGAATTCTTTGGCGAGAGCCGTCAACTCGAAGTAGTGCGTTGCAAACAACGTATGGCAGCGGCTTTTTTCCACGAGATGCCGCGCTATGGCCCACGCGAGCGCGAGCCCATCGTAAGTCGATGTGCCGCGGCCGATCTCGTCCATGAGCACCAGGCTCTCCGGCGTGGCGTGATGCAGGATGTAGGCTGCTTCCGTCATTTCCACCATGAATGTGGAGCGTCCGCCGGCCAGATCATCGGCAGCCCCGATCCTCGTGAATATCTGATCGAGTGGTCCGAGTCTGGCGCTTTTTGCGGGCACGTACGATCCGCAGTGGGCGAGGAGCGCGATCAGAGCGGTCTGTCGCATGTAGGTCGATTTGCCGCCCATGTTAGGACCTGTGACGAGCAGCATCTGTCGCCGCGCTGAAAGGCGCACGTCGTTAGCGATGAAGTTGTCGACCTGCGCTTCGACCACAGGGTGCCGGCCCGCGTTGATCTCGATCAGCGGCTCGTCCACGAATTCGGGGGCGCTCCAGTCGAGCGAGGATGCACGTTCGGCAAACGCCGCAAGGGCGTCGCATTCAGCCATCGCGGCGCCGATTCGCTGAAGCGTGGCCAGGTGCGGCGCCAGCTGATCAAGAAGCTTCTCGTAAAGATGTTTCTCGCGCGCGAGCGCACGCTCCTGAGCCGACAGCGCCTTGTCTTCGAATGCCTTGAGCTCGGGGGTGATATAGCGCTCGGCATTCTTGAGCGTCTGTCGGCGTCGATAATCATCCGGCACTTTTTCAGTCTGCGCGCGCGTGACTTCGATGTAGAAGCCATGCACGCGGTTATATTCGACTTTCAGGTTTGCGATGCCACTGCGCTGTCGCTCACGCGCTTCGAGATCCAGCAGGAACTGGCCGCAGTTGTTCTGAATCGAGCGCAGCTCGTCGAGCTCTGTGTCGTAACCGTCGGCGATCACGCCGCCCTCGCGTACGACCGCGGCCGGCTCCGGGCGTATCGAACATCCAAGGACGCTTACGATATCGCCGTGGGTGTCGAGTGCTGCTGCGAGCTCGCGCAAACGGCTGCTTGTCGTACCGGCGAGCGCGGATGCGAGATCCGGCAACCGCTTGAGCGTGTCACACAAACCCGAAAGATCACGCGGCCGCGCGGATTTGAGCGCGATACGTGCAGTGATGCGCTCCACATCGACACAACCCTTGAGTGTGGTTTTCGCTCGAGCTTGCATGCCGGTAACCAGAAAGGCTGCGAGCGCATCGAGCCTCGCGCGCAGGAGGTTGCGATCGCGCAGCGGATGATGCAGCGCGTGACGCAGCCAGCGGCTACCCATGCCTGTTGCGCACGTGTCCATGAGCGAAAACAGTGTCGGCTCAGGCTCGCCACGGATGGTTTCCGATATCTCGAGATTGCGCCGCGTCGCGGGATCCATGCGCACGTATGCGCCGGAATGTTCGACTCGCAACGCTTTCACGTGCGCGATCGCGGTGCCCTGAGTCATCCTCACGAACTCGAGCAGAGCGCCCGCAGCCGCTATTCCGACGGGGTGATCTGTCGCGCCGAAACCCGAGAGATCCAGCGTCTCGAACTGTCGGCAGAGTGCGCGGCGGGCGGCATCACTGTCGAAGTGCCATGCGGCGAGTGTCCTGTTCGTGCTGCCGCTGTTCAGCTCCGGCCACACAGTGTTCTCCGCAATCAGCACTTCAGACGGGCGCAATCGCTCGAGCTCGTTCGCAAGACTTCCGGGAAGCGTCTCCATGATCGTGAAGCGACCAGAGGCGAGTGACAGCCACGCGAGGCCGAGCGTGGTGCGGCTGCGATGCAGCGCGAGTAGCAGGTTGTCGCGCTTTTCATCGAGCAGCGCGGAATCCGTGAGCGTGCCGGGCGTGACGATACGCATGACCTTGCGTTCGACGGGGCCTTTCGACGTGTTCGGGTCGCCGATCTGCTCGCAGATCGCAACCGATTCGCCGAGCTTCACAAGCTTCGCGAGATATTGCTCGACCGCGTGATAAGGCACTCCCGCCATCTTGATCCGTTCGCCTGCCGAGGCGCCGCGTGTCGTCAGCGTGATGTCGAGCAGGCGCGCGGCGCGTTCCGCGTCGTCGAAGAAAAGCTCGTAGAAGTCGCCCATGCGATAGAAGAGGAGCATGTCCGGATGCTCCGCTTTGATGCGCAGGAACTGCTGCATCATGGGCGTATGCGCCGATGGTTCGGGCAACTGCGTGCTGTCGTGCGGTGTATTCACTTGCATGGCTTTTCGTGACCGCCGAATTATCGCTGATATGTACGCAGCGGACGAGGCTTTCCGATCCACGAGGACGGTTGGCCTGCAGCGCGCTGGTGCTACACTTTCCATCGAATCGCTATCAGGGAGAACAATATGAAATGTCTGCTGCCTTCTGCGGCTTTCGCGTCTTGCTGCGTGCTCGCACTCGCAGGCTGCGCATCGCTGCCGCGTTATTCTCACAACGTCGATGCAAACGTGCGTTCGACCCCGGACACGGTCGTCTGGGGCCACCTGCCCGGCGCGCGCAAACCCGTAGTTACGGTGCGCTCGGGGCAGGTGGTGCGCATCGATACGATCTCGCATCAGGGCGTTACGAACGGCATGGACCCCGTGAAGTTTTTCGGAGACGCAGGAATTGCTGCGAATGACGTGTTGACGGACGCGATGGATGTATATGGCAAAGTGCAGCGGCCGAAAGACTCCGGCGCGCACGTGCTGACCGGGCCCATATACGTCGAAGGCGCAGAACCCGGGGACATGCTCGAAGTTCGTGTGCTCGACATCGATTTTCGTGTCCCCTATGGCGTCAACAACAGCAACAAAGGGTCCGGCGTTCTGCCGGACCTGCACTCAAGTCCGAGTCCCAAGATAATCAGGTTCGATCTGCAGCGGCGCGTCGCGCTGTTTGCCCCCGGCATTGAAGTGCCACTGGCCCCTTTCATGGGCATCATGACGGTAGCACCGCCCGAGGCGAGCCTCGCGAGCACGCGACCGCCCGGCGTTTACGGCGGTAACATGGATTTCAACCGTCTTGGAATCGGCTCCAGCTTGTATTTGCCGGTCCATCAACGCGGCGGGCTCTTCTATACGGGCGATGCTCACGCGGTACAGGGCGACGGCGAAGTGAATGGCACTGCAATAGAAGCATCATTGACTCCGGTGCTGCAATTCATCGTCCACAAGGGCGCCGGGAAAACCATGAAGTGGCCGCGCGCAGAGGACGCTTCGAACTACTACGTCATGGGCATGGACGTCGATCTCGACGTGGCGATGAAAGAGGCCGTGCAGGAGACGGTGACTTTTCTCGGCCGTGAAAGAGGGCTTACGCCCGGCGACGCATATTCGCTTGCCAGTATCGGCGTCAACTACGTCGTCGCTGAGGCCGTCGACCACGTGCTGATGATTTACGGTGCGATCCCGAAAAAACTATTTTCGACGAATGCGCCTTTCTGGGCGGGCCAGCGCTAGGGCGAGATGAGTAGGGAGATGGCGTAAATGACTGTGAGCATTGCTCGCCGAATTTCATCCGTGCTCGTGCTGCTTGCCAGCGTTGCGGCACAGCCGGTCGTGGCTCAAACGTATCCGTCCAAGGCGGTGCGAATCGTTGTTCCGTTCGCCCCCAGCAGCACGATCGATATCATCGCCCGCATCATCGCGCCCAAGCTGAGCGAATTGCTCGGGCAGCCGGTGCTCGTCGACAACCGCGCGGGTGCTGGAGGCATGGTAGGCATGGATGCGGTCGCGAAATCGCAGCCCGACGGGCACACGCTCGTGATCGGCGCGCTGGGGCCGCTCGCTATGAATCCGGCGCTGTATCCGAAGACACCGTTCGATCCAGTGCGTGACTTTGCTGCTGTCAGCCTGCTCGCGACGGGCCCCGTAGTGATCGCAGTGCACCCTTCGGTTCCGGCGCGAAACGTGAAGGAGCTGGTCGAGCTCGCAAAGAAAAGGCCGGGGCAGCTCAACTTCGGTTCACCGGGCGTCGGCAGCAGCCCTCATCTGACTGGCGAGCTCCTGAAAATGCTGACCGCCACCGACATCGTGCACGTGCCCTACAAAGGCAACGCCGAGGCGCTGACCGATCTCATCAGTGGACGCGTGAGTATTGTCTTTACCGGAGTGCCCCCGGTGGTCCCATTGGCGAAGGCGGGTCGCGTGAGACTGCTCGTGACGACCGGGCGGCAGCGTCTCGCACAGCTTCCAGACGTACCCACGATCGCCGAAGCCGGACTGCCCGGCGCGCAGGTGTTGATCTGGTACGGCGCCGTCGCGCCTGCCGCAACGCCGAAAGACGTCGTCACGCGTTTGAATCGCGAGATTGTCAAACTGATGCAGGCCCCCGACATCCGTGAGCGGTTCTCTCAGCAGGGTATCGATCCGGAAACGAGCACCCCGGAGCAGTTCGCGCAGTTGATACGGGACGAGTACGCGCGCTGGACGAAAGTGATACGCGCGAGCGGAATCAAAGTGGAGTGAGCAAAGCGAATGAGTCACTGGTTCGAATATTTTCCCGGTCAGCACATGTGGTCGCAAGGCATGATGTTTGGCATCGAGATGCAGACGTGGGGCGCCGCAGCGCTGGGCGAGATCGACCAGATCGGCCAGAAGCTCAAGGGCCACGAAGGCAATAACGAAAAATGGTGGCAGGAATGGACCTCGATGGCAAAGCGCATCGAGGGATTCGCCGAGCGCGAGGCGGATGCGGGCCATCAGCTTACGGCCGGAAGCTACTATTTGCGTGCAGCCGTGTACTACTTCTGCGGCGAGCGCTTCATCGCACCCTCTGAACGCAAGTGGGACACCTACCGCAGCTGCCTGCGTTGCTTCGCTGAAGGCATTGCGCGGCGTTATCCGAATATCGAACGGGTGGAAGTGGCCTACGAAGGAACGACTTTGCCTGCGTGGTTCCTGAGAGCGGACGTGCGCGGGCCTGCACCGGCCGTGGTCATGTTCGACGGACTCGACAACGCAAAAGAGATGAGCGTACTGTTTGGCGGTGTCGAAATAGCCCGGCGCGGCATACACACGCTCGCGATCGACGGGCCAGGACAGGGCGAGGCGCTGAGGCTGCAGGGGATACCCAGCCGATACGACTATGAAGTGCCCGCTCGTGCGGCGTATGAGTACATGGCGAAGCGTGCGGAAGTCGATGACAAGCGCATCGCCGTTGCCGGCTTCAGCATGGGGGGTTATTACGCGCCGCGTGCGGCCGCCATGGAGTCTCGTTTTGCGGCATGTGTCGCGTGGGGTGGGCACTGGGACTACCACGAATCTTGGATACGCCGCCGCAGGATCATGGAAGCGGGCGGGACGAAACTCTCCGCCCCATCTTTCCAGTTACCGTGGGTGCTCGGCATGCCCGACATGGACGCGTGCATGAAGAAACTTGAAAACTATCGCCTGGCGCCGGTCGCGGAGCGCATCAAGTGCCCGTTCTATTGCATACACGGCGAGAACGATAACATCGTGCCGCTCGAGTTTGCGCAGAAACTTTTCGACGCTGTGGGGTCCAACGACAAGGCGCTGAAAGTGCTCACGGCCCACGACGGTGGAAGCGAGCACTGCCAGGAAGACAACCGGCAAGTCGGAGTCAATCTCGTTGCGGACTGGCTTGCGGAGCGCTTGGGTGGCACGCTGAGCTAAAGTCCCGTATTCCCTGCGTGCCCGCGATCTCGAGCCGGACACGCTCAAAATCTATCGTTTTGAGAGGCTAACTTTTCGAGAGACTAACATTTCGATAGATCGATCGTGCCGTAGTTAACTGCAAGAGGTCGTACCCCGCTGCAAACTAGCGACGCTGCATTGCTGACCGTGCGTGGGGTGGAATTGAAAACCAAAGTTCAAAGGAAGGCTGGCCGGCCGGCGCGCTCGCGCCGCAGAACGATCGCCGAGCTCGTCCAGGAACGAGGATCCATAGCGCAATTTGCCCGTGATCTGTCGCAGATCAGCGGAGAGGAGGTCACCTGGGCAAGGGTCAATAACTGGATACTCCGCGATTCGGTTTCAAAGAACATGGCCGTTCACGTTCATAAGCTCACGCGTGCACCCCTGGCGGATCTCCTGAGCTGATGGCTGACGGGCTTCGAAATCCCCGCCTTCCCTAAAAGAAAGGAAACACCATGCACAAAATTTTCGCCGTGATTCTCATGTGTTTGGCGACACCGTCATTGTGCTTTGCCGAGTCGAAGGTACCCCTGGAAGTCGTGCACAGCGGCAAGGACCGCGCGGGACAACTCTTCGTAGCGGAGTTGAAAGAGATCATGCGCTCGCACAGCGCACGTCCCGTTACCGACCGCCAGAGACCGCGTATCGTCGTTCTCGTCGCCACTGCTGACGGCGACTCTCAGCTTCGCGGCAGCTCGTCTGCGATATCGATCAGCATTCTTTATGACGCCCCGCGCATGCCTGGCGAAGGCGCATTTCTCAAGAGCGTGGCGCAATCGTGCAGCCGGGAAAACGCAGCGATTTGCGCGCGCAACGCGGCCGCCGACATCGAGTACGAAGTCAGTCTGCTGCGCAGAAACTGGCCCGCCCTGTGGGCTAGCCTTTGAGGGAGTGCCTGCCGGCACGCCCTCCAGAGCGGTAAACGAACAGGGAGAACCCAAGGTTCTCCCCGTTACCCCTCTCCTACGGTTGGCTACCGCTGCAGTAACCGCGGGCTGCGGTTACTGAGGCTTGAAGCCGATGTCCTTTGCGAGCTTGCCGTACCTTGCGTAGTCCTTGCGAATCACGTCGCCGAAGTATTCGGGCGGTTGTTGCACCACGTCGAGACCGGCGAGCGTCATCTTCTCCCGCACATCGGGAAAACTCATCGCTTCGTTGATCGCCTTGTTCAACAGGGCGATCACCTCTTTCGGTACTGCGGCCGGAGCGATGTAGCCGAACCAGCCCTGTGACACATAACCCGGAACGTGCTCCGCGATGGTCGGGATGTCCGGCAAGTAAGACACGCGCGTCGGATTCGTAATCGCCAGCGCGCGGATGCGGCCCGCGCGAACGTGCGGCGCCATCCCGGTAAAGCCGTCGATGGTGGCGTCGACCTGGCCGCCCATCAGTTCCGCAATGATCTGGCCGGTGCCTCTGTAAGGCACGTGCAGATAGCTGAAACCCGCGAGGGTGCGCAGCTGCTCGATCGCGAGATGGGGAAAGCCGCCTTCTCCATTGGAGGCGAACGTGAGCTTGCCCGGATTCGCCTTGGCATAAAGCACGAGATCGCGCGTCGTCTTGAAAGGGACACTCGGATGTACGGCGAGCCCGAGGAAGTTGGTCGCCAGTAACGCCACCGGCTGAAAATCTCTGATCGGGTCGTACGCAAGCTTCTTGTAGGTGTGAGGCGCTACGACCAGATTGCCGCCCTGGCCGATCGCGATCGTGTAGCCGTCGGGTGCCGCACGCGCCGCGAGCTCGAGCCCGAGCTGGCCGGCGGCACCGGGACGGTTATCCACGATCATCTGTTGACCATAGCGCTGGCTGAATTTTTCGCCGATCAGGCGCCCCAGTATGTCGGCCGTGTTCCCCGGGGGAAAGGGTACGATCACCCGCACCGGCTTGACTGGATATTGCTGGGCGAACGCAGCAACCGCGACTAACAAGCTAGCGACGAATATGCAAACCGCAGAACGCATGTCAACTCCCGCTAATGGTCGCAATTATTGTGACATACGCAAACGCGTGGCGAAGTGCTGCGAGGCGGCGTCAGTTTTTTTCGGACCTCTGTGCGGTACGGCGAGTTTTCAGCTGTGGCGTGAGATGCGGTGCGATCAGCTTCAGCAGCTCCGCGAAAACCTTGGGGTTGCCTGCGACGATATTGCCGGTTTCCATCCATCCTTCGTTGCCTTCGAGATCGCCGACGAGTCCCCCGGCTTCTGTGATGAGCAGCGAACCCGCAGCCATGTCCCAACGGCTGAGACCAAGCTCCCAGAACGCATCGAGTCGTCCGGCCGCAACGTAGGCGAGATCGAGCGCCGCAGAGCCGGCGCGGCGTACACCTGCCGTGCCTTTCGTGATGTCCACCAGCATTGCCATGTACGGATCGAGATGGGCGAGTTCCTTGAACGGGAATCCGGTTCCGATGAGACACGGCTTCAGCTGCGCCCGTTTGCTGACACGTAAGCGGGTGTCATTCAGGAATGCGCCGCGGCCGCGACTCGCAGTGAAAAGATCATTGCGCCCGGGATCGTAGATGACGGCCTGAGTCACGAGGCCGCGGTGCTCGAGGGCAATAGACACGGCATACTGCGGAAAACCATGCAAAAAGTTTGTCGTGCCGTCGAGCGGGTCGATCACCCACCGGTACTCGGACTGCCCGGACGCTCCGCTTTCCTCTGCTAAAATCGCGTGCCCCGGGTAAGCTTCGTGCAACGTGGAGATGACGACCTGCTCGGCTTCACGGTCCACCTCCGACACGAAATCGTTTACTGCTTTTTCCTTTACGGCAACGATGTCGAGATTGCGAGACGCGCGGTTGATGACATTGCCGGCGCGGCGTGCGGCTTTTACCGCGGTGTTGAGCATCGGGTGCATGGCTGAGTGGGACCTGGTTTATTAGCTGCGGATGTTCGAAACAGGGCACGCGCCCGGCCTGCTACGTCTGAGCACCGGTGGGCCCGTTTGGAAGCGGCGTATTGTAGAGCGTAAGCAGGCATTGAGCACGTCGGCGTCCGTTGCCGACGATCGTTGTTCCGCTCCCGCATGTAGGGCGGCGCGCGTCCCTTCCCAGTCTCCTCTTTACTTTTGCAGCGTGTAAAGCTCCATGCCCCGCACCGATCCGCTGAAGAATATCCGTATCGTTTTGTGCGAGACCAGCCACCCGGGAAATATCGGGGCGGCCGCGCGCGCCATGAAAACGATGGGGCTGACAAAACTCCATCTCGTCCAGCCGCAGCGCTTTCCGGATCCCGAGGCAAATTGGCGGGCCGCGCGCGCAACCGATGTGCTCGACAAGGCGAAGGTGCATGAAACCTTGGACGCCGCGTTGCATGGCGTCGGTCTAAGCGTGGCGTGCTCGGCTCGAACGCGTGAGATCGCGGTCCCGCAGTCAGGGGTTCGCGAAGTTGCTGCTCGCGCCATAGCAGTCGCGCGCTCCCAATCCGTTGCTCTCGTGTTCGGTAACGAGACGTTCGGCCTCACTACGGAACAGGTCAACAAGTGCGGCGTGCTCGCTACGATCCCGGCGAATCCGCGTTACCCATCGCTTAACCTGGCTGCTGCCGTTCAGGTCTTCGCCTATGAGTTGCGCACAGCGGCTCAGGAGAACGACGCGCCCACCCTAGAGCCCCGGCTGGCCCCCCACGAGGACGTCGAAAGGTTTTACGCGCATCTCGAGACGCTCATGACGGAGGTCGGATTTCTGAATCCGGAACATCCCAAAAAGCTCATGCCACGGCTGCGGCGGCTTTTTGCACGCGCGCGCCTCGAGCCTGAGGAGATCAACATATTACGCGGCATCATCAAGGCGCTTTCGCGCTCCAACCGGTAACCCCCGCACTGCCCGACGGCGCGCGCTTCCGGGCGACAACATAGTTGATTAAAATACTCGACTTTAATCGCGCCGCTGGTTAGCCATGTTCTCTCGCATAAAAGAAGAAATCGCCGTGGTATTCGAGCGTGATCCGGCCGCCCGAAATACGTGGGAAGTCATCACCTGCTACCCCGGTTTTCACGCGATGCTCGTGCACAGGCTTGCGCACCGGCTCTGGGGCGGCGGCTTCAAGTGGCTGGCGCGGTTCATTTCCCATCTCGGTCGCGGGCTCACCGGAGTCGAAATACACCCCGGTGCGCAAATCGGACGGCGTTTTTTTATCGATCACGGCATGGGCGTGGTCATCGGCCAGACTGCGGAAATCGGCAACGACTGCACGCTTTATCATGGTGTCACGCTGGGGGGCACTTCCTGGAGTCCGGGCAAGCGCCACCCGACGTTGGGCGCAGGAGTCGTAATTGGCGCGGGCGCCAAAATTCTGGGTCCCATCCTCATCGGCGACGGCGCGAAGATCGGCTCCAACGCAGTCGTGGTGAAGTCGGTGCCGCCCGGCGCGACTGCGATTGGGATTCCGGCGCGAATTGTGGAGTCGCACGACACCCAAGGCCGGTTTGCCGCGTATGCAGTGGCACGCGATGTCAACGATCCGGTGGCGCAGGCGCTGCACGAACTGCTCGACCACTGCGTCGAGAACGATCATCGCATCGAGCACATCCTCGCTGAGTTGAAGCGGTTAGGCGGCAGAACGGACGAGCAGCGGCGCTCTGGATTTGACCCGGAACATTTGAACCGAATTGTTGACTAAATCTGTCGGGAAAGAGTATAGTCGACTAAATCAGTATGCTATTGTTTTTTCAGAGCAGTCCGTTGATTTGGCAAGCATTTTTCGAGGTGGGCGCATGAGACTCACGACCAAAGGAAGATTTGCTGTGACGGCGATGGTGGACCTCGCGCTGAGGCACGGCGGGGGCCCCGTCACTCTGGCAGAAATCAGCTCGCGCCAGAAGATTTCGCTGTCCTACCTGGAACAATTGTTCGGGAAACTGCGCCGGCACCAGCTCGTGGACAGTGTGCGGGGTCCCGGTGGCGGTTATCGCCTGGCAAAGGACATGGCATCGATTTCGGTAGCCGAGATCATCCTGGCCGTGGATGAGCCAATCGACGCGACTCAATGCGGAGGCAAGGAAAACTGCAAAGACGAGCAGAAGTGTCTGACTCACGACCTGTGGGCGACGCTGAACGAGCGCATCTTCGACTATCTCGAATCGGTGAGCCTCAGGCAACTCGTCGATGACCAGCGTTCGAAGGATTCAGGCGTGAATACGGTTCATGACATGCGTCAGAACCCGGGTAAAGGCGTTGCCGTATCGGCATGAAGCGGGGAAATAGGGCTGCTTCCGCATCTCACTTTATTTCGCCATTAAGGTCATGACCCACGTCTATCTCGATCATAACGCGACGACCGCGCTCGATGAGCGTGTGCTCCAAGCCATGCTGCCGTACATGAGAGCGCAGTACGGCAACGCGTCGAGCCGCCACGAGCTGGGCACGCAGGCGCGTAAGGCGGTTAACACTGCACGCGAGCAGGTGGCTGCGCTCGTGAACGTGCAGCCCACGCAAGTGATCTTCATGTCTGGCGGGACGGAAGCAAACAACCTCTTCATCAAAGGCGCGGCGGGTTATCTCAGACCGACGCAAATTGCGGTGAGCGCGATCGAACATCCGTGCGTGGCCAAGCCCGCACAGGACCTTGCGCGCGCTGGATGGAAAGTCCGAAAGCTCGCCGTGGGTTCGGATGGGCGGGTCGATTTGAATGACGTGACGGCTGCGTTCGCCGAGCCCACAGGCATCGTGTCGGTCATGCTCGCGAACAACGAGACTGGCGTAATACAGGACATTGCAGCGATCGCGGAACGGGCACGGGCAGCGCGAGCGTGGGTACACACAGACGCGGTGCAGGCGCTCGGAAAGATCGAAGTCGATTTCGCCGAACTCAACGTGCATGCAATGACTGTTTCGGCCCACAAGATTTATGGACCGAAGGGCGCCGGCGCGCTGATCATCGACAAGAGGATCGAATTGAAACCGATCATCGCCGGCGGTGGGCACGAGCAAGGCATGCGGTCAGGGACTGAGAACGTGCCTGCAATCGTCGGTTTTGGTGCGGCTGCCGAGCTGGCCGCCGAACGCCGTGTGGAATCGGGGCAACGCATCGCGGCGCTTCGTGAACAATTGGAAGAGGGTCTGCACGAGCTCGGAGCGATCATCTTCGGTGGACGCGCGCCGCGTATACCGAACACGAGCTACTTCGCGTTCCCGCATATCGACGGCGAAACGCTGGTGATCGAGTTGGACAAGCTGGGTTACGCAGTCGCCGCAGGCGCCGCGTGCTCCAGCACGAGCACGGAGCCTTCGGCGACGTTGATCGCAATGGGCGTAGAGCCCGAGCTCGCGCGCGGCGCCGTGCGCTTGAGCCTCGGCGCGACCAGCACTGCGGCCGAGATCGATGGTTTTCTGCAGACGCTGGGCAGCGTGGTGAAACGTTTGAAAGGGCTCAGTGCGATGGCGGTGTGATTGCCGTGAGCACTGACAGGCCATAAAGGCGATAGAAGACAACAAATGACGATACATCTGACAGAGAGTGCAGCGAGACAGATCCAGGCGCAGCTCGAGAAACGCGGCCGCGGACTGGGTTTACGCGTGGGCGTAAAGAAGGTCGGCTGCTCCGGTTTTGCATATACCTATGATTACGCCGACGAGGTCCGTGCCGAAGACCAGCTGTTCGAGTCATTCGGGACGAAATTGGTCGTTGACGCAAAGAGTCTCGATTTCCTGAAAGGCTCTACGCTCGATTACGTTAGAGAAGGGCTGAAGCAAGCATTCAAGTTCCAGAACCCGAACGTGGACGCGATGTGCGGCTGCGGGGAGAGCTTCAGCGTCAAGGACAAGGCCTAACCCATTGGTGCAAGCTTTTTGAAGTCAGGTTGAAACGATGAGTAGCGTATTAGAACAGCTGGTCAATAAGCCCTACGAGCACGGCTTCCGTACGGACATCGAGACGGAGAGCGCGCCGAAGGGCCTGAGCGAAGACACGATCCGGCTCATCTCTTCGAAGAAGAACGAGCCCGAGTGGCTGCTCGAGTTCAGGCTCAAAGCCTATCGACATTGGCTTACGATGGAAGAGCCGCATTGGCCGAACGTCAAATACCCGAAGATCGACTTCCAGGACATCATCTACTATTCGGCGCCGAAGCCGAAAAAGAAGAAGAGCATGGACGAAGTCGATCCGGAGCTTCTGCGCACTTTCGAGAAGCTTGGCGTGCCGATGAACGAGCGCGCGGCGCTCGCCGGTGTCGCGGTCGACGTCATATTCGATTCGGTCTCCGTTGCGACCACATACAAAGAGAAGCTCGCGAAAGTCGGCATCATCTTCTGCTCGATTTCCGAAGCGGTGCGCGATCACCCCGACCTCGTGCGCAAGTATCTGGGCAGCGTCGTTCCGCCCGGCGACAACTACTATGCCGCGCTCAACTCGGCCGTATTTACGGACGGATCGTTCGTATTCATTCCGAAGGGCGTGAAATGCCCGATGGAGCTCTCGACGTATTTCCGCATCAACACCGAAAACTCGGGGCAGTTCGAGCGCACACTGATCGTCGCCGAAGAGGATGCGTCAGTGTCGTACCTCGAAGGCTGCACGGCGCCCAAGTTCGATACGAATCAGCTTCATGCCGCGGTCGTCGAGCTCGTGGCGCTCGACCGCGCCGACATCAAATACTCGACGGTGCAGAACTGGTATGCCGGTGATGAAAATGGCTTAGGCGGCATCTACAACTTCGTCACCAAGCGCGGACTCTGCAAGGGTGTGAGCTCGAAGATCTCGTGGACGCAGGTCGAGACCGGCTCTGCGATCACGTGGAAGTATCCGTCGTGCATTCTTCTCGGAGACAACTCGATCGGTGAGTTCTACTCGGTCGCACTGACCAATCACCATCAGCAGGCCGATACCGGGACGAAGATGGTGCATCTCGGCAAGAACACTCGCAGCACCATCATCAGCAAAGGGATATCTGCGGGGCAATCGAATAACAGCTATCGCGGGTTGGTGAAAATCGGCGCGAAAGCCGCCGGTGCGCGCAACTATTCGCAGTGCGATTCGATGTTGATCGGCTCGAAGTCCGGGGCGAACACGTTTCCGTACATCCAGGTGAACAACCCCACGGCGACCGTCGAGCATGAAGCGACGACCTCGAAGATCGGCGAGGACCAGCTGTTTTATTTCCGTCAGCGCGGTATCGGCACGGAAGAAGCGGTGTCGATGATCATCAATGGTTTCTGCAAAGAAGTGTTCCAGCAGCTCCCGATGGAATTCGCCGTCGAGGCGACGAAGCTCCTCGGCCTCAAGCTCGAAGGCAGTGTGGGATGAAGAACGAAAAAGGACCAGAGCTGCTCGACGTGCGCGCGCTGACCGCGAAGGTCGCGGGTGTCCCGATACTCAAGGGCATCGACCTCCCGGTGCGCGCGGGCGAGATCCACGCGATCATGGGCCCGAACGGCTCGGGCAAAAGTACGTTCGCCAAAGTGCTTGCCGGTCATCCGGCATATGAGGTGACGGGTGGCACGGTGCGTTTTCAGGGTCATGATCTCCTCACGATGGAGCCGGAGGATCGTGCGCGCGCAGGGATCTTCCTGGGTTTTCAATATCCCGTCGAAATTCCGGGTGTCAGCAACAGCGCTTTTCTGCGTCTCGCATACAACACGGTTCAAGGCGCACGCGGCAAGGACGAGCTCGATCCCCTCGAGTTCGACGATTTCATCCGCGAGAAAATGAAGCTCCTCGACATCGATCCTGCTTTTCTCGACCGCAGCGTGAACGAAGGGTTTTCCGGCGGTGAGAAGAAGCGCAACGAGATTCTTCAGCTGGCGGTTCTCGAGCCGAAGCTCGCAATACTGGACGAAACCGATTCGGGCCTCGACATCGATGCGCTGCGCGTGGTCGCAGGCGGCGTGAACAGCATGCTGAAACCCGATAACGCATTCGTCCTGGTGACGCACTATCAGCGGCTTCTGAACTACATCATCCCCGACTACGTGCACGTCATGGAAGGCGGCCGCATCATCAAGACGGGCGGAAAAGAGCTTGCGCTGGAGCTCGAAAGCCGCGGTTACGACTGGGTCGTCGACGAGTATCGCGCGGGCGAGCAGGAGAAAGGATACGTCGGCGCGAGCGCGGCGTAGAGATCGCACCATGACAACCGCCGTTCATCCTTACGTAGACGCGCTGCTGACCGGCACGCGTGATCTCCCGACTAGCCCTCACGGGTGGCTCAACGAACGCCGTGGACTTGCGCTCGAGCGCGCGAACGCTCTGAGCGTTCCGACGACGCGTGACGAAGAGTGGCGCTTCACCGATCTGACGCAGCTCACGCGGCTTCAATTGCGTGCGCCGGGCGCACCCGCTGAGATTGCACCTGAAGCGGTCCTTCCGTACATTGTTCCCGAAGCCGGTTCGAGGATCGTCTTCGTCGACGGTGTGTTCGTCCCTCAGTTGTCCAGCACGGCCTCTGCCGTGTCGGGCGTGCGCGTCGCTCCGCTCGCAACGGCTTTGAAGACCGATGCCGGACGCCTGGAACCTCATCTCGCACGTCTTGCGGGATTCGAGCAGAACGTGTTCGTTGCGCTGAATACAGCGCATTTGCGCGATGGCGCCGTCGTCGTTATTTCGAAAGGCCAGATCTGCGAGAAACCGGTGCACATCCTCCATATCGCCACTCAGGCCGGTACGGCGGCTTATCCGCGCTGCGTCGTGATCGCCGAAGCGGGTGCCGAGTGCACGGTGGTCGAGGAATACCAAGCGATGTCAGAGGATGCTTATCTGACGAATGCCGTCACCGAGATCGCCGTCGCTGCGAGAGCCCGCGTGCGTCATATCAAGCTGCAGTGCGAAAACGCCCGCGCGTTTCATATCGCGAGCTGCGCAGTCGTGGTCGCCAAGGACGCGTCGTATACCTCGCATACCGTGAGCCTGGGCGCGCGCCTGTCGCGTTACGACCTGAGTGTTGCGCTCAACGGAGAAGGCGCGTTCGCACAGATGGATGGTCTTGCGCTGATTTCAGGACGTCAGCTTGCGGATACGCACACCCTTATCGACCACACGCAGCCGAACGGCCGCAGCGCTCAGCTGCACAAGACGATCGTCGGAGGTGCTGCCCACGCGGTCTTCAACGGCAAGATTTTCGTCCGCCCCGGCGCCCAGCTCACCGATTCCTCGCAGCAAAGCCGCAACCTGCTGCTGTCGGATAAAGCAACCGTCGATACCAAACCGCAGCTCGAGATTTTCGCGGACGATGTGAAGTGCGCGCATGGCGCGACGGTCGGTCAGCTCGACGCGGAACAGCTTTTCTACCTGAGAAGCCGGGGACTTACGGAGACGGTGGCGCGCAACCTTTTGACGTACGCCTTTGGCGCCTCCGTGATCGAGCGCATTCCGGTGCGCTCGATAGTCGAGCGTCTGGAGCGGGCAGTTATGGCGCAGACCGGCGCGGCAGCTTAGAGAGATTCCGATGACAGCAATCCACAATGCAGTGCTCGAGCGTCCCGGCGCTCTCGACGTCGAACGTGTGCGCGCCGATTTTCCGATTCTGAAGCTGAAGGTGAACCAGAAGCCGCTCGTGTTCCTCGACAATGCGGCGTCCAGCCAGATGCCACAGCCCGTGATCGATCGGCTCGTGAAGTATCAGACAAGCGAGCACGCGAACATACACCGTGCAGTCCACTATTTGTCGGAGAAAGCGACTTCGGAGTACGAGGCCGCACGCCGCAAGGCGCAGCGCTTCATCAACGCGCCCGACGAGCACGCAGTGATTTTCACAAGCGGAACGACCGAGGGCATCAATCTCGTCGCACACGGGTATGGCCGCAAGTTCATCGGCGCGGGGGACGAGATCATCCTCACCACGCTCGAGCACCATTCGAACATCGTGCCATGGCAGATGCTGGCGGAAGAGAAGGGTGCGAGGATCCGCGTCGTGCCTATCAATGACCGCGGCGAGCTCGATGTCGCCGAGTACAAGCGGCTCTTCAACGCGCATACGAAATTCGTCGGTGTCGGGCACGTGTCCAACGCTCTGGGGACGATCAATCCGGTGAAGGAATTGATTGCGATCGCGCACGAGCACGATGTGCCCGTATTGGTCGACGGCGCACAAGCCGCGCCCCACACCAGGGTCGACGTGCAGGACCTCGATTGCGACTTCTATGCGTTTTCAGGACATAAGGTCTGCGGACCGACGGGCATCGGGATCCTCTACGGCAAAGCTGCGCTGCTGGAGAAGATGCAGCCTTTCAAAGGCGGCGGTGACATGATTCTTTCGGTCACGTTCGAGAAGACCACCTACAACACGATCCCGCACAAGTTCGAAGCGGGCACGCCGCCGATTGCAGCCGCCATTGGAATGGGCGCAGCCCTGGACTATCTGAGCGGGATCGGCATGGACACCATTGCCGCGCACGAGACGGATCTACTCGACTACGCGACGGACCAGGTCAATCGCATGCCGGGCGTGAGGATCATCGGGACCGCTGAACAGAAAGCGGCAGTCGTGTCGTTTGTAGTGCAAGGGGTTCATCCGCACGATGTGGGCACCTTGCTCAATGAAGAAGGCGTTGCTATCCGGACGGGCCACCATTGCGCACAGCCTGTCATGCAGCGCTTCAAAGTGCCCGCAACGTGCCGCGCTTCATTTGCGTTCTACAACACCATGTCCGAAGTCGATGCGCTGGTGGCGGCGATACGCAAAGTGCAGAAGGTATTTGGGTAGACGGATTTTAAATGGCCGATACCAAACAGCTCTATCAGGAAGTAATCCTCGACCACAACCGCAAGCCGCGAAACTGGGGCACGCTGCCTGATGCCACGCATCAGGCCGAGGGCGTGAACCCGCTGTGTGGCGACCGGCTGCAGCTCGCGGTCAAGTTGAGCGACGACGCGGTGGAAGGTATCGCGTTCGAAGGTGAATCGTGCGCGATCTGCAAAGCGTCGGCGTCGATGATGACCACTGCGGTCAAGGGCAAAGCTCGGTCCGACGCGGAACGGCTAATCCAGGAATTTCGCGATATGGCTACGGGCAAGCTCGATACCGGAAAAGAGCCACACCATCTTGGGCGGTTGACCGTCTTTGCGGGTGTGCGCGATCTACCCACGCGAGTGAAATGCGCCATCCTGCCGTGGCACACCCTGCACGCCGCATTCAATTCCATGCGGACGACATCGACGGAAGCCGATGCTGATCCGATGCACGAGCAAACGCCTGGCGGCGCTGCGTGATGGATTTCTGACATGCCAAAAATCGCCGAAATAGAACCGACGCCGAATCCGAACGCGATGAAGTTCGTCCTCAAGGAGCCGCTGACCTGGGGCATTACGCGCTCGTACGATAACGCGGGCGAGGCTCAGAACGATCCGCTCGCGGCTGCGCTTTTCGACATCGAGCACGTCACCAACGTCTTCTATGTCGACCACTGGATCACGGTCACACAGGATGGCCAGGCCGACTGGGCGGAGCTCAAGCGCAAGCTGGCGGTGCCGATACGCGAAGCGCCGGCAGCGGACGATCAGTCCGCAGAACTCGCGGCTCAGGCTGCTCCGGTCCTCGAGCAGATGAGCGAAGTCGACCGCGGGCGGCTGGACAAGATCAACGAAATTCTAGATGAGCAGGTGCGCCCGTACCTGCAGGGCGACGGCGGCGATCTGTACGTCCTCGGCCTGAGCGACAAGACGCTCACTGTGCATTACCAGGGCGCGTGTGGAAGCTGCCCGAGCTCGATATCAGGAACGCTCGCGGGCATCGAAAGTCTGGTGCGACAGATCGAGCCCGATATCGAGGTCATTGCGGTTTGACGGGCTGGGTCACCGCGGCCCGGGCCGACGAGCTCGCGCCGGGCCAATGGCGCGTCGTCGATGTAGACGGCACGCAAATCGTCGTGTTCAACCTCGATGGAGAGTATTGCGCCATCGAGGACGTCTGCACGCACGACGGTGGTCAGCTCACCGGCGGCCATGTGGAAGGCGACGAGATCGTGTGCCCGCGCCATGGCGCCCGCTTCTGCATACGCACCGGTGAAGCGCTGACCGCACCCGCATACGAAGCGACGTCCAAGTTCCCGGTGCGCGTGGAAAACGGCGAGGTGCAAGTCCGCGACGATCGTTGGGATTGAAGACCAAAAGCCTCATCGCCAAGGACGCAAAGGAGAAACGAAGGACGCCAATCAGCACGCCAAGAATCTCCGTTTTGCGTGACCATGAGACAATTCACTGCTGGTCGAATGCGCCAAACGCTGGTGTATGTGCCAGCTTGATACGCACCAGCAGTAGTGTAGGCACCATGTTGTCCATGGCTCATCGCATAGGCGAATGATCGATACGGTTTGAGCCGCTGCTCACGAGAGAACGCCTTGGCGAGCTCGCTTCGTCCTTGGCGTCCCTTCTTTTCCGCTTCTCGCTTTTACGGGTTGCCGCTTGAATGGACACGCTGACTCATGGCCTTCTCGGCGCGCTGCTCGGGCGCGTCACGGCGCCGCGCAAGTCTCCGCAAAGTGCAGAGAGTCTTCCCGTCGGCCGCCGGATGCTCGTCGGCTTCCTCGCAGCGGCATTCCCCGACATCGATTTCATCTCGTCATACGTGTCGCCGCTGTCCTATCTTTACCATCACCGGGGTATTACGCATTCGCTGATCCTGCTGCCGATGTGGGCCGCGCTGCTGGCCGTCGTCTTTTCCCTGGTGTGGCGAAGCAAACCCCGATGGCCGGCGTATTTCGGCATTGCTGCGCTCGCGATCGGAAGCCATATCCTGACCGACTGGATCACGTCATTCGGTACTATGGTGTTTGCGCCGCTTTCAGACGCGCGCTACGGCATAGGCACGACGTTCATCATCGATCTGTGGTTTACCGGCATCATCCTGCTTGGACTGCTCGCTTCGCTCGTGTGGCGCGAGTCGCGGAGACCGGCGGCCGTGGGACTGACTGCGCTCGCAGCGTACGTGGGTTTCCAATGGCTGCTGCAGCAGCAGGCGATCGATTTCGGCGCGGCGTATGCTCGTTCAAACGGAATCTCGCCGGTGCATGTCAGTGCGGTGCCCCGGCCGGTATCGCCATTCAACTGGACCGTGGTGGTCCAGCATGATGATGCGTACAGGTACGCGCACATCAATCTGATCAGAACAAGAACGCGGCCGGAACCCAATGCAGCGACCGGTTTCATAGCGCGGCTCAATGCCCCTTACAGGCCGCTCGGGGATGCTGCCTGGGCACGCGCAAGCCTAAATGGCAGTGATACAGCCTCGAGCGCGCTCGTGCACGAAGCATACGCGCAGCCGGGGTTCAGATTTTTTCGCTGGTTCGCTGCGTATCCTGCGTTGTTGCGCATCGACGCCGGAAACCCCGAGCAGTGCGTTTGGTTCCGCGATCTTCGCTTCGAGACTCCGGGCCGCGACGGCACACCTTTTCTTTACGGCATGTGCCGCGAAGGCGACAGACCGTGGCAGCCATTCCAGTTGCTGGGTGAGCAGCGGCGGCCCGTCTATTAAACGGCAGCTTCAATTAAACAGATTGAGCACGCCGCCCAAGTCGACGTAGTTGATTGCGTGCGTCGTTTGTCCGCGCACTATGGGCTTCGCGTGATACGCGATGCTGACGCCACATTCGCCCATGAACTTCAGATCGTTGGCACCGTCTCCGATGCCGATGATCTGCTCGCGCCCGAGCCCCAGTTGGTCACGTACCTCGATGAGCGCGTTCCGCTTGCCCTCTGCATTCACGATTTCGCCCACAATATTTCCCGTGAGCTTATCTCCTGCGAGCTCGAGGCAGTTCGATCGGGTGTAGTCCAGTTGTAGCCGCTTTTTGAGACGGTCCGTGACGTAGGTAAAGCCGCCGGACACGAGTAGCGTTTTCATTCCGAGCTTGCGCGCAGCCGCCAGCAGCTTGTCCGCGCCTGGCGTAAGCTCTACGCGCTCGTCGTAAACGCGCTGCAACGCGTCCTCGCCGAGACCTCGGAGGACTGCGACGCGCCTCCGCAGACTGTCGTCATATTCGATCTCGCCGCGCATTGCAGCCTCTGTGATTGCCGCGACTTCCTTTTTGAGCCCGACCAGATCGGCGAGCTCGTCGATGGTCTCGATCGTGATGAGCGTGGAATCCATGTCCATGACGAGCAGCCGGAAATCGGCGAGATGCCGCCCCTCGGGCACGAACGCGTAATCGAGCTTCGCCTGTTCGCACAGCGGGATAATGTCTGGATGCGGGTGCGCGCCGTTTAACCTGAAAGCCTCTGATGTGAGCTTTGTGATTTCGCGCGCGCTGGCAAGCTTTGCGATACGCTTCAGGTCGCCGGTTTCGACATCGTTACCTTGGATGACCAGGTCCATATGTTGATAGGACGCAGCAAAAGCGAGCGATTATAACGGCAGACATCAGCGGGGTATCGTGCCCTCGCAGGCACAGTTCCTGCGGGACCGCGGGCACGGCATTTGCGCCTTAATTCTTCAGGAGGCTCGCTATGGCAAGCACATTGTTAGGCGGACGAGGCAAGGACCGCGAAACGCAGAAAGGGCACGGCACGAGCTCGCTCGGGCCGAGCGATACCAGTGACAGTGCGAGCGACATCACCGGTGCGCCGGGCGTTATTGAAGGAGATGTGATCGGACTCGACCACGGCACTTACGAAGATATCGATGGAAGCCCCACCAGGACCGCCGGTGCGGACATCGGTGACGTGGATCTGGACAGTGACTCCGATTCGGTGGGCACGGGCGAGCACATGACGGCCGGCCGTGAGCCGGTCGGGCGCGAAAACCGCGACGTTCGGCCGGATCACATCGAGCGCATCCCGGGCGCGGGCGGAGGAGAGGCCCTTTTGGACGCAGACGAGGAAGAGACCGATTTGGACGGGGACGTGGACGAGGAGGAGGAAGAGTCCGACACGGGCACAGACCGCGACTGACCCGCGGTCACGACCCGGATGTATCTCGTTCAGTTGCTTTTACCTTTATACGACAGTGCCGGCCGTCCCGTCGCCCACGAACGGTTCGCTCAGGTTCGCGACGAGCTTACCGAACGCTATGGGGGTGTTACCGCCTACCTGCGGTCCCCGGCGCAGGGCACCTGGAAAGTCGGTGAAGCGGTGGACCGCGACGAAGTCGTGATGTGCGAAGTGATGGTGGACAAGCTCGAACGCGACTGGTGGTCGGCATACCGCCGTGTGCTCGAGGAGCGGTTCGATCAGCAGGAGATGGTCGTGCGCGCGTCCGCGCTCGAACGGCTTTAACCCTGCAGGTCTAGCATGGCGCAACCCCGGCACAACAATTGCTAAACCGTCGGTGCAATCTGCATCGATCTTCAGAGGAGAGAAGCGTGAATATGAAACGTAGCGGTTATGTTTTGGCCTTGATGGGTGCTCTGCTGGCGTTGTCGGCCTGCGAGCGCAAAGAAACGACGACTGTCGTGCCGGGTGGAACCAGCACAGCCCCCAGCGGTTCGGCGAGCACGAGCTCAACTACCAGAGAGAAGGAAACTGTCGTTGTCCCCGGCGGCTCTTCGTCGTCCTCGACAAGTACAGCGCCCAGCTCGCCCGGTTCTTCGAGCTCGAGCAGTTCCAGCCCGAGCAGCCCAAGCCCGAGTGGTACCGGTGCTTCGTCATCCAGTGGTGGTGGAATGGGCGGATCCTCGTCCAGCGGCGGTACCTCATCCAGCGGCGGCATGAGTGGCGGATCTTCCGCTGCGAGCAGCCCCAGCGGAGCGGCGTCCTCGTCCAGCAAGTAGTGACCATACGCGGCAGCCGGCTTGCTTTTGCCGGCTGCGGCCGTTTGGTTTGCATTGCTGTTCGCTGTGCCACGCA
Source organism: Betaproteobacteria bacterium (assembly GCA_028291945.1). Lineage (GTDB taxonomy): Bacteria > Pseudomonadota > Gammaproteobacteria > Burkholderiales > SG8-41 > JAQGMV01. Next base: position 45,590 of record JAQGNH010000043.1, read on the forward strand.
CAGCGACGATCAGCTGCGTCGGCGCGCAAGTGGATCTCCGCTTTTTGATGTGGGCTAGGCGGGCGGAACGCAGATAACCATTCAGCGTGCGCACCGGCACCTTCCCCACTGTTCGTCCTGCGTGGTGATCTCGGCGTTCGATCTGCACGAGCGTGCCCGCCCCGATCTTCATGCGTTTCCCGTACTTACAAGAGCTCGCTGAACGCCTGGCGTATCGCTGCGACTCGCGTCTGGATATCGGGCAGTTTCGCTTCGATCCGTATGCGATCAGGACCTGCAAGTCTGTAATTGCGCCGGCTTTGCACGAGCTTGAGCACTTTGATGGGCTCAATGGGCGGATTGGGCACGAACTGCAACTGGATCGCAGATTCGGTGGCATCGACGCGCATGATGCCGAGCGCTTTCCCGAGTATGCGCAGCCGGTGGCTGTCGAGTAGTGCACGCGCCGGCTCGGGCAGGAGCCCGAAGCGGTCGACAAGCTCTTCGCGCAACAATGAGAGCGCATCTTCATCGTCGCAGTTCGCGAGCCTTTTGTAGAGTACGAGGCGCTCGTGAACGTCCGTCACGTAGTCGCTGGGGAGCAACGCAGGTACGTGCAGATTGATTTCGGTGGTGATGCCGAGCGGGGCACTCAGATCCGGTTCCTTCCCCAGCTTGAGTGATTTCACCGCCGTATCGAGCATCGAGCAGTACAGGTTGAATCCGATCTCCTGCATCTCTCCGCTTTGAGATTCACCGAGCACTTCCCCCGCGCCGCGGATTTCCAGATCGTGCATAGCGAGAAAGAATCCCGATCCGAGCTCCTCCATCATCTGGATTGCTTCCAGCCGTTTCTTCGCCTGCGCTGTGACGTTGCCTTCTTCCGGCAGCAGCAGATAGGCGTAGGCCTGATGGTGCGAGCGCCCGACACGCCCGCGCAGCTGATGCAGCTGTGCGAGGCCAAAGCGGTCCGCGCGGTTGATGATGATCGTGTTCGCAGTCGGCACGTCGATGCCGGTTTCGATGATGGTCGTGCACAGGAGCACATTGAACCGCTGCTGATAGAAGTCGCGCATGACGTGCTCGAGATCGCGTTCGCGCATCTGTCCGTGCGCAACGCGGATGCGCGCCTCCGGGACCAGCTTCGCGAGCATCTCTTCGATCTGCCCGATCGAATCGACTTCGTTGTGCAGGAAGTACACGAGACCACCGCGTTTGAGCTCCCGCAGCACGGCCTCTCGTATCAGCGCCTTGCTATAGCGCGATACGAACGTCTTGATTGCGAGCCGGCGCTGTGGCGCCGTTGCGATAACCGAAAAATCGCGCAGGCCTTCGAGCGACATTGCGAGCGTGCGCGGGATCGGCGTTGCGGTGAGCGTGAGCACGTCCACTTCGGCGCGCAGCGCTTTGAGGCGCTCCTTCTGGCGCACGCCGAAACGATGCTCTTCATCGATGATGACAAGGCCGAGGTTCTTGAATTTCATATCGGCCTGGATCAGCTTGTGCGTGCCGATCGCGATATCGACGCGGCCTTCTGCAATGCCCTTGAGCGCCTCCGCGTGTTCCTGCGTCGAGCGAAAGCGCGACAGCTCGGCGATCTTGACCGGCCAGTCAGCGAAGCGATCGGAAAACGTATTGAAATGTTGCTCTGCAAGCAGCGTGGTCGGAACGAGCACGGCAACCTGCTTTCCGTCTGCAACGGCCACGAACGCCGCGCGTAATGCCACCTCGGTCTTTCCGAAGCCCACATCGCCGCAGACCAGACGATCCATCGGCTTTCCGCTCTTCAGGTCCTCCAGTGTGGCGTTGATCGCGGCGGCCTGATCCTGCGTCTCCTCGAACGGAAAGGTTTCTGCGAACGCTTCGTAATCGTGCTGTTTCAGTTCGAATGCATGGCCCACGCGCGATGCGCGCTGCGCGTACAGGTTCAGCAGTTCTGCAGCAGTGTCCCGAACCTGCGCCGCCGCCTTCTTCTTGGCTTTTTCCCACTGTCCGCCGCCCAGCGTGTGCAGGGGCGCCTGCTCAGGGGTGGCGCCGCTGTAGCGCCCGATAAGGTGCAGATTGGAAACCGGCACGTAAAGCTTGTCATTGCCAGCGTATTCGAGCGTCAGGAATTCGGTTTGTCCTTCACCGAGATCCATGCTCTGCAAACCCAGATAACGGCCGATGCCGTGCTGCTCGTGTACGACCGGATCGCCGATCTTGACCTCCGAGAGGTCGCGCAGCATGTACTCGTTAGTGGCACGGCGCGCCTCGCGCTGTGTACGTTGACGTACTTGAGAGGCGTACAGCTCGTTTTCCGTAAGCAGCGCGAGCCGGTCTGCATTGGCGATGAAGCCCGCGTGCAGGGGCGCAACACCCAACATGACCTTGTCGCTCGCCGCGAGAAACTCGGCGTAGCTCGCCGCGGCCGCAACTTTGAATCCGTACTCGGCGAAATAGTCGTGCATCGTTTCGCGGCGCCCAGGGCTTTCCGCAAGTAGCAGCACGCGGCCATCGAACGCACTGGTGAATGCGCGGAGCCGGTGCAGGGGATCTTCGGCACGCCGCTCCACCGCAAGTGAGGGTAGCGGAGAAGTGGCGCTATCCGCTTGCGCTTCTGCGTGCGATTCGGACTGCGACGCATCATCGTGTTCGACGCGTTTTTCCACACCCTCGACAGGCCGCACCGCGCTCTCGGCCCTGACGCCCGCGAGCTCCAGACGCGGGTAATCCTTGAGGGCCCCGAAGAGCTCGTCCGCCGTTAGGAAAAGCTCCTGCGGCGGCAGCACGGGATTAGCGAGGTCCCCTCGCAAAACGGCGTGGCGGCTGCGCGTATCCTGCCAAAATTCTTCGATCGACCGGGCGAGCCCGGGGTACACACAGATCGTTGCGCGCTGCGGCAGGTAGTCGGTAATCCGCGCCGTGTTTTCGAAGAACAGCGGGAGGTAATACTCGATTCCCGCGGTCGGTACCCCTTTGGAGACGTCCTTGTAGACGCGCGACCTGGACGGATCACCCTCGAACTTCTCCCGGAAATTGCGGCGAAAGCGCGTCTGCCCGGCTTCGTCCATCGGAAATTCCCGCGCGGGCAGCAGCCGCACGTCACCGACCTTATAGATGCTGCGCTGAGTGTCGACGTCGAAGCTGCGTATGCTTTCGATTTCGTCATCGAAAAGATCGATGCGATACGGAAGCGCGCTTCCCATGGGAAAAAGATCGATGAGCCCGCCGCGAAAGCTGTATTCGCCGGGCGCGACGACCTGTGTGACGTGCGCGTAGCCCGCAAGCGTGAGCTGACGCCGCAGCTCTGCTCCATCGAGCTTGTCGCCTTGCTTGAAGAAAAAAGTATGGCCAGCGAGATACGCAACGGGGGGGAGGCGGTAAAGCGCAGTGGTCGCCGCAACGATCGCCACGTCGAACTGGTTGTGCATCATCTGATAGAGCGTTGCGAGACGCTCCGAGATCAGATCGTTGTGAGGCGAGAAGTGATCGTAAGGAAGCGTTTCCCAATCGGGAAACAGATGCACCTTCAGCCCCGGGTCGAAATAGGGGATCTCTTCGAGAAGTCGCTGCGCATTCCACGCGCTGTCGGTGACGACCAGCAGCGGGCGAGCGCGAGCCGCGAGGGTCGCAATGGCCAGCGCGTCACTCGAACCGTACAGAGGGGAGGTGTATTCGCGGTGCCCGGCATCGGGCACGGGAAGCTGAAGCATGGACCGCTAAGAGAAAAACCCGCAATTATAGAGAGTTGGGGCACGTGTCGTAAGGTTCAAGCCGGCACGCTACGGGTACAAAAAATCCCGCCCGCGATTTACCGCGGACGGGATTTTGGCGGGTCGAAAGAACTTATCGCGTCGTCGCGGCGGTGGCGCTTTCGTGCAGGGTCACATACGCGTTGGCCGAAGTGCTTTCGGCGCTGCTCGGTGCGTTCGCTGCATTGAAGGGCCCATCAGGAAACAAGGTCGCCGTCGATAGGTCCGGTTGGAGCGGACGCTCGTTGATCACGGGTCCGGCGCCGCTGATGCTCGTCCCCTCGCCACTCGTTACCCCGACAGCTGCGGTCGCCGTGCCATTGGTGTCGCTCAAAGGAATGGCGGCCGAACCGCTGATCGTCGCGGGGTCGCTCACTGCGCCTTCCCCTGCAGGTGTGATCGCAGCGGTCGTGCCAGTCTCGCTGGCGGCCGTTGTGGACGCCTCCGCGGGAGCCGTTTCAGGCGTCATGCTAAGGCTCAAAGGCCGATTGCCACGCGTGTCGACGAGACCTGTTGTCTGGTCGGGCTGCGCGGGACGCTCGCCTGGAGCGGCCGGAGCATTTGCCGCGCTGTTTGCGGAAGCAGCAGTACTCTCCAAGACTGCCCTGTTATCGGACGGCGCTACGCCGACGACGGTGGCGCTATCAGCAGTGTTGGCGAGGCGCTCGCGCTCGATTGCAGCGAGCCGCTCCCGCTCGATCGCAGCAAGGCGCTCGCTCTCAATGCGTGCAATGGTGTCGCGCGTCTGCTGGACGCTCGCCACCTGCTGCGCGCGCACGCGCATGTCTTCGTTATAGCGCGCGGGCGCAGATTCGTTGGGACTCCACGGTGTCTGCGGGCTCGCCAAGCTCGCGGACTGAATTCGAGCGCTCCGTGCCCGAGCTGGGGGTAGCGATTGCCAAGGTGCGCTTTCGCTGACTGAAAGCGGCGTCATGACTTCAGCGAAAGTCGGCGCGCTCGGGGTTGAAGTGACCGCTGCCGGCTGTGAGATGCGCACTCGAGTCGAGTCTGCCGCTCTCCATGGTGCGCTCTCGTCGACTGATGACGGCGTGCTCACCGTCCAATAGCCTGCTTCGCCCGAATAGGTGTCCCGCGCAGCAGTGGCCAGCGTGGGCCACGTACATGCGGCCGCCACTGCGGCAGCGATTAATGTTCTTGAATTCATCTGCGACGTCTCCTTGCGTGTAGAGTTGGTGACCCAAAGCTGGGCTGCCGTCGGACTCGCAAGAGACGTGCCGTAAGAAACTAATCAATTAAACAGCACGTTGAACGGGCCTCTTCAACCTAAATGTCGCTGGCAGGCGACGCGCGGGTACTGCGACGCGCAACACACGCGCTGAATACGCTGTCGTGGACGAGCGACAGCAAAGGCTACGCAGTACGATTCAAGTACAGCGGAATGCGGCGACGTCCGAACTGGGCTTTGAAGGTTTCGTAGCGGCCTGGCAACGCCGTTCCGCAGTCGGGACACGTGCCGTCGGGCATCAGGCAGTACTCGTCGATTCGATGCCAGTCCCTGACGATCAGAACCTTCTTGCACCCGACGCAGTAAGTGGATCCGCCCGCTTCGTCGTGGACGTTGCCGGTATAGACGTGTTGCAGACCGGCTTCGAGCGCGAGGCGCCGTGCCCGCGTCAATGTCGCCGGCGGTGTCGGTGGAAGGTCATCCATCTTGTAGTCGGGATGAAATGCGGTGAAGTGGACGGGGACGTCGGGCCCGAGCGCCTTCATGATCCACTCGCATTCCGCGCGCAGCTCTTCATCGCTGTCATTCTTGCCGGGAATGAGTAGCGTCGTAACCTCAAACCATACGTCGGTTTCATGCCTCAGATAAACGAGCGTGTCGAGCACCGGCTGCAGGCGCGCACCGCAGAGCTTGAAATAGAACTCGTCTGTGAACGCTTTGAGGTCCACGTTCGCCGCATCCATCTTGGCGTAGAACTCGCGGCGCGGTTGTGCGTGTATGTAGCCCGCCGTGACCGCGACCGTCGCGATGCCCCGCGCGTGGCAGGCATCTGCAATGTCCATCGCGTACTCTGCGAAGATCACCGGATCGTTGTAGGTAAAAGCGACCGACCTGCACCCGTGCTCGGCGGCCGCTGCAGCGATACCGTCAGGCGTCGCCTGATCGGCCAGCTTGTCCATATCACGCGACTTGCTGATGTCCCAGTTCTGACAGAACTTGCACGCGAGATTGCAGCCTGCCGTTCCGAATGACAGGACGCTGGAACCCGGATAGAAGTGATTGAGCGGCTTCTTCTCGATCGGGTCGATGCAGAAGCCTGACGAGCGTCCGTACGTCGTGAGCTTCATCTGATCGCCGACGCGCTGGCGAACGAAGCACGCACCGCGCTGGCCTTCATGCAGACGGCAGTCGCGCGGACACAGGTCGCACTGCATGCGGCCATCGTCGAGCATGTGCCACCAGCGGGCGGGGTAGTTGTCTGTGTCCATAAAAGCGTGATTCGTGAGCCGTGAGCGGTGAGCCGTGAGCGTGAATCGTGGCTGGTGATCCGAAATCCCTGAGAATGGGGCGGCAATTCGTGGTGCGCTAAGAGCAGGGCGGCAAGAGTTTGGCGCTCAAAGCCGACAAATCACGAATCACGAATCACGGAATTTCAGCCCTCCTCACACCACTTGGACACCGTATACCTGGCTAGTTTCAGTTCCGGATCCCAGAAGTCGGGCGGCAAGCCCGCCTTCTGTTTGAGATGCGCGATGAATTCCGCCGGGTCGGGCAGCTCTTCCCAGACCTGAGGAAGAAAGGTGCTCTGATGAAAACCGTACTCGAATACGATGCCGTCGTGGCCTGCGCGGAGCTGCGACAGTGCGTGCTGTTCGTTTTCGAATGTAAGCGGCTCGAGGGGTGATAGCAGCGATACTTCGAGCCGTGTCCTTTCGAGCTCTTCGGCGGCGAGGGAACCGAAGCGCGGGTCGCGAAAAGCCGCTGCCACGGCGTTTGCCTTGACGTCCTCGAGCAGGGGCCGATGCGCGCGCAGCGTACCGATACAGCCTCTCAGGTCATCGCCCTGTCTGAGTGTCACGAAACACGCTCCGGGATCACGCAGCCATTGGGCGTCTTCATGTGCTGCAGCAGGTGTCAGGCCGAGCTCCCGCGCAATCGCCGCACGCGCGATGAGTAGAAGCACTTGTCCCGCGTCGGGCTGAATCCTCACGGCTCGTAAAAGGCGAACGCGCCATATCCTACGACGCGGTTTTTGTCACCGGCCGTGTCTCCGGAGTTGCGCAGATCGAGAAGCTCGGGCCGAAGACCCCGGCGACGGGCAGCGAGCGTAAGCCCGCATACCGGCGTGGCGCCACACGCCTGCTCGTGGTCGAGGTCGGTGCACAGGTGGAGTATGGCTTCGCACGTCGCCTGGTCGATCGCCTTCGCCTCCCTATAGGTAAGGTAGTGCGAGAGATCGGAGCTCACGACGATCAGGGTTTCGGATCCACCCCACAGCGCTTCCAGTACCTCGGCAACTTCGTCGCTGCGCGCGTCGCCCACGGCCAGCGGGACGATTTTGAACTCGCTGAGCACCGTCTGCAGGAAAGGCAAATGTACTTCGAGCGAATGCTCGAGCGCGTGAGCGTCGTTGCTGACGATCACCTGCCGCAGTGCAACGATTTGCTCTACCGCTTGCGCATCGATCTCAACGGCGCCCAGAGGTGTCGCAAAACGCGCGACGCCAGGAAGCGCCAGCCCGCGCACCGCAACCCTGTGCGTAGGACCGAGCAGCACGACGCGCTTGATTACATCGCGGGCAGGTGCGAGCAGCGCATAGGCTGTTGCAGCTACGGGGCCCGAGTACACATAGCCAGCGTGCGGTGCAACGAGCGCCTTGGGCACTGCAGTGGGTCGGGCGGCGACGTTGCCCAGCAATTGTTCGATTTCGTCCGACAGGCTTTTTCTTTCGCCAGAATAGAAAAGGCCTGCGACGGCAGCCGGTCGTACACTGTTGAACTTAGAACCGATCATAGCTTTGCGGGTGGGGCTCGGCGGCCTCCGCTTCAAGGGAATGACTATTTTACGCCGCTGGTACAATTACCTACTCCGTCTCTATTCTCCCTATCTCGTGCCACGCTATTTCGCCTTGGTACCGGCCGCCGGCAGCGGATCCCGATTTGGCAACGGCACGCCCAAGCAGTACTGGACGCTCGGGGGCAAACCCTTGCTGTACCACGCACTGCGCGAACTTGCAGCGCATCGATTTATCGATCAGGTTTTCGTCGTCCTCGCCCCGGACGACGCTCAGTTCTCATCAGTCGCGTCGGAAACCCTCGGCGGCAAAATTCGGCCTTTATTCTGTGGTGGACAAACTCGCGCCGCAAGCGTGCATAACGGTCTGCTGGCTGTGCGCGATGCCGTTGCAAACGATGACTGGATGCTCGTGCACGATGCCGCACGGCCTTGCCTCAGTGCGGGTGCGCTCGAGCGCCTCATACACGAGCTCGCAGCAGACGAGGCGGGCGGATTGCTGGCCATCCCTGTGGCCGATACGCTGAAGCGGAGCGACGACCAGGCCCGGGTGGCGGCGACTGTACACCGCGACGGCCTGTGGCAGGCCCAGACACCGCAGATGTTCAGATACAGCGTTCTTTGCGCAGCACTAGATGCTTGCGGACCTGCTGCGGTCACGGACGAGGCGGGCGCCGTCGAGAAGCTCGGGTTGAAACCCAAGCTCGTCATGGGCGAAGCGCGCAATCTCAAAGTGACTTACCCGGACGACCTGGAGTTAGCGGCGCTCATTCTCGAGAACGCCTGGACCAGCCAAGAGAGAGGAGCGGCGACGGGTGACAAATCGCAGTGAGATCTCAAACGTGAGCCGGGCGAGCGGCGAAGGCATACTCGGCCCGTGCTCGAGCCCCGCGGCATAAATCTATGAGAATCGGTCAGGGCTTCGACATTCATGCGCTCGTGCCGGGGCGCAAGCTCATCATCGGCGGCGTGGAAATCGCGTACGAGCGCGGCCTCGCTGGCCATTCCGACGCCGATGTTCTGTTGCATGCGATCTGCGATGCGTTGCTGGGTGCCGCCGGGCTCGGCGACATCGGCACCCACTTTCCAGACACCGATCCACAGTATCGAGGGGTCGACAGCCGCGTAATCCTGCGCCGCGTCAGTCGCCTCGTGAAAGCCAGCGGCATGCTGGTAGCCAATATCGATGCGACGATCATCGCCCAAGCTCCGAAAATGGCGCCGCACATTGCGCGCATGCGCGAGAACGTTGCGCAGGATCTTGGGCTCCTGGCCGGCGCGGTCAACGTCAAGGCCAAGACTGCCGAGCGGCTCGGCGCGGTCGGCCGTGGCGAAGGCATCGCTGCCGAAGCCGTTGCGCTGCTGCTGCCGGAGCCCTCGTCGAGCGATGGCGGCTAGCGGGCTCGACCGCGCCCGAGTATTTTTCGCGCTGTGGCCGGACGCTGACGTCACGAACGCCCTCGCCGCGGCAGGGCGTGTGGCACAGGAGGAATGCGGCGGCCGCGCCATCGCGGCAGAAAAACTCCACATGACGCTGTTCTTCGTCGGCAATATCGAACGGGCGCGCCTTGCGTCGCTGAAGGCGCTTGCGCGCTCGATCGACGGCGCTGCATTCGAGGTCGATATCGACACGATCGCTTATTGGCGTCACAACCGAATCGTGTGGGCCGGGACCCAACGCTGCCCACGCGAGCTCGCCGGGCTCGTACATGGTTTGCACGAGCGTCTCGCGACCGAGGGCATCAAGGGTGAAGACAGGCCTTATGCCCCGCACGTGACGCTGGTTCGCAATGCGCAGCGTGCGCCGCAGCGAACCGGCCTGGAGCCGTTCGCCTGGCGCGCTGACGACTTCGTACTTGTCGAGTCCGTTCCCGGACACGGTGGCGTACGATACGATGTGATCGAACGCTGGCGCCTTGCCGCGCCTGCATAATCCGCTGCCAAGGGGAGCACGATGAACGGTGCCGCGTTTGCCGCAGTTTTCGTGCAGGAGGGAAAACGTGCGGCCCCCGGCTCGGACACACTCCTGCTGCCGGACTGGCGCATCGACGACTGGCGCAAGCTTCTCGCCGGCACAAGCGTAAAACAGTTCCGTACGAGCGATGTGGTCATACAGCGCGACGTGCAAGAGCGAGTGCTCTACTTCGTCGCAGCCGGTACGCTCGAAGTGGGCGTGACCACCTTCGACGGCGTCAGCGTTTCGCCGCTCGCTCGCATCGGGCCGGTCAGCGTTATCGGTGAACAGTCGTTCTTCGACGGCCACCCGCGCTCGGCTAACGTGTGGGCAGTGACGAACGGGACACTGCTACGCTGGGAGTTTCAGGCGTTCGAGCAGTTCGGAGCCCAGGAGCCCCACCTTGCGCGCGACGTCATATTCGCTGTGGCGCGCGTGCTTTCGACGCGGTTGCGCATGACGACCATACGTGTGAGGCGCTAACGCCGTCAGCGGTCAGGCGGCACTGGTCAGCCGTTCACCGCGTGAGTGAGCAGAACGTATTCGATAGAGCGGGTGCGCGAGTTCGATGATGCGGGGGCTTTCGCCTTGGTGTGACCGCTGACGGCTGATCACTGATGGTTCAGGTATTACGCTGACGCTTGACCGCTGACCGCTGACGGGTTTTTGGTTTGATGGCTGACCGCTGACGGTTTAGGTCTGACGGCGGGCACCTGACCGCTGACGTCTCTTATCGGCACCTCGAGCCGTGCCCGCAACCCACCGCCCTCTCTCGACAGCAGCCTGATGTTGCCGCCGTGCATGCCCGCAATTCTGTCGACGATCGCCAGGCCTAGTCCCGTGCCGCTGCCGCTGCGCGCCGTGTCGAGGCGCGTAAACGGCTGGAGCATGCGCTCGACGGCGTCCTCAGGAATTCCAGGGCCTCGATCGAGCACTTCTAGATAGACGCGATCTCCGTCCTCGCCGGTTACGAGCTCCACTTCTCCACCTCCGTGCCGCAACGCGTTGTCGATCAGGTTGCCGATCAGCCTCTGCATGGCACGCGGTCGCAGCGACAGCGGACGTGCCTCGCCGAGCGTGCTGCGCACGGGTTTACCGCTGAGAACGTAGCGTGCAACGACGTTTTCGGCGAGCGTGTTCAAATCCGTTCCGGGGACTGCTTCTTCTGTGTCGCGCAGCCTGGCGAAATCGAGGAACTGGCCAATCGCCGTATCGATGTCTTCGATATCCTGAACGAGACCTTCCTTGAGCTCGTCGTCTTCTTTGTCACCCATCATCTCGAGTCCGAGACGTATGCGTGAGAGCGGCGTGCGCAAGTCGTGCGAAACCCCGGCGAGCAGCAGTGCGCGCTCGTCATCGAGCCGCTGGAGGTCGGCTGCCATCTGGTTGAATGCCTGCGCCAGTGTGCCGATCTCGGACGGTCCGGATTCGGTCACGGGCTGTGGTGTCGTTCCACGTCCCATCTGTCCTGCCGCACGCGTGAGCTCGCGCAACGGCCGGTTGATGAGCGAGACAATGAAATAGGCGCCGCCGAGCGCGAGTATCAGGACGAGTGCTCCCCAGCCTATCCAGCGCAGGGGCTCGTTGCGCTCGATACGAGAGCGCGGCATGTGCATCCAGTAACCGTCTTTGTCGATGTTGAAGCTAACCCAGAGGCCCCTGACGCCTCCGCGGCTCAGGGTTATCAGGGTTTCGGGCCCGAGCTGACGCCGCAGCTCACTTGCGACTTCCTGAACGAAGTCTCTATCGGGAAGAGGTGCGATGCGCTCACCGGGCGCGGCGAGATAGACTTGTATGCTCTCCGACTGAGACAGCTCGGAAAGCAGGTCGAAGCGCTTGGCGGGGTCAGCCGTGATGAGCGCCCAGCGCGTGAGATTAATGACGCTCGCGATCTGCTGTGCCGTCTGGAGTGCACGCGGCGCGCGCTCGCTCGCGCGAAAAATCTGCAGCCACGCGAGATTCGCGACGACGAGCAGCAGGGCGATAAACAACACACTGCGCCACAGCAGTGAGCGCGGCCAAAGCCTCATGCGCTGTGCTGACACAGCCTGATTCGTGACCCGTGATCCGTGACTCGACTATACCGGCCGTGGTTACGCACGCTGAAATCGGACGAATCACAAATCACGAATCACCCGTCACGCAGTCTGCTTCGGTTCGCCATCGGGAATGAACACGTAACCGAAACCCCACACGGTTTGTATGAACGCGGGTTTGGCCGCATCGGGCTCGATGAGCTTTCGCAGGCGCGAGATCTGGACATCGATACTGCGATCGAACGCGCCGAATTCGCGCCCCCGGGCAAGCTCCATCAGCTTGTCGCGCGATAACGGAACGCGCGGATGCTGAACGAGAACCTTGAGCAGGGCGAATTCACCGGTGGTGAGGGTCACGTCGTCGCCGCTTTTGGTGAGATTGCGCGTGGCGAGATTCAGACGGAACTCACCGAACTCGGCGATTTGCGCATCCGCACTCGGCGCGCCCGGAGGCGCCGGCACCGGCCGACGCCGCAGCACGGCCTGGATGCGTGCCACGAGCTCCCGTGGATTGAACGGCTTTGCGAGATAATCGTCGGCGCCCACCTCGAGACCGACGATCCGATCGACATCGTCACCTTTCGCTGTGAGCATGATGATCGGCATATCTTCGTTGCCGCCGCGCAGACGCCGACAAATCGAGAGTCCGTCCTCACCGGGCAGCATGAGATCCAGAATCATCAGGTCGTAGCGCTCGCGCGCGAGCTGACGATTCATTTCCGTGGCGTTCGATACGGTGCGCACGCTGTAGCCCTGCTCTCCCAGATAGCGGTTGAGCAAGTCGCGCAGGCGCGCGTCGTCGTCGACGACCAGAACCTTGGTCTTGTGCTCTGACATGGCCGCAATCGTAACGACTTGCGTTTATCCCTTCCAGTTCTTTGTAACACTTTATTGCGCCGGGTGAGCCCGAAACAAACTGTTACAAAAAACGCCTGAGCGGGGATGCCCTGGTGCATCCCAATCCCATAGCATCCGATCACCCCTACCGACAAGAGGTGGCATATGAAACGAGGAGAGCACAAATGGGAATATTCAAAGGCGCGGTGGTCGTCGCCGCAATGGTACTCGCAGCGCCCGTATGGGCAGACGGCGGACACGGACACGACCGAGGCTGGGACGACGGCGGTAGGCGCGGGCATCGTCATCACTGGGACCGGGACGATTACCGTCGCGGGGGGCGGTATTACGGACATCAGCACCGGCATTGGGATCGCACACCCCGGAGCGACTACTACAACCAGCACTACTACGCGCCGCCGCCGGCCTATGGATACCTCGCGCCCGCGCCGGGTGTGCACATCGTAGCGCCCAACGTGTACATCCCGTTTCGTTGATTGTTTACGCAAACAAATAGAGGAAGGAACCCATATGAAAACCTGGATCACTGCAATCGCGCTGCTTGCCGCTACCGCGCCGGCCATGGCGTACCAGAACGTACGAGACGCGTCGATCAATGATCGCGAATATCGGCTGGAGCAGCGCATGGAGCACGGCTTGCGCACGGGCGAGCTCACGCGCAGCGAATACCGGCGACTGCGTTACGAGTTGCGCGACATCCAACGCAACGAGCAGTTCTTCCTGTCGGACGGCCGTTTGTCGCCGCGTGAGCGAGACCAGCTGCATGCTCGCCTGGATAACCTCTCGCGTGAGATTTATCGGCAACAACAGGACGTCGAGCGGCGTGGTGGGTTCTATAATGGGAATTACGCCGAAAGGCGCTACTAAGGCGACAGAAGAAGCATGAAACGTGATCTGTTCGCGTTCGTGGTGGCAGCCGGGCTCGTCGCCGGCTCGGCTGCAGCCGGCGCATGGGAACTACAGAGCGCCTATGCGCAGGCTCAACCGCAGAAGGGCGCGCCTGGGCCCGGCTCCGAGCGCGGGGATCACGCACGGGACAATCGCGGTGAACGTCGCGACGAGCGGCGGGACCGCATGACCGACGATGAGCGCCGCGCCCTACAGCGCGACCTCGAAAAGGCGAATCGCGAGCTTTACGGGCGGCGCCCCCAGAAATAAGGGAGGGTTGATGCGGCTTCGGGTGCGACAGCTGATCCCGATGATTGTCGGCATCGCGCTGAGTGCTGCTCATGCCGCTTCGCCGCCACTCGGAGTCGATGACGCGCGCCATCTGCTCTCTCGCACGAGCTTTGCGGCTACGCCTGCAGCAACCGAGAGCTACGCACGCCTCACGCGAGAGCAGGCGCTCGATCGCTTGCTTGCGACCACTCGCCAGCAGGCGACCACTCCACCGCCCGCCTGGACCAGCGCGCCGTTCGAATCTCTGCGCCGGTTTCGTACCGCGAGCGGGGAGGAGCGCCAGGCGCTGCAACGCCAGCGTCGCGAGGAAGGGCTCGAGCTGCGCGCATGGTGGCTGGATGAAATGCGGCGGACGCCATCGCCGCTCACCGAGAAAATGGCACTCTTCTGGCACAACCATTTCGTCTCGAGCGATCAGAAGGTGCGCTCACCGCAGCTGATGTATCGGCAGAATGCGCTGCTGCGGCGGCACGCGCTCGGCAATTTCGGAACGCTGCTCCACGAGATCGCCCGCGATCCGGCGATGGTGATATACCTCGACAACGCGTCGAACCGGAAAGGTCAGCCGAACGAGAATTTCGCGCGCGAAGTGATGGAGCTTTTTACGCTGGGAGAGGGACACTACAGCGAACCGGACATCAAGGAGGCGGCACGCGCGTTTACCGGCTGGGGCATCGAGCCCGATCGCGGCGAGTTCGTGTTTCGGACTGCGCTGCACGATGAGGGTTACAAAAATGTCCTCGGTCGTGGCGGCTACATGAACGGCGATGACGTCCTGAATGTTCTGCTCGCGCAGCCGCGCACCGCCGAGCTCATCGTCGAAAAGCTGTGGCGCGAATTCGTTTCACCCGCACCCGACCCGGCTGAAGTAAGGCGGATCGCGCGCATTTTCCGGGACAGCGGCTACGAGATCAAGGCGGCGTTGCGCGCGCTGTTCACCTCGGACGCGTTCTATGCACCGCAGTATCGCGCCGCTCTGATCAAGTCCCCGGTGGAGCTTATCGTCGGTACGCTGCGGCAGTTCGACTTCGCCACAGGCCAAATGCTGCCATTTGCATTCTCCGCGGCGCAGCTGGGTCAAAACCTGTTCGCACCACCCAATGTTAAAGGGTGGCCAGGCGGCGAAGCCTGGATCAACTCGACGACGCTGCTCGCACGCAAACAGCTCCTCGAGCGGCTCTTCAGAGAGGAAGACCCGCGACCCGTGGCCGCTGCGATGGAGAACGAAAGGCCAACGGGCAGTGGGATGATCGACAACGGTCGTGAGCGGCTGCTGCGCGCCCTCGCGGATGTGAGGTTCGATTCCACGCAGTGGTTCGCGCAGCTCAAGAGCTTGGACGGCGAAGCCGTGCAGCGCGCCGTTCTCGCGGCGGCGCCGGGCAACCCAATCCCCGCTGACGTGCGAGGCCTGCAGGCGCTGCGACTTCTCACGCAAGATCCGGTGTATCAGTTGAAGTGAATGAGCGGCCGCATTCCGGCTGAAGACCCTGAACGGCATCGAGAGAGGCGGCTATGAATAGACGTGACTTCCTGACGAGCGTGGGCGCAGCCACCGTCGCAGCACTTGTCCCGACCGCCGCGTTAGCTGGCCCGCGCCCCGATTACAGCAATCTCCTGATCCTGATCGAGCTCAAAGGCGGCAACGATGGCTTGAACACCGTGATCCCCTACAGCTCGGGCGAGTATTACAGCCTTCGACCGCGAATCGCTATTCCCCGCGACCAGGTTTTGCAGCTCGACAGCGCAACGGGTCTGCATCCTGCGCTGGAGCCGTTGATGCCACTGTGGCGAAGCCGCGAACTGGCGATCGTCCAGGGAATGGGTTACCCGAGCCCGAACCTGTCCCATTTCCGATCGATCGAAATCTGGGATACCGCGGCGAACAGCAGCGAATATCTGAATGAAGGCTGGCTTACCCGGGCTTTTGTCCAGACGCCGCCGGCACGCTCCTTTGCGGCTGATGGCGTCATCGTGGGCGCCGCGGAATTGGGCCCGATGGCAGGTAGCGGGACGCGGGCGATCGCGCTCACGAATCCGGAGCAGTTCATACGTCAGGCGCGATTCGCTGCGCCGACGATGCAGGCGAGCAGTGGCGCGTTGCGCCACATACTCAAGGTTGAGTCCGACATCGTGCACGCCGCAGCCGGGATTACGGCGGACTACCCGCTGCAGACCGAGTTCGCGAAGACGCCATTCGGCAATGCCATTCGGACGGCCGCGCAGGTGGTTGCGAGCAAAGCGGGCGTAGCGGCGATCAAAGTGTCGCTGAACGGGTTCGATACCCACAGCGCTCAGCAGGGGACGCAGGCGCGGCTCCTCAAGGACCTCGCTGAGGGCCTCGCGGCGCTGAAGAGTGCGCTCGTGGAAACGGGACGCTGGCAGTCGAGCCTGATCCTCACCTACGCGGAGTTCGGGCGGCGCCCGGCCGAGA
This sequence comes from Betaproteobacteria bacterium, assembly GCA_028291945.1. Classification (GTDB taxonomy): domain Bacteria; phylum Pseudomonadota; class Gammaproteobacteria; order Burkholderiales; family SG8-41; genus JAQGMV01. The sequence continues at coordinate 61,740 of JAQGNH010000043.1, forward strand.
ATCAGAGCGGCGGCACGGACCATGGAACTGCAAGCGCCCATTTCGTGCTGGGTGGCAGGGTCAAGGGGGGGCTCTACGGCGAGGCGCCGTCATTGAACGGACTGGACGGGAATGGCAATCTCGCCCGCTCCGTGGACTTCCGCGAGCTGTATGCGACGGTGCTCGAGCGCTGGTGGGGCACAGACTCTGCAGCAGTCCTGCGGGGACGCTACACCCCGCTCGACCTGGTGCGCGCCTGAGCGGGTCTTCCGCCGGGGGATTTACACCGTATTTCTGGGCCGAGCAAAGGCATACAAATCCGTGGGCTAAGGCCCCAAGCTCAGCCTTTGTTCTCGCGTTCTCCCGCGCCCGCGGCTAGAATGTAGTCGAGCGGCGGAGCCCCCGCTTAATGTCGCAGGCATAAAAATAGAAGCCGGGAGACAGGATACATGTTAGCCACACGTATACGGCAGAAGGACGGCGTTTTCTACTTCGCCAGTTACCCTGCCAAGGACGTTCTGGACAAGGTGCGGTTCATCAGTCGCTTCTACGGTGAAGGCGACGACATTGCACCGCACACCGTTCCCCAGAACGACGAAATCGCCCAGTTCATTGCCCGCGTCGAGCGCACGGACGAGGCGTTTCAGCGGCAGCTCTCGCGCGCGAAGGTCCGGGCGCTTCGAAATTTCTACGAAATGGCGGTGAGCCAGCCGCCGATCCCCGGCACGGTGCTTCTGTTTACGGCCGAGACGTTGCGCTTCAGCGCGACCAACAGCGATACGGTCGGAAACTTGCAGGAACCCACTGCGCGCTATCTCATCATCGATGGCCAGCATCGCCTTGCTGCGCTGCGCTTCTATCTGAAGGAGCATCCGGCCGAAGCAGCGAGCATCAATGTGCCCTGCGTCATCTTCGATGGACGCAGCGAAGATTTCGCCGCGGAAATGTTCGTTATCATCAACTCGACGCCGACTCGCATCAACAAGAGTCACCTGGTCGACCTGTACGAGCGCGTGTCGTGGGCCGAGCCCGACCGCCGGTTCGCCGCACGGCTGGTCGAAGACCTCTACAAGGAAGACGACAGTCCGCTGCAGTACCGGATCAACCGGTTGGGCGGGCGCAGTCAGCAGGACAAGTGGATACTCCAGGCTGAGCTATTCAACGAGCTGCACCGATGGGTCAGCGCGGACTGGAAGAAAATCCGGCAGCACTCGAATACCTACCGTGAGGGCGAAAAGTATTACGGCATGGTGCGCGACTTCTTCAAATCGGCGGAGAAGGTGTGGGGCGACGCGTGGGGCAACGACAATTACATGGTGACCAAGCCGGTGACCATCAAAGCCATGGTGCGTGTGTGCGCCGATCTTGCCCGGACGGAGGGTGATCCGGCCGAAGGGCGGGTGAAACGCTGGGAAGAGCGCCTGTCATCGTGGAAAGAACAGCAGCGCGCGTTCCGGTCCGACGGTTTTTACGAACGCTTTCCCGCCAAAGGGCAGATCGAGCGCGTCGCACGCATTCATCGAGATCTTGCCAAGTGGGCAGGCATTGAGACGCGCAGCCCCGCTAAGGCGCGGGAATAGGCTGCCGGTGACGGCTTCGGCCAGAGACTGAACAGCCCGCGACATCCCTTCCTAGGGGACTCGTGCGGTCGATTTGGGATCTGACAGGCGGACAGTCCGTTAGAGTTGATCTCACAATCCGGCCGGCGTTACGCTTCTTCCAGGGAGGTGGAAGTGCGTATCAAATCGTTGTTTCTTCTGTTTTCGATCGCGTGCAGCATCTGCCTAGCGGCGGTCGCCTGCGCGCAGAATTTTCCCGAGCGGCCGGTCACGCTGATCGTGCCGTGGAGTCCGGGAGGTGGCACAGACGTCGCGATGCGCGCGCTTGCCGATACGACCAGCAAGCACCTGGGCCAGCGGGTGATCGTGGAAAACAGGGCGGGTGCAGCAGGCACGATAGGGCCCGCGTGGATGGCGAAGAATGGCAAGTCCGACGGCTACGTCGTATCGCAGATGCCGATCACGGTTTTTCGCCTGCCGCACATGACCAAAACCGATTTCGACCCGCTCAACGATTTCACCTGGATCATTCACCTCACCGGCTACACCTTCGGCGTGGTCGTACGGGCCGACTCGCCGTTGAAGACATGGCAGGACCTGATCGCCTACGCGCGAGCCAATCCGGGCAAGCTGAGCTACGGCACACCCGGCACCGGCACCAGCTTGCATATCACGATGGAAGACATCGCGGTACGCGAAGGCGTGAAGCTGCTGCACGTGCCCTTCAAGGCAACGCCGATGCGACGGCGGCGCTGCTCGGCGGCCATATCATGGCGTCTGCCGACTCGACGGGGTGGGGCGAGCTCGTCGACGCCGGCAAATTGCGAATGCTCGTGACCTGGGGTGCGCAGCGCACCAAGCGCTGGCCCACCGTGCCGACGTTGAAGGAAGTCGGCTACAACATCGTCTCGGTCTCCCCTTATGGCATTGCGGATCCCAAGGGGATGGATGCCAAGGTGGTCAGGGTGCTGCATGACGCGTTCAAAAAAGGCATGGAAGAGCCCGCTTTTCAAAAAATACTCGAGCGTCTGGACCAGCAGGAAAACTTCTACATGAACAGCGAAGACTACGCGCGCTACGCGAAGAAGACGTTCGACGAAGAAAGACTGTACGTCGAACGCATGGGTCTGAAACAGTAGCGGGCGAAAGCAGCAGCAACGTAGATCTAAAGCGCGGCGCAAGCCCCGCTTTGCGTTCCTGCTGCGCGGCTTGAGCTGTGCAGCAGGTAGCAACGCAGATTATTTCGCCGCCACGCACATGATCTCGACGAGCGTATCGGGAGAGCCGAGCAGCGCTTGAACCGTCGCACGCGCCGGCGGATTGCGCGGATCGACCCAGGCGAGCCATGCCTCGTCCATCTGCGGCTTCAATTTCATGTCGTTCACATAGACCGTGGCGGTAAGTATCCGTGATTTGTTCGTGCCGCATTTCTTGAGCAGATCATCGATCTGACGCAACACGTCCTGTGTCTGTTCTTTCATTCCGACGTTCAACTTTTCAGCCACCTGGCCCGCAAGATAAACGGCGCCGTTGTATTCGACGGCGTCAGAAAGCTTGCGATCGGGGTTGTGTCTCACGATGTCATTCATTAGTTCTAATCCTTAAAAGTTCAAAGAAGCGACGCCAGGGAGAGATTAAGGACGCCAAGCGGCTCGCAATACGAGTGACATGTATTCGACGCAGATTCCACGGCTGAAGCAGGGAAGGCTCGCGCCGGCAGCGTAAAGACCGATCGCACTTTCGTGGTTTTTTCGCGTCCTTGGCTGTTCCGTGGCGTCCTGGGCGTCTATGCTTTTACGCTGTTTATTTCGCACAGATCATCATGATCTCCACCCGCGTATCCGGCGTAGCGAGCCGCGATTCTACTGTAGCGCGCGCCGGTTTGTTGTCGGGATCGACCCACGCTGCCCACGCCGCGTCCATCTGGTCCTTCTCGCGGATGTCGGTGAGCCACACGTTGCACCAGAGGATTTTCGATTTGTCACTTCCCGCGTCGGCGAGCAGCCGATCTATTTTTTTAAGTACCTCGTCCGTCTGCATTTTGCACGATGCTGATCTATTGTCAGCGGTCGTGCCGGCCACGAAAACGAGATTTCCAAACTCTACGAGGCGGGAGAGACTGCCGCCGGGATGATGACGCTTGATCGGGTTGCTCATGACTTCTCCTTTAAAAGATTGGGGTAGACGCGCATTCTGGTAAACAAACGGTCAATTGACAACCTCTATACACAGCCGCTATTGCGTGCTGGCAAGCGCCACCCCTCCCTCCGAGAACAGCAGTCTGAGACTTCCGGGTCGCTGGAACGCGCTCGGTGCGGACAGGCGCCGCTACGATCAGCGGGATTTGCCGCCAGCGCGCGGCAGTCAAGATCAGGTGGTGTGATGCAGCAGGATATCGGTAAGATCCTCGCGGATGGCTTCCCGGGTATTGCGACCGCTTAGTTGTTCTTCAAAAAACGAGGAGAGATTTACCTATGAAGGTTCTGCGCAGGTGTTGCGTCGCTGCGGCCTTGGCGTGTGCTGCGATTTCCGGTTCGCTACACGCTCAGGCTTATCCCAGTAAGCCGATACGTTGGATAGTACCGTTTCCGCCGGGCGGTGGAACCGATGTGATCTCGAGGGCGCTGGCGCAGAAGCTCACGGAGGCATGGGGGCAGCAGGTGGTGGCCGATAACCGGCCGGGATCGGGCGGCACCATTGGACTTGCAGCGGCTGCAAAGCTTCCCGCCGACGGCTACAACATCGTGCTGGGTCAGCTTGCGAACGTCGCCATCGCGCCGGCGCTGTATGCGAAGCTGCCGTATGACCCGATCAAGGACTTCACACCGGTCACGCTCGCGCTCACGTCACCGCTGATTCTCGTCGCGCATCCTTCGCTGCCCGCGAAGAACGTCAAGGAGCTGATCGCACTCGCCAAGGCGAAGCCTGATTCGGTTACGTTCGGCTCCCCGGGAAATGGCACGACGGGACATCTCGGCACGGAGATCATCAAGACCGCGGGCGGGGTGAAGATGACGCACATACCCTATAAAGGCGCGTCGCCCGCCTTTACCGGTCTGCTCAGTGGCGAGATCAGCGTCTATATGAGCAGTATTCAACCTGCTATTCCGATGCTGAACGCAGGACGTGTCAGAGCCCTCGGAGTCACGAGTGCTAAACGCATGGCAACGCTGCCCAACGTGCCGACGATCTCGGAAAGCGGTTTGCCGGGATACGAAGTGACGAACTGGTACGGCGTGATGATGCCGGCGGGTGTGCCGAAAGAGGTGCTCACCAAAATCCACGCTGAGCTTGTGAAAATATTGAAGATGCCGGATGTGCAGCAGCGCTTCCAGGCCGAAGGCGGCGACACGACGTCGAACACGCCGGAGCAGTTTGCGGCGTTCATCAAGACTGAAATTACGAAGTGGAGTAAAGCGGTCCGGGAGTCGGGTGCGAAGGTCGACTAAGGACCGTCAACCGGTGAGGACAGAAGGAAAGGCGACAAGCCTTAACCGAAGGACACAAAGGACACGAAGGAATTCAACTTTAAAAAACAGGACTGTCAGATCAAATCGAAACTACGGCATTCAAGCGCACTGGCGCACGCCGAAGGAGGAGGGTTACGGGGGGAACCTTCGGTGCCCCCTGTTCCTTCACCGCGCCGAAGGGCATCCCGCAGGGATGTCCTTTGTGTCCTTTGTGGTGAATGTTGTTTAAAGCGCGTCGCAGACCGCTTCCGTAACGATCTCGGTCGTCGCTTCGCCGCCCAAATCGGGCGTGTGTATGCGCTTGGCAGTCACGGCTTCGATTGCCTTCATCAGGCGCGCAGCAGATTCTCTTTCGCCCAGGTGCTCGAGCATCATCGACGCCGTCCAGAACGTCGCAACCGGATTCGCGATGCCTTTGCCTGTGATGTCGAATGCCGAGCCATGTATCGGCTCGAACATCGATGGGAACTTGCGTTCGGGATTGAGATTAGCCGTGGGTGCAATGCCGAGGCTTCCTGATAGCGCTGCGGCCAGGTCCGACAGTATGTCTGCGTGCAGATTGGTCGCAACCACGGTGTCGAGCGCATGCGGCTTGCCGACCATTTGCGTGGTGACGGCGTCTACGAGTACCCGCTGGGTCTCGATATCCGGATAGTCTTTCGCGACTTCATAGAATATCTCGTCCCACATAACCATCCCATGACGCTGCGCGTTGGACTTCGTAACGAGTGTCAGGTGCTTGCGTGGGCGGGTGCGCGCGAGCTCGAAAGCGTAGCGATGGATGCGGGCGACCCCGGTGCGCGTGAAGATTGAAGTCTCAGTCGCGACTTCCTCCGGCAATCCACGATGTGCGCGTCCGCCGCTTCCCGAGTATTCACCTTCCGAATTCTCGCGAATGATCACCCAGTCGATGTGTTCGCCATTTCTCAACGGGCTGGTGATGCCCGGCAGCACCCGGGCCGGGCGCACGTTGGCATACTGATCGAAACCCTGGCAAATCGGCAATCGCAGACCCCACAGCGACACGTGATCCGGCACGTTTGGAGCGCCTACCGCCCCGAAAAAAATAGCGTCGAAAGTCTTGAGCTTTTCAAGTCCGCCTTCCGGAATGTAATGGCCGTGCTTGAGGTAATACTCGCTGCTCCACGGAAAATGCTCCACCTCGAGCCGAAAACCTTTATCGCGTGAGGCAAGCACGTCCAGTACTTTCAGACCTGCTGCGATCACTTCTATTCCGATGCCATCGCCAGGGATGGCTGCGATTCTGAAACTACGCACTGTAGGACTCCTTGCTGCCGCGGGGGTGTTTCTTAGGAAGCCGCATAATAATGCGTGCGACTGAACATCGTCACGTTCATTCGCGTCAGGCGCATACGCGGTTGCGCGACAGCGGATACTTTATTCTGTCAGGGTTGGAGCTTGAATGAGGGTTCGCTAACAATTATGGTGCGGCACGCACGCCCCCAGATCGCGAGCGCTTAGTTGCCGAGAAGAACAACTGACCTACGGTAGAATCGCGTGCATAACCATAACGCGCGCCGTTCCGATCCTTTGAAAATTCTCGCGCTCGACACCTCTACTGAATACTGCTCGGTCGCGCTTTCCATCGACGGGGAAGTTGATTTCCGTGGCACGCACGCGGGGCAGACGCATTCGCAGCTCGTGTTGTGTATGGTCGATGAGTTGCTGCGAGCGCACGCGATGCGCCTGGACAGCCTGGATGGGATCGCGTATGGCGAGGGCCCTGGATCCTTCACGGGGTTGCGCATCGCCTGCGGCGTCGTACAAGGGCTCGCTTTCGGCGCTAGCTTGCCTGTCGTGGGCATCGGCACGCTTCTCGCAATGGCCGCAGGCACACGGGCCGAACGCGTCGTGTGCTGTCTGGATGCGCGGATGCAGGAGATTTACCACGGAGCCTATGAGTACCGGAGCGGCGCATGGCGCGTGGTGCATGAACCGTCGGTGTGCCCACCCGCTGCCGCGCCTGCCGTGTCGGGCAGCGGCTGGCTCGGGTGCGGCAGCGGTTTCCTCGCTTACCCGGAAGCGCTCGCGAGTCGGTACGCAGGACAGCTGGAAGCGACCGAGCCTCTTCGCTTTCCACACGCACGTGAAGTGGCGCAGCTCGCCTTGCCGCGGTTCGCCGCTAACGAGGCGGTCAGCTCCGAGCACGCCGCGCCGGTTTACCTGAGGGACAAAGTCGCCTTGCGCACCGATGAGCGCCCCGGTCGCTAACAGCGTAGCGTACCGGCGCATGACCGAGGCTGATATCGAAGCCGTCGTTGCGATCGAGAACATCGTTCACGCGCATCCATGGACGGCGGGTAACTTCAAGGACTCGCTCGCTGCTGGTTATGAATGCTGGATTGCCTGGCACGGTTCCCAGGTCGCCGGCTACGGTGTTCTGATGGTTGCTGCGGGTGAGGGACACTTGCTGAATCTGAGTGTCGCAGCGCAGTGGCAGCGCAAAGGCTTGGGCAGCGACTTTACGCGCTTCTTCATCAAGCTTGGGCGCGATTATGATGCTGCTCGAATTTATCTGGAAGTGCGCCCCTCGAATGCCGCCGCCCGGGCACTGTATGCTGGCAACGGTTTCGCGGAGGTTGGAACGCGCCGGGATTACTATCCTGCGGCAGACGGCCGTGAAGACGCTCTGATCATGGAGCTCAACCTGAAATGACTTCGCGACGCGACGAGATACTGAAGGAAATCGGCATCACCCCCGTGTGGCGCTTGCGCGTTCAAGAATCGCTCGCAGAGGCGCAGGAGGTGAGCTCCGAGCCGGCACCACCCGTTCCAGATACTCGGGCGTTGCAGCCATCTTTTGAAGGCACGAGCCCGGTCTCTCATCAAACGGGCGAACCGTCGCGCGTCGCGGCTCAGCCGTCAGCGCTTCACGGAAGCTCGGCTCCGATGCTGCGGCGTTCTGCAGCTGATGACGACGAGCGTCGCGCGGCGATCATCCGGATGGATTGGGCCGGGCTCAAACAGGCCGTGGCGCAGTGCGTCGCATGCGCCCTGCATGCGAGGCGCAATAAAACGGTATTCGGAGTGGGCGACGAAAACGCCGACTGGATGTTCGTTGGCGAAGGCCCTGGCGCCGACGAAGATAGACAGGGCGATCCGTTCGTCGGCCAGGCCGGAAAACTGCTCGACAGCATGCTTGCCGCGATCAAATTGAAGCGCGATGACAACGTCTATATAGCCAACGTCGTGAAATGCCGCCCGCCCGGCAACCGCAACCCGGAACCTGACGAGGCGTCAAAGTGCGAGCCTTATCTGCAGCGGCAGATCGAGCTTATCAAACCCAAGCTCATCATTGCGCTGGGCCGGGTCGCCGCGCTCAATCTTCTTTCGCGCGAGGCCAGCATCGCGAGCTTGCGCGGACGCGTGCTCGCGTACCGGGGCACACCGCTCATCGTGACGTACCATCCCGCGTATCTGCTGCGCAATCTGCCGGACAAAGCGAAAGCGTGGGAAGATCTGTGCTTCGCGGTCAAAACCATGCAGAGCTTGCAATCGGGGCCGAGCGTCACCACTTGAGAGCCAGTGCGGAATGGTGAATCACGAATGCGGAATAAAACTTCTCATCGTTCATCACTGATCGTTCAACATTAGTAAAAGGACGGAATATGACGAGGCGCTTTTTAATGCTGGGGTGGTTGTCGGTGCTCTTTCTGTCCGGGTGCGGCTACAACACGCTCCAGCAGCAGGACCAGCAGGTCAAGGCCGGTTGGGCCGAGGTGCTGAACCAGTACCAGCGTCGGGCCGATCTCGTGCCGAATCTGGTGAATACAGTCAAAGGATACGCGACCCAGGAGAGGGAAGTTCTGATCGCCGTCACAAACGCGCGCGCCAAGGTCGGCAGCATCCAGGCGACGCCCGAGCTCCTCGACGATCCGCAGGCGTTCCAGCGTTTCCAGGCCGCACAGGGCGAGCTGAGCGGGGCGTTGTCCCGGCTTCTCGTTGTTGCAGAAGCGTACCCGCAATTGAAATCAGATGCGAATTTCCGCGATTTGCAGGCTCAGCTCGAAGGCACAGAGAACCGAATCGCGGTCGCACGCAATCGCTACATCAAGTTCGTACAGGATTACAACGTCACGGTCCGCTCGTTCCCGTCGAATCTCACCGCCATGATGTTCGGGCACAAAGAGAAGCCGCAGTTCACGGTTGAAAATGAACGAGAGATCGCGAAGCCGCCCACTGTGGATTTCGGCAGCGCGCCCGCGCCGAGCCGCGATCGCACCGGATCACCCCGGCCCGCATCGCCACCGAGCGGGAGCACACAGTCACCCGCTCCGGCCAAGTAGCGCATGACATCGCTGTCGCTGCGGCGGGCAACGTTCGCCGCAGCTTTTATCTTCTTCGCATTAGCAGCGCTTGCGCAGATCGCGGTGCCGAAGCTGACCTCGCGTGTCACCGATCTCACCGGCACGCTGACGCAGGAGCAACGCACCGCGCTCGAGCAGCGACTCGCCGCGTTTGAACAGCGTAAAGGCAGTCAGATTGCGGTGCTGCTCGTGCCGACCACTCAGCCGGAGACGATAGAGCAGTTCGGCATCCGCGTGGGCGAGCAGTGGAAGGTCGGACGCAAAGGCGTCGATGACGGCGCCATACTCGTTGGGGCGATGAAAGATCGGGCCGTGCGCGTTGAAGTCGGTTATGGCCTCGAAGGCGTTCTGCCTGACGCGGTGGCCAAGCGCATTGTCGAAGAATACATCGTTCCGCGTTTCAAGCAGGGCGACTACTATGGTGGCATCGACGCTGCTGTTACCCGCATGATGGCGGTGATAGAAGGCGAGCCGTTGCCGCCGCCACGCGCGGCCAACCCTCCGCAGTCGGTCGGCGGCGGTGGTTTCGAAGGCTTACTGATCATCGGATTCATGCTCGTGTTTGTGGTTGGCGGCATCATCCGCGCGATGTTCGGACGCTTTCTCGGCTCAGGCGTGATTGGCGCGATCGGCGGTTTTGCAGGGTGGCTCATGCTGGGTTCGATTGCCGCGGCATTGGGTATAGGCGTGCTCGCGGCATTCCTGAGCTTGATGGGCGGCATGGGAGGTCGCGGGCGCACCGGCTGGCACTCCGGCGGCGCGATGGGTGGTCTCGGCGGTTGGGGCGGAGGCGGGTGGAGCGGCGGCGGGGGTGGTGGAGGAAGCTGGGGTGGAGGTGGCGGCGGATTTGGCGGCGGCGGTGCGTCGGGACGATGGTAGCGGCGGCGACTCGCAAATGATGACGGTGCGCAGAGCGGTCCATCATCTCGTCGCCCCGCCCTGGCTCGTTCGGCGTGCGTTTCCAAAGGCTGCGCTCGACCGGATCGAGGCCGCGGTCACGGCATCGGAGCAGACGCATCGGGGCGAGATACGCTTTGCCGTAGAAGGTGCGCTCGAATTTCTACCCGTTTTGCATGGACTCACTGCGCACCAGCGCGCGCTCGACGTTTTCTCTCTGCTGCGCGTGTGGGACACCGAAGAAAACACGGGCGTGCTCATCTATCTCCAGGTCGTCGACCGCGAGATCGAGATCGTCGCCGACCGCGGAATTGCACATCGGATCCCGCAGCACGAGTGGGACGCGATTTGCCGGCGCATGGAAACAGCGTTCGCTGAGGCGTGCTACGACGAAGGCGTGATCGCCGGCATTGCCGAGGTCAGCGAGTTGCTTGCACGTCATTTTCCTGCCGGCACGATTAACCCGGACGAGTTGCCGAATAAACCGGCCATACTGTAGCGGCTTGGTCGCTGGTGACTCCCCCGAAAAGGCCCTCCCGGGCGCTCGCGGCAGGGCACACTTATGGCAGGCGCAGATTCGTTCAGGCTCGGCTTTCGGGCTCCTCGCCCCGGGAACTTGTCTGATTCGCCAAGTGTATTAATATGAGGCGCGGGCCCGAGCCTGGGCCCATCTTGAGGAACTGGGGTACATGAAGACAGCAGTGAATCGTATACGCGGTGTCGAGCGCGACATCGTACAGACGCCACAGGCAGGCGATACCGCGCCGTATTACGAGCCGCAAGGCAACGAAATCGCGATATTCGAAGCCGCGTACAAGAAGCGGCTGCCGATCATGCTGAAAGGACCGACAGGCTGCGGCAAGACGCGTTTTCTGGAGCATATGGCGTTTCAGCTTGGCCGCCCGCTGGTGACGGTTTCGTGCCATGAAGACCTGACGAGCTCGGACCTCGTGGGGCGCTTCCTGCTCGAAGGCGCCGAGACGGTCTGGCAGGACGGGCCGCTGACGCGCGCTGTTAAAGTGGGTGCGATTTGTTACCTCGACGAAATCGTGGAAGCCCGCACGGACTCGACCGTGGTTATACACTCGCTGACCGATCACCGGCGCCGTTTGACGATCGAAAAGAAAGGCCAGGAAATCGAGGCCCACGAAGAATTCATGCTCGTGATTTCGTATAACCCGGGCTACCAGACCGTGCTGAAGGACCTCAAGCCTTCCACGAAACAGCGCTTCATCGCGATCAACTTCGATTTTCCGGCTGAAGAGATCGAGCGCAAGATCGTGTTCAACGAAGCAACCGGCATATCGGCGGAGATCGTGCATCAACTCGTCGCCGCCGGACGCAAAGCGCGGCTGCTGAAAGACCACGGTCTTGAAGAGGCCACATCCACCCGTGCGCTGGTGTATGCAGCGAACATGATGATTGCAGGCCTCGATGCGGTCGCCGCGTGTCAGGTCGCGATGGTCAACCCGATCACCGATGATATCGAGCTTGCCGACGCGTTGATGGAAATCGTGCAGGCGCATTTCTCGGCGTAAAGCGATCTTTCAGCGGTAGGCGCGGTGCGAACCCGAAATCACACCATCAGCGATCTCCTCGGCGAGTTGCAGGACCAGAGTCACGCGGTGCATCACGAAGTCGAGCAGACGCTGCCGATGATCGAGCTTCACGGAGCGGATGTGACGCTTGCGTGGCTGGCGGCATGCCGCACGCTGTTCGACTTCGATCGCGAGGCCGGCAGAGCTTTCATCCGGGGCAGTGCCGAAGCCGAGCGGATCTCGGAGACCGTGCTGCCGTGGACCGAGCAGGCCCTTGAGTTCATGCGGTGGCGCGGCTCCTGGCGCGCGCTCGAAGGCTTCATGGGGAATCTGCCGCGAGCGTTCGGCTCCCTCGGTCATGCCGGTGAAAAGCGCTGGGCCGAAATCGGATTTGCCTGGTGCGCACGGCAGATCGACAGCGGCTCCGCTTATTTCTCGACCCCGGTGCTGGAGCTTTCAGGACGCCAGGGCATCTCCGGTGTCGAACAGGTCAGCACCCCTGCCGAAGAGTTGTTCGAGTCGCGCAAGCTCATGCTGTCGACCTATCTCGGCGGCGCGATACGCGTGCGCAATTTGCTCGGTGCGCAGGCGATCCTGCCGTGGGCTCTGCGCGGCGCCGATATCCTGCAGTCGGGGCGCGCACGCGGGGAAGCGTATTTCAGGCTCGAGTCCGAAGAGAGCCTCGCGCTGCTGCTGGAACACCTGTCGGGCTTTCGCCTGGTGGACCGCAACCGTTTGCTCGGAATGTTGCTCGATGTCTGGTACGGCGGTGACTTCGACGTGAAGGAATCGAACTGGTCTCCGGAGAAGGGACGACCTTTTGTCGAGACGGACGGGCGCAGCCTGTATGTTCCCGCAGTGATGAGCAATCGCGACGAGGCGATTCTCGCGGTATTGCACGGTGCAGGACACATGCGCTATGGGACGTTCGACCGGCTGGCGATGAAGGAGATGTTCGCAGCGGCAAACCTCGAATTCCCTGCGTCGGGGCCGGTATCGTGGACGCCGCTTTTCACGCGCTACGGCGACGATGCTTTACGCTTTCAGCTCATCTTCGATTTGTGTGAAGACCTCCGCGTCGATTTCCGCGTGCAGCATGAAGTCCCCAACTATCTGCATCGGCTTGCCGTCACGGCCAGGGAGACCGGCGCCCGTCATCCAGAGAGTGGACCTTATTTCGATCTCGCTCTTTCCACAGTCGAAGGTGCGCTGCGCACGGTGCGCGCGGAAGGTCGCGCGGACGAGCGGTTCATGCCGCTGCTCGACCCCACGGCAACGATTGCGGATGCCTATCGCGTTGCGACCGACATATACAGCCAGGACACGCTGCCGCGCGTGAGCGATCTGGAAGCGTTGCATGCCGCGTATCTGCCGGGACGCGGACCCAATGCGACACGTCTGGCGCACCCGCAGGAACAGGACGACCAGCAACAGCAGACTCAGGCTGGCGCCGAACAGCAAAGCGAGCAACAGGAGCAGGGTGAGGAAGAAAACGCGACGGCGCAAAACGCCGAAGCGGGCAACCAGCAGGAGGGCGGCAAGCGCGAGGAAGTCGCGGGGTATGGTGAGAGCAGCGGATCTGCGACTCAATCCGCGAGCAAGGCTGACAACGAGCGCGGATCACGCGCGGGCAGCGACAAAGGCGTGCCGTATCCCGAATGGGATTATCGCGAAGCGCGCTACAAGCGCAACTGGAGTTGGGTGCAGGAAAAACGGCTGGCCGAGTCGAACATGGCGGAGACGAACCGGCTGATGAAACAGTACTCGAATGCCCTGAAGCGCCTCAAGAAAGCGATCCAGTCGCAGAAGCCGACGCGCATGGCACCGAAGTTGCGCCAGTTCGACGGCGACGACATGGATCTGAACGCAGTCGTGAGCTACGTTGCCGAGAAACAAGCGGGCCGCTCGCCGAAGGCCGACATTTATCGGCGACGCGAGATGCGACAGCGCGAAATTGCCGTGACGCTGCTCGCGGATATGTCCACCTCGATCATGCAGCATTTGCCGGAAGGTGGCGGACGTCTCGTCGACCGCGTGCGCGCGGGCGTGCTGCTCTTCGCCGAAAGCATGGAGGAAGTCGGAGACAGCTATTCGATCGCGGGCTTTTGCTCGAAGTATCGCGACAATGTGAGCTACTACAACATCAAGGATTTCGACGAGCCGCTGTCACAGGACGTGCGCAGCCAGATCGGCGGCATGTCCGGGCGCCTTGCGACTCGCATGGGCGCAGCGATCCGGCACGCGACGGCGCGTTTCGAAGGGATCGAAAGCCGCCGCCGGTTGCTGCTGATCTTATCCGATGGCCGTCCCGAGGATTACGACGATGGCGGCGACCGGCGCTATCTCCACGAAGATACGCGCATGGCGGTGAAAGAAGCCGTCTCGAAAGGCGTGCATCCGTTCTGTATCACCGTCGACACCATGGCCAATCAGTATCTGCCGCAAATTTTTGGCCAGGGCCACTATCTCGTGCTCGACCACATCAACAGCCTGCCCAACAAGCTGCCGGAGATCTATTTCCGTCTCAGACGGTGAGCGGGCGCAGGGTGGCGACGTAAGCCGCCGTGCCGGGAGCGTGGACCAGCCGCCGGAAGCCGGCGTGTCACGCGATCGGAGCGATTCGCGGAAAAGTGAATCGTGCTAGCATCAAACGTTGCCCGAGGCCATCGTTTACTTTTCGCCACGAGCGCTTGCGATTCAGAGGAGACCCCATGGGACACACGCTTCAGTCGTTTGCAGCACGGTGCCGCGAAATACTCAAAGCCGAGAACAATCCGGCAGGACGCAGCAAAGTGAGCGCACTCCTGCAGGACGCCTTGAAAGACGAGCAGTTCGTGGCGAGCAACCTGACCGACGCAACGCCGGAACGGAAGATTCTGTACGAGGATCCGGAACTGGGCTTCTGCATTCTTGCGCACAGCTACAGCGGTCCCAAAGACAGCCCGCCGCACGATCATGGTCCCTCATGGGCGATCTATGGACAGGCGCGTGGCGAAACAGCAATGAGCGATTGGGAGCTGGTCGAGCCTGCGAGCCCGGAAAAGCCCGGCAAGGTACGCAAAACCCGCAGCTACAAGCTGACGCCCGGCGTCGCTCACGTTTATAACGAACGCGACCTGCACTCGCCGAGCCGCGCCGGCGCGACGCGTTTGATCCGGATCGAAGGCACGAATATGGAAAAGGTCAAACGGCTGAAGTTCGAGCCGGTGTAATAATCAGGCGTAAGACAAAGGCCGTCAGCGGTCAGGCGTCAGCCGTGCAGCTTTCAATTTATCTTCGGCGTCTCTCATAAACGCGGAAATCGAGTTACGGGTTCATCTTCTCTGACCCGTTTGCTGCCGCTAAAGCGCGATCGCGAGATCGCCGAAGGAAGAGAGGTTACGGGGAGAAACCTAGGTTTCTCTCTGTTAGTTCACCCGCTCTAGTGTGCCTCTGTCGGTATCACCGGGATTGTACCCTTGCGCAGATTGTGCAGGTGAGCCCGGCGCACGAGGAGCATAGTGCTCGAGACGAACAGGCCGAAGATTACGACGACCGCGTAAATCGAAAAGTTCAGCCACATAAGCAGCGCATAAACGCTCAACATCACGAGGATCGACAGGTTCTCATTGAAGTTCTGCACGGCGATCGAATGGCCGGCGCCCATGAGGATGTGCCCGCGATGCTGAAGCAGCGCATTCATCGGCACCACGAAGAAACCGGCTAGCGCGCCTATCAATATCATCAGCGGTATCGCTACGGACACCGTCGTCGCGAGATTCATCGCGATGACGATAAGACCCATCGCGATTCCGACAGGTACGACATCGACCGCGCGCTGCAATGGCACGAATCTCGCCGCGATCACCGCGCCCAGCGCAATGCCCACGGCACACACGCCCTGGAGCACCGTCGCCTGGGACAAGGAGTAGCCCAGCGCGACTTCGGCCCATTTGAGCACGATGAACTGCAGTGTTGCGCCCGCACCCCAGAAGAGCGTCGTGGTTGCGAGTGAAATCTGCCCGAGCTTGTCTCTCCACAGAAGCTTCACGCAATGCGCGAACTCGCGCACGAGGTAGAACGGGTTGCGGCTAGGCGCTCGATGATCCACGCCCGTGTCCGGGATATACAGGTTGAAAACGGCAGCGATCGCATAGAACACGACGATCACCGCGATCGCTGCTTCGGGCGGCGTATCGATGCCGGTGTTGATGCCGGGCACGTCGAATTCGAGCAGTATCGACGATACGGCCTTGCTGACGAGGACCCCGCCGAGCAGCGTCCCGAGTATGATCGACGCAACCGTCAGACCTTCGATCCAGCCGTTTGCGATGACAAGCCGTTGGTGAGGCAGCAGTTCAGTGAGAATTCCGTATTTCGCGGGCGAATAGGCCGCGGCGCCCAGCCCCACGATGCTATATGCGATCAGCACGACCAGATAGCCCGGCACGCCGGGAACTGCAAACCACTCGTGGAAAAATATGATGAGGCAGCCGACGATCTTCACCAGGTTCGTCAGGAACATCACCTTGCCTTTCGCCATCGAATCGGCGAATGCACCGACGAAGGCTGCAAAAAGCACGTATGAGACGGTAAAGAAAAACTTGAGCAGCGGCGTCATCCATTCCGGGGTCTGCATCTGCATGAGCAGAGAGATGGCCGCGACCAGCAGCGCGTTGTCGGCGAGCGACGAAAAGAACTGCGCCGCCATGATGAGGTAGAAACCTAGAGGCATTCGTTACGGAAGATGACGAGACGAAGCGCCGTATCAAAGACGGCGCGTTTATACCACAATCGGCCTGCACCGCGCGCGGCGCTTGGCCTTGCGCCGATGCGACCAGCGACGGGCCTATCTGCAGCGGGCTCCTCGTATCGGCTGTGCTGGTTAATGGAAATGTGGTTGAATACTAGCCGATTTCGATCAAGGAGAGAGGAGACAGCAGAGACGCGGACGCCGGCATTTGCATTCACACGATCCACGTCTCTCGCGTTTCATCTTTCGTCTCTCGCGCACACGTATGGCTGACAGGCGTCTGCAAGTCTTCTATACGGTCGCGAAGCAGTTGAGCTTCACCAAAGCCGCCGAGCAGCTCTTCATGACGCAGCCTGCGGTGACCTTCCAGGTCAAGCAGCTCGAAGAGCACTTCAACACGCGGCTCTTCGACAGAAGCCACGGCAGGATCGCGCTCACGCCCGCAGGACGGCTCGTGATGGAATACGCCGAGCGCATACTCACTCTTTCCGAAGAACTGGACAGCCGCGTCGCCGACTTCACTGGAGCAACCGCGGGGCCGCTGCTGCTGGGCGCGAGCACGACGATTGCCGAATTCATCCTCCCGCAGATACTCGGCGAGTTCAAGGCTCAACATCCTGACGTCCAGGCGCACATGAGCGTTGCGAACTCGGAGACGATCGTGAATCGCGTCGCGGATCACACCATCGACGTGGGTCTGATCGAATCGCCTTCCTATCTGCCGAGCCTTGAAAACCAAGTCTGCTGTGATGACGAGCTTGTCGTAATCTGTGCGCCCGATCATCCGCTTTCGAAGCACAAGACGGTTAGAGCGCAGGAGATCGCGGCGGTTCCCATCGTTCGCCGGGAGCCCGGTTCGGGCACGCGTGAATTCACGGATAACTATCTGACCCAGTGCGGCGTGTTGCCCGAGGACTTGAATCTTGTCATGGAGCTTGGCAGCCCCGAGGCCATGAAGGGCGTCGTGGAAACCGGCATTGCAATCGCGATTGTTTCGCGCGCGACCATAGCGAAAGAGCTGAAGCTGGGCACACTCGTCGCCATTCCCCTTGCGCCCCGGCTCATACGCACGCTATCGCTCGTCCATCCCAAAGAGCGTTTCCGCTCGCGGCTTCTCACCTCCTTCGTCGAGTTTGCGATGCGAAGGATGCGCGAGCTCGCAGCAGCCGAGCGATGAGAGCTGAGGGATCGAGCGTGGGCGCGTGAGCGTGACTTGGATGAAAAAAAATTGGGCCGCACGCAATCGTCTGACGCCTCACGCAGTAGTTGGGCCCTCGCAGTTCATCATTGGCGAAGCTCTTTGCATGCCTGACGCCGTTATTGCTGATCGCTCATCCCCGGTCCCTCATCCCGGTTAATCGTGCGTCCAATTACCGCAACGATCAACCTGGAAGCGCTGCGGCACAACTACGAAGTCGCGCGCAGGCACGCACGCGGGGCGAAGGCGATGGCCGTCATCAAAGCCAATGCCTACGGGCACGGCCTCATGCGCGCTGCGAGAGCGCTTGCTGAAGCAGATGGCTACGCGCTCGTGGAGCTGGATGCCGCGGTGCGTTTGCGAGAAGCAGGATACCGTCAGCGCATCGTTCTGCTGGAAGGTTTTTTCGACGTGCGCGAGCTCGCGGTCATCATGGAGCACAAGCTCGCTACCGTGATCCACAGCAGCGAGCAGCTCGACATGATGAAAGACGTTCCCGCCGGCGCGCAGCTCGACGTGATGCTCAAGCTGAACACGGGCATGAACCGGCTCGGATTTCAGGCATCGGAATTCCAAGCTGCGCTGGCGCGGGTAAAAGCGCATCCTGCTGTCGGCAGCATTACGCTGATTACGCATTTCGCCAATGCCGACGATGATAAGGGCGTTGCCTGGCAGCTCCGGATGCTCGAGCGCGTTGCGGGAGCCGACTCGCTGCCGCGGAGCCTGGCCAATTCCGCCGCGATTCTGCGGCATCCAGAGACGCACGCAGACTGGGTCCGACCGGGAATCATGTTGTACGGCTGCTCCCCCTTTCCGGATTCCACTGGCGAGGACGTCGGTCTCAAGCCTGTGATGACGCTTGCGAGCGAGCTCATTTCGATACGCGAGCTCGTCGCGGGCGATGCGGTGGGTTACGGCGGCGGTTTCGTTGCCGAGCATCCGATACGGATCGGTGTCGTCGCGTGCGGGTACGCTGACGGTTATCCGAGACACGCTCCTACCGGCTCGCCCGTGCTCGTGGGTGGTACACTGACCCACACCCTAGGACGCGTGTCGATGGATATGTTGTCCGTCGATCTGAGCGCAATCAGCGACGCCCGGGTTGGAACGCGCGTCGTCGTGTGGGGCGAAGGCAATCCCGTGGAGCACGTGGCGCACGCTGCAGGAACCGTGGGTTACGAGCTTCTTTGCGCCGTGGCTCCGCGTGTGCGGATTATCGAAGAGCCCTAGCGGCGCGTAGTTATAGTTTGTGGCGGTAGCCGCATAAGCGAGCCGTTACGCGCGAAGGAGCGGCGTAGATATTGAATAGCGGCCGTAGCCGCATAAGCGGGCCCTTGCGCCCGAAGGAGCGGCGTCGACCTTATGGCTAAAAGCAAATCCCTTTACGCGTGCACCGAGTGCGGCGGTCAGGCGCTGAAGTGGCAGGGTCAATGCCCGCATTGTCAGGCCTGGAACACGCTGGAAGAAACGCTTGCTGAGGCGGCGCCTTCCGCCAACCGCTTCGCCTTGATTACGGACGGTGGCAGGCTGCAGCGCCT
>JAQGNH010000053.1 GCA_028291945.1 Betaproteobacteria bacterium
GTTCATGTTCTCAAGGACAAACAATGGCAGACCGAAATACTGAAGTCGCGCTTGACCGTTTCACCTGGCGCATGTTGTCGCAGTACGTTGCGCCGTGGGATTTCGAGCGGCTGAAGAAAACAATACAGTCGTGGGACCAGTGGTGCGTCGAATGGAGCAAAGAGGCCCGGCGCTACAGCGACATGGCGGATAAGGCGCTGGCGGAAGGCAACCGGGCTACGGCAGGTGCCCAATACATACGCGCTGCGCTGTACTATCACTGGGCAACGTTCCTGTTCGTGCACGACCAGGAACAGTTCGTTGCAGGCATGGAAGCGATGAACGCCTGCTGGAAAAAAGCCGCTCCGCTGGTCGATCCGCCGATGGAACTTCTCGAAATTGCCTTCGAGGGCGTGCAACTTCCCGGGTATCTGCGCAAACCCGCCGGGGTGCAGAAGCCGCCGCTCGTGATGCTCGTGCCCGGCGGTGACTCCACCAAAGAGGAGATGTACGATTTCGGCGAGCACATCCTCAAGCGCGGAATCGCGGTCATGGCATTCGATGGTCCGGGTCACGGGCTGGTGAGTACCCGGCTCAAGCTGCGGTCCGATTTCGAAGTGCCGATTCGTGTCGTTACCGACTTTATCGCGCAACGCAGAGATCTGGATCTGCAGCGGCTCGCGATCGGCGGGATTTCATACGGCGGCCTGTTTGCCTGCCGCGCGGCCGCGTTCGACGATCGTTTCAAAGCAGTGTTCTCGGCGAGCGCGTGGTATACACCTGCAGGCCGCTGGAAGGGGATGGACCCGCTTTCGCAGCTCGGGCTGAATCAATACATGGGACACAACGCTGAACAGGTACAGAACAGCATTACGATGGACGGTGCTGCCGAGCGCCTGAAAGTGCCGCTCCTGCAGGTCTATGGCGGATTGGACAAGGCGTCGCCGCCCGAGCAGGCGTATCGCGTGGAGAAAGCGGTGAAAGGACCGACCACGACTGTCGTATTCGACGATGGCGTGCACGTATGCAACAACCTGCACCATATGGTGCGGCCGCTTATTGCGGATTGGCTCTCCAAACAGTTGAAAGCGTGATTCGTGACCCGTGATTTGTGATTCGTGAATGCTGAATGCACGTATTACGAACCAATGCGTTGCATCACAGGCGCAGGTAGCTTCTGCTCAGCAGCGTAGACGATGACTGAGCAGCTCACGAATGACGAATGACGAATCACGAATCACGGAATTGCGCAGTTAAAGGAAAACAATGGCCCTAATGCTCGGCGCTGAAGCGCTCGAAGGCGTTGTCGAGATGCGGGAGGCGATCGATCTCCTCGAAGCCATGTCGCAACACGAAGCGGCAGGAAAGACATTCATCTCGCCACGCTTGAACTCCGCGTTCGATGGCGGATGGATGCGGATGATGTTCGCCGCGGATTACGTTGCTGGTTATGCCGCGACCAAGGTATTTCACATGATCGACGACGTTGGCGTGCGCTACGTCGTTTCGCTGTATCGCCTTGCGGACGGCGAGTTGCTCGCCGTGCTGGATGGACGTTTGATCACCGACTTGCGCACGGGTGCGGCGAGTGGTGTGATCGCGCGCAAGCTCAAGATCGAAGGACCTATTACGGTGGGCCTGATTGGCGCCGGCCATCAGGCGCGGATGCAGCTCGAAGCCCTGGCGAGCGTGTACCGCGTCGAATCAGCGGCCGTCTACAGCCCGACTGCCGAAAATCGCGAACGTCTGGCGCGCCAAATGTCGTCCAAGCTTGGGATACCGGTCAAGGCCGAAGCCACTGCTGAAGTCGCTACTCGCGGGCATAAGGTTGTCGTCGCCGCGACGAGCTCGCAGAGTAGTCAGCCGGTGCTGCGCGCCGAGTGGCTCGGTGAGTGTCGCCTGTTATGTGCGGTGGGCAGTACGCGGCCGCAATCTATCGAAGTCGACGAAGGATCGTTCAGGGCGGCCAAACTCGTCGTAGTCGATACGCCACGAGCGGCTGAGGAAGCAGGCGATTTGCAGTATGCGGTAAAAAGCGGTGCCATCGGTGCAGAACAGCAAAAAACGATGGCGCAAATCGCGTCGGGAGCGGCGAGCCTTCCAGACAGCGGACTCGTGGTTTTCAAATCAGTCGGTACGGCTCTGCAGGACCTCGCGCTTGCGGTGCGGTACTTCGAGCTCTTGCGCGGCCGCAAGGACCTTCCCGGTGCGCTCGATCTCGCAAGCCTGAAGAAACCTGTAAGCGCGAAGGGAAAAGGGGAGAGGCGCGACAAGTGACGACCCACGTAAAGACCACGTGACGAAATGCCGAAAAGCGCCCCATTCGTGACCTTGGCCCTGAGAGGGTAAGCGTCCCGCCCTCTTTAGTTGGCTGGTCTAATCGCCTGACCGCTGACCGCTGACCGCTGACGAGAGATCCAATGCCAGACCAGAACGTCCAATCCATGCTCGAGCGCTTCACGTGGCGCATTCTCGCGAATCACGTCTCGCCGTGGGAGCTCGAGCAGCTGAAGAAGCGCATCGAGCGCTGGGAGGATTGGTGCGCCGAATTCAGCAAGCTCGCACGCGAGCACGTGCGCATCGGGACGGAAGCTGCAGCAGCAGGCCGCAGGCTGACAGCGGGCAACGCGTTCATACGAGCCGCGAGTATTTACCACTGGGCGAGCTTCTACTTCGTGCACGATCAGAGCCAGTTTCGTGCGGCGCTCGAAGCGGCAAACGAGTGCTATCGCAAAGCGGCGCCGCTCGTCAGTCCCTCAATGGAACTGGTAGAAATCGGTTTCGAAGGTTCGAAGCTTCCAGGGTATTTGCGCAAGCCGCTCGGGGTTGAGCGCGCGCCTATTGTTATTTTCTGCCCCGGAGGCGACTCGACGAAGGAGGAGCTGTACGATCTGGGTCAGCACATCGTCGAGCGTGGCATGGCGTATCTCGCGTTCGATGGTCCGGGTCAGGGGCTCGTCAGCACGAAGCTCAAGATGCGTCCCGATTATGAAGTCGTGCTGCGCGCAGTGGTCGATTTTGTGTCAGCAAGAAAAGATGTCGACGCGTCGCGCCTTGCGGTCGGCGGCATATCGTACGGCGGTCTCTTCGCGTGCCGCGCTGCGGCGTTCGACGAACGCGTACGCGCGGCGGTGTCGGTGAGTGCGTGGTATACGCCTGCGGGGTTGTATGCGCATATGCCGCCGCTCGGACAAATCGCGATCGAGCAGTACTTTGGGCCGAACCCTGCCGAGGTGCAGGATCGCATCACGATGGCCGGTGCAGCGGAGCGCATTCGGGTGCCGCTGCTGCAGGTTTACGGCGGTCAGGACAAGGCATCGCCACCCGAGCAGGCTTATCGCGTCGAGAAGGAAGTCAAAGGCCCCTGCGAGACGGTGGTGTTCGATGAAGGCGTACATGTGTGCAACAACGTGCAGAACAGAGCGAGGCCGTTGATTGCCGATTGGCTGGCGCAGCAATTGAAAGCGTGATTCGTGAGCCATAAAGCGTTGAGCGGTAAGCTACAACCAAACCTGTTGCAGTCTGCTCCATCTGAACGAATCACGAATCACGAATCACGGTTCATATCTAACGCACTTTGAGGACGAAAATGCCGCAGGAATCTGGAGCAGCGATGGATCAGCAGTTTCAGTCGCTACAGGAAATCGTACACACTGCACGGCAGAAGCTACCCCGGGAATTGTGGGATCACCTCTCGGGCGGAGCCGACTCGGAAAC
This sequence comes from Betaproteobacteria bacterium, assembly GCA_028291945.1. GTDB lineage: Bacteria > Pseudomonadota > Gammaproteobacteria > Burkholderiales > SG8-41 > JAQGMV01. Next base: position 3,697 of record JAQGNH010000053.1, read on the forward strand.
GACGTTGCGGCGCAATCGACTTGCCCTCGATGCGCTCGCGCTGCGCCAGCGGGTGCTCGTTAACGTTGCCGACATCGATCTTACGACGACCCTGCTGGGCCAACCGCTCGCGACGCCAGTGTTTCTCGCGCCGGTCGGCGGCTTTCTCGGAATGGCGCATCCCGAAGGTGCCGTACCCGTCGCGCGCGCGGCGGTGGCCCGCCGCACAACGGCGTTTATCAGCACTGCGGTGAAGCCGGGCATCGAAGCCGCTCAGCAGGCCGTGAGCGAGCCGCTGATCTTCCAGCTGTATGTGCGCTCCGGACGGGAATGGATCGAAGAGATCCTCGATCGCGCGCGCACGGTCGGGTATCGCGCCCTCTGCGTCACCGTCGATCGCGCTTGGTACGGCCGGCGTGAGCGCGATCTGATCAGTCGCGCCAACGTACGCGAGGGCTTCGGCGATCCCCGCTACCAGGCGAGCATGACCTGGAACGATCTCGTGTGGATGAAGCAGCACATGAAAGGGCCGCTCATCGTGAAAGGCATTGCGTCCGCGGAGGATGCGCGTCTTGCCGTCGACCATGGCGCTGACGTCGTGTACGTCTCCAATCATGGCGGACGCCAACTGGATCATGGCCAGGCCAGTATCGAAGTGCTTCCCGAGGTCGTTGAAGCGGTCGCCGGGCGCGCGGAGGTACTCGTCGACGGCGGCATCCTGCGCGGCACGGATGTGATCAAGGCGATTGCGCTTGGCGCCCGCGCTGTCGGCGTCGGCAAGCTGCTGGGTTGGGCGCTGGCGGCCGGTGGCCAGCCCGCTATCGAGCGCATGCTGGAATTGCTCGAGATCGAAATGCGCACTGCTATGGGATTGATGGGTGTGACTTCGCTGTCGCAACTGAATCCCTCGTGGGTGCGTGCGTCGATGGTGGCGGGGCCGGTCAGCATTACGAGCGCCTACCCGTGGTACGAGGAACGTCTCAGGTAGAAGGGTACGGTGCGTTTTCCGCAGACGAAGACACTTTACGACAATATGCAAAGCATTCTCTTGACCCGGTTCAATGTTGCGGTATTGGCGGCCGCATTATTCTTCTGCTCGACTGCATCGCAGGCTCTGGCGCAGACGTACCCAACCAAGCCCATCAGAGTCGTGGTCGCGTATGCGCCGGGCGGTAGCACTGATATCGCCGCGCGGATGATTGGCGAGGAGCTGGGACAGGCGCTCGGCTGGCGTGTGATGATCGACAACCGCGCGGGCGGCGGCACGATCATCGGCACTGAAACGGTCGCGCGTGCGACGCCCGATGGTTACACGCTGTTCTACGGTACGAACGCGATGGTGATCAACACGGTGCTGCAGGACAAAGTCCCCTACGATCCGGTTCGGGATTTCGAGCCGGTTGCGATCGCGATCGTGCAGCCCCTTGCGGTGCTCGCAGGCCCGCGCGTGAAGGTCAATACGATGCAGGCGCTGATCTCGAACGCGAAAGCGAATCCGGGCAAGCTCAACTTCGCCTCGTCGGGGAATGGCTCGCTGCAGCACATTGCCGGAGAGCTTCTGCGCAACATGGCGAGTTTGAATATCGTGCACGTGCCTTACAAAGGGGCAGGCCCCGCGATGATCGATCTGCTCGGCGGCAACGTCGACTTCATGATCACCTCGCTGCTCGGAACGATGGAGCACATCAAGTCAGGGCGCCTCAAGCTG
>JAQGNH010000083.1 GCA_028291945.1 Betaproteobacteria bacterium
CATCACCCATATGGATCAGCATGGCGCCGATCAGACTGGGTAACCGGCGCATTTCGAGTTTAGCGATCCCGGGTGTGACGCCGCGCCGTGCAGCCAGGCGGTGGTACTCGGTCCAATACTCGCGGTAACGCGGATCGTTGTCGGGATCCACCAGTTCGTAATTCTCGTTGCGCTTCAGCCTCAGACCCAGGCGTTCGATGCGCATCTCGATGACCTCACGGCGCCCGATCAGTACCGGCCGGGCGATGCCTTCGTCAATCGCGACCTGCGCCGCTCGCAGAATGCGCTCTTCTTCGCCTTCCGCGTACACGATCCGGCGCGGCGACTGCTTGGCTGCGGCAAATACCGGTTTCATCACGAAACCGGACTGGTACACGAACTCGTTGCAGCGCTCGCGATAGACTTCGAGATCGTCGATCGGCCGAGTCGCGACGCCGCTGTCCATCGCAGCTTTCGCAACCGCCGGCGCGATTCTCCCGATGAGACGCGGATCGAATGGGCGCGGAATCAGGTATTCCGGTCCAAACGAAATGTGTTGCTCGCCATACGCCAGCGCAACGATGTCCGACTGTTCCGCCTGAGCAAGCTCGGCGATTGCGTATACGGCTGCAAGCTCCATTTCGCGGTTGATCGTCGTCGCGCCCACATCGAGCGCCCCGCGGAACACGAAAGGGAAGCACAGTACATTGTTGACCTGATTCGGATAGTCCGAACGGCCGGTAGCCATGACTGCGTCTGGTTTCGCCTCTCGCACCACCTCGGGCCGTATTTCGGGCTCCGGATTCGCGAGCGCAAGTATCAGCGGTCGCGCGGCCATTTTCCTGACCATCTCGGCTTTCAGCACGCCGCCCGCGGAAAGTCCGAGAAAAACGTCGGCGCCCTCTATGACGTCCGCAAGCTTGCGGGCTGTCGTCTGGATCGCATAGCGCGCCTTCTGCGGGTCCATTTCCTCCTTACGGCCCTCGTAAACGACACCGACGATGTCCGTAACGATGATGTGCTCGCGTGGAAGGCCCATCGCCTCGAGTAGATCGAGGCACGCGAGCGCTGCAGCCCCGGCGCCGGAGACCACGAGCTTGACCTCTCGAATGTCTTTGCCGACGACCTTGAGCCCATTCAATATCGCCGCGCCCACGATGATCGCGGTCCCATGCTGATCGTCGTGAAAAACCGGAATCTTCAGACGCTCACGAAGCTTGCGCTCGACGTAAAAACACTCGGGCGCCTTGATATCTTCGAGGTTGATACCGCCAAAGGTCGGTTCGAGGCTCGCGATGATGTCGACGAGCTTCTGCGGGTCACGCTCGTTGATTTCGATGTCGAACACATCGATGCCTGCGAACTTCTTGAAGAGCACCGCCTTGCCTTCCATTACGGGCTTGGACGCCAGCGGCCCGATTGCACCGAGGCCCAGGACGGCAGTTCCGTTCGTGATCACGCCAACCAGGTTCCCGCGGGCGGTCAGGTTGCGCGCTTCGGCCGGATTCGCTGCGATCGTCTCGCACACGGACGCGACCCCCGGCGTGTAGGCCAGAGCAAGGTCGCGCTGATTGATCAGGCCTTTCGTCGGGGTGACTGCGATCTTCCCCGGTGTAGGGTACTGATGATACTCGTGCGCCGCCTGACGGAGTTGTTCATCCATAGTGAAAAAAAGGCGCGAAGGAGTTGTGTGCGTGTTTAATGCGGCGCATGCGAGCGCCGGCGCAGTGGCAGCGCGGCAATGGGTACGAATTTTCATTATACAGTAGCCGTTTACCGGTTCGCCGAAGCGCTTGCCCAATGCTGGCGCGCGTCGGTATCCTGCCGGCCTGCCGCAGTCCCGCATACAGCGACGTGAGTGTCGCGCGGAGTGACCTGCAGTGGCCCCTGTGCTCATTCAACGGGATATCGCTATGCGCGGCCGCACGCGGCAATCGCAACCGCTCAGCTGTTTTGCACGATCCGCTTTGTTCCTCGCTGCCTTCGGCTGTGCGGGAGCAACGCACGCGCAAGAGCCCCCCATATTGGAAGAGCCCGCTCCGCTTCGATTCCGGATCGTGATCGAGGCGCCAAAGACTTACCAGAAAATGCTCGAGGAGGGGCTCGATCTCGTGCGCTGGCAGCGGGACTCGAGAGTCACCTTGCCACTGCTGCAAAGGCTCGTCGACGACGCGCGCAAGTCAGCGATCGAGGCGTTTGCTGCGGAAGGCTACTTCTCGGCTGATGTGCGAGCTGAAATAGAAACGCCGCGCGGTTCGGAAGCGATCGTGAGAATCACCGTGGAGCTCGGCTCACGCACACGCGTGCGCGAGGCCGATCTGCGATTTCGCGGGCCGGTGCTCGACGACGCGGAAGGGCGCAAACGCATCGACGTCGTACGCCAGACATGGCGCCTCCCGCCCGGAGAGCCTTTCCGGCAGGCCGAATGGGATGCCGCGAAGCTGGAGGCGCTGTTGCGCCTGGGTCGCGGGCGCTATGCAGCGGCAAGCATTGCCGAAAGTGAAGCCCGGATCGAACCCGAGCAAACGAGTGCTTATTTGAAGCTTCAACTCGACAGTGGGCCTGTGTTTCACGCAGGACCGACGGTCGTTTCGGGTTTGCGCCGATATCCGCCGTCAGTCGTTGAGAACCTCAATCCAATGCATCCGGGAGAGCCATACGACGCAATCAAGCTCGACCTCTATCAGCGACGACTGCTCGAAACGGGATATTTCAACGCCGTGCACTTCGCGATCGATTCCGATCCGGCACACGCGGCTTCCGCGCCGCTGCGCGTGAACGTCATCGAAGCGCCTTCGCAGCGTATCGATGCCGGTGTTACGTTCAGCACCGATACGCGCCTGGGATTCACGACCGACTATCGCAACGCAAATATTTTCGACAGCGCCTGGCGCTTCCGGCCCCGCCTCAGCGTCAATACAAAAGAGCAGGAGCTCAATTTGAGCCTCGATACGCCGCCGCGGGCTCGCGGCGTGTGGGACACCTACAGCACCCGGTTTCTGCGCAGCGACATCGAAGGGCAGGTTACGCGCGAAGCGGTCGTCGGATACGCTCACAACTGGGGCCTCGAAAGCACGCCGTCGCAGGTCAGCCTCGCGGCGCACTTCGAGCATCAATCCGTTGCAGGCTCCGAAGGGGAAAACAGCCATGCGCTGTTCGCCGGATACCGCAAGACTTTTCGCACCACTGACGATCTTGTGTCGCCGCGGCGTGGCGTTCTGGGCACATTCGAAGTCGGCTCCAGCGTGCCCGGCCTCAGTACCCGCGATTTCGCACGCGCACGCACGCGCGTGAACTGGCTTATTCCGATAGGACTACGCAATGACATTCTCGTGCGCGGCGAAGCAGGCGTAGTGCTTGCAACCAGCCGTCTCGGCATCCCGTCTTCATTTCTGTTTCGAACGGGCGGCGATCAGACCCTACGTGGATACGCTTTCGAGTCCATAGGGGTCCCTCAGGGAAGCGCTATCGTAGGCGGACGTTATCTCGCACTGGCGAGCATTGAATACACCCGTTGGGTCACCGACACAATTGGCGGCGCGCTATTCGTCGATGCCGGAGATGCCGTCGACGAGATAAGCGCATTCGATGTCGCGGTCGGCTACGGCATAGGTTTGCGCTGGCGCTCGCCGGTGGGGCCCGTGCGCGGTGACGTCGCGTATGGCGAGCGCACAGGCAAGGTGCGCCTGCATTTTTCGGTGGGATTCAATTTCTGATGTCCATCCGGCGCGGTGCATTGTTAATTGTCGCGATGCTGCTGCTTGCGCTGGCCGCGGCGGGTGCGACTGCGACATGGCTCGTCTATACAGAAAGCGGCCTCGCGTGGCTTTCGACCCGCATTGCCGGCTACGCGGGTAAAGGCCTCACACTCGATGGTGTGGCGGGCACCCTCGCCGGCGGTGCGTCCGTAAGCCACATTCGTTATGCTGGCGAAGACATCGAATTGCATGTCTCGGCAGCAGCGCTACGCGTCTCACCGCTCTCTTTGTTGCGGCTGAAGCCGCGGATCACAGGCTTGCGCGCAGATGAAATCGCGATCGTCACACAATCAGGGAAGCCGCGTGGGCGTCCGCCCGACACGCTTGCCCTGCCGCTCGATTTCGGGCTTGCAGATGCGCACGTCGCCCGCCTCGTGATCGATCTTGGCAAAGGTCCGCAGGAGCTCACGAATATCCGGCTCGACTATGAAGGCGGCCGCACTCGCCACGAAGTGCGGGATCTAACCCTTTATGCGCTGGAATATACGGTGGCAGGACGCGGCACGATCAGCGCGCTTGCGCCGTTTGCGCTGAATGCAGCATTCAGCGCGACGTCGCTGGACAGCACGCGAAGCGTTCTCGATGGCGTGGCTCACGGCGACTTGAATGAGATGACACTTGAAGGTGTGGCAACGAGGGAAAACGCTCGCGTCGATGTCAGAGCAACCGTGAACCCGTACGTTGAGCTGCCGCTGGCTACTCTGTCCGCGCGCATCGCGCGCCTCGACCTGAAAACGCTACTGGCCGCTGCGCCGCGCACATCGCTCGATGGCGAAATTTCGTTCAAGCGTGCCGGAGCGTTGTATGCCGGTTCTCTGAGCCTGTCGAACGCGGCAAGCGGGTCGTACGATCAGGATCGTCTACCCATCGCTGCGCTACGCGCGAGCGTCCGCACAGACGGCACCGCGGCCAGGGTAACCGATCTCATTGCCGATCTCGGCACTGCAGGTCTAGTGACGGGTTCAGGAGAAATTGAGAGAACAAGCGCGAAGCTTGCGCTTGCAACGAAACGGGTCGATCTCCATCAGCTGCACGGACGGATGCGTGAAACGGCGCTGGCAGGGCACGCCGAGGTCCTCCTCCAATCGGAACGCCAGTCCGTGACAGCAGAGCTCACTCAAAGCGATATCGAGCTCCGGCTCGCCGCGCGCCGCGCTGGGGACGTCATCGATATTCCGCAGTTTCGCGCTCGCGCCCGCGGCGGAGAAGCAGCCGGGCGCGCGCGCATCGAGCTCGCCGCAAAACAACCGTACTCAGTCGAGGCAATGCTGGTGCGCTTCGACCCTGCTGCGTGGGGTGATTTCCCTGCGGGTTCGATCAACGCGACGGTGAAGGCACAGGGCACGCTGGCGGGCCCTCATGCAAATGTGCAATTTGCCGTTCGCGACTCGCGCTGGCTCGATGCGCCGCTGCAGGCGCGCGGAAATATCGCGTTCCATTCCGAGCGCCTGCTCAATGCCGATGTCGACGCTACGCTCGGCGGCAATCAGTTTGAGGCGCGCGGTGCGTTAGGCAGAGCGACGGATACGCTGGTCATCCGCTTCAACGCGCAGCGGTTGGCTTTGCTCGACAAGCGACTACAGGGGTCGGCGCGCGGAACCGCGCAACTGACGGGGGCCTTGCGCGCGCCCATGGTGCGCTTCGACGTGAGCGGTGCGGATCTCGCGCACACCGGCTATGGGCGCATCAAGGCGGTCGAGGCGCGCGGCCGTTTGAGCACACAGGCAAATGGGCCTTTCGAAGTCGATGCGACCCTGCGCGGCATCAGCGCGCCACAATGGCAGCTGCGCTCGGCGAATCTGAAGCTGGAAGGCACGGCAGGAGCGCACACAGCGGCGGCGCAAGCACAAGGCGACCGCGTTGATCTTCGCGCGCGTGCGCGCGGGGGGTGGAAGCCCGGCGTCGGATGGACAGGCACTCTACTCGAGCTCGTCAACAAAGGCGAAGTGCCAGTCGAGCTCGTTGCGCCGGTATCGATGACCATAGGGCAACAGCGCACATCTGTCGCAGCGTTCGAAATGCGGTTCGCGGGCGGCCGTCTCGCACTGGCTGAGCTCAACTATGACCGAGGAAGCTTCTCCAGCTCCGGTCGCTTCAGCGATCTTCCAGCGCGCCCGCTCGTTACGCTGGCCGGCGGCCCGGGCGAGACCGCCGGAACGTTGCGCCTCAATGGACAGTGGTCGATCAGGAGCGCTCCGCGGCTCTCCGCTTCGATGTCGGTCACACGCGAGTCGGGCGACGTCGCGCTGGGCGCAGACAAGTCGATCCGCATGGGTCTGCAGACGATTGCCCTCAACGCAAACTTCGGAGACCAGGACGCGACGTTTCAAGCCCGCATTCAATCGGCACTTGCGAAGGGTTTCGCCGAGGGACGCCTCAGCGCGATTGGCGGCCGCTACACGGCAGCCTCACCGTTGTCGTTCAAGGCCGATGTCAGCATCGCACGACTCGCACCGTTCGCGGCGCTTCTGGACGCGAGCGTTCTGCTGGATGGCGAGGCACGGGCACAGGTTCAGGGACGCGGCACGGTCGCGGAACCGCAGATCACGGGTCCACTGACCGCGGATCGGCTCGCGCTCGCACTTCCGGCCGAAGGGGTCGATCTCCGAGGTGGAGCGCTGCGGGCACTGCTCACCGAACGTGAAGTGCGCGTCGAGTCGTTTTCGATCCGTGGAGGCGAAGGAGAATTGAGCGCACGGGGCACGCTTGCGAGAAGCGGCTTCAACGAAGCGTCCGTCGACTGGCGTGCGGATCGGTTCGCCGTGCTTGCGCGGCCTGATCGCCGGCTGGTCGTCAGCGGCAAAGGCAATGCGGCACTCAAAGCCGGCAAGCTTGCATTCACGGGCAGTCTGCTCGCCAACGAAGGTTCCTTCGAGCTCGCGACAACGACCTTGCCCAAGCTCGGAAACGATGTCGTGGTGGTCGGGCGCACCCCGGTGAAAGCGCCGGCCGCGGGCGAGACGCGAAAGCTGCCTCGTGCAATCGTGGACATCGCAATCGATCTCGGCAACAACGTACATGTGCGTGGCCGCGGCCTGGAAGCATGGCTTTCAGGCGAACTGCGGGTCCAAACGAATGCGCAAGGCGAGCTGCGGGCAGTCGGCACCATCGACGCGAGGCGCGGAACCTTCGTCGCGTACGGCCAGCGTCTCGAGATCGACCGCGGCCATCTTTATTTCAATGGTCCTTTGTCCGATCCGGGGCTCGATATCGTCGCGATGCGAAAGAGGCAGGAGGTTGAGGCGGGAGTCGCCATTACCGGGACCTTGTCACAGCCGCTAGTACAGGTGGTCTCGAACCCGCCGCTCCCCGAGGGCGAAGCGCTGTCGTGGTTGGTACTGGGCCGCGCCGCGGGCAATACCGGGGCAGGCCAGTTGTCTGCGCTCCCCCTCGCCGCAGGCGCGATCATGGGCAAGGCCGCCAAGCCATTAACGAGCGCGCTGCATCTCGATGAAATCGGACTGCGCGGCAGCACCTCGGTTTCCGACCAATTCCTTACAGTCGGAAAGCGCGTGACCGACCGGCTCTACGTGGTATTCGAACAAAGCCTTGGCGGCGCAGAAAACCTGTTGCGCCTCGAGTTAAGCTTGACGCAGCGGATCTCGTTGCGTGCGCAGGCGGGGCAGACGAGCCTCCTTGGCATGTTCTATCGCTACGGTTGGGACTAGCATTCTGGGCAGGCAATTCGTGCTGTGATACTTTCCCCCTGGTCCCGTTCTTCCCGAATCATGTCCGATCATTCCCGCGCAATTTGCAGCGAGCTCTATCCCGAGATCGGGCCGTTCAACTCCGGCCTGCTGAGACTCGACGACTTGCACGAGATGTACTGGGAGGAATGCGGCAACCCGCACGGAGCGCCGGTCGTTTTTTTGCACGGCGGCCCGGGTGCCGGGTCAGCGCCTGCTCACCGGCGTTTCTTCGATCCCGCACATTATCGGATCATCGTCTACGATCAACGTGGCGCCGGTCGATCGCGCCCGCTCGGCGAACTGCGGAACAACACAACGCCTTTGCTCGTGCAGGACATGGAGCGCCTGCGCCGGCACCTCGGTGTTCAGCGCTGGCTCGTGTTCGGAGGCTCGTGGGGAAGCACGCTTGCGATCGCCTACGCAATCAACCATGCCGATCGCTGCACCGGCCTCATACTGCGCGGCATTTTTCTCTGCCGCAAGACCGAAATCGATTGGTTTCTATACGGCGTGCGCAATCTGTTTCCGGAAGCCTGGGCAGAGTTCGCCGCCGCCATACCGGAAGAGGAACGCGGTGATCTCCTTGCTGCATATTACGTCCGTCTGACCGATCCCGACCCAGCCCTTCACATGCCTGCGGCTCGCGCGTGGAGTATCTACGAAGGCTCGTGCTCCACGCTGCTCGCCAGCCCCGAAACGGTAGCGTATTTTGCGAGCGACGTCGTCGCGCTCGGACTTGCGCGCATCGAAGCACACTACTTCAGCCACGACATTTTTCTTCCGGAGAATTCGCTTCTGGCGAATATCGGAAAGCTGCGCAATATCCCGTCGGTGATCGTTCAGGGCCGTTACGATGCGGTGTGCCCGATCGTGACCGCCGACGACCTGCATCGCGCCTGGCCGGAGGCACGGTATATCACCGTGCCGGATGCGGGTCACTCGGCTTGGGAGCCGGGGATATGCGCCGAGCTCGTCAAAGCCGCTGAGCGCTTCAAAATACTCGAGCGGAAGAGGGGCTAACGCAGACGAGGTGTTTGAAGACCGCTGCTGCCCACCAGCAGCCTCTCTCGTCTGCTGAATTACGGTTTCGCGTCCTTGCCCGCTGCCGACGCAGCGGCAGCACCCAGTGATTCGAGTGCTGCTTTCTGCATTTCGAGTGTCTTGATGGTCATCTGAACGAAGCCGACATTCATCGTCAGCCAGTTCTCGACCGACTTAAGCTCGCGAATCTTGTTTTGGATCTCGTCCACGTTCGCAGTCGGTGTCAGCATTCCGGGAATGGGGAACGACATCGGGTTCCACATCTTCTGCATCCACTCGAAAAGATCCTTGGGTAATCCCGGGACGGCTTCAGCCATGGTCACCTTCCGCGTGTATGCAGGTCCGCAACATTCCGAACTCTATCGCGCCCCGTCGGCGAGCGCTATGCGATCCACTGCAACGGACGCTTCGATATCGGGGCGTCGGGGCGGCGATTTGCGCAGGACCTGCTGCAAGCGCTCCTTCTCGGTCATCACTTTTCCGGTATACGTGTCCTCTTCGTCGTTCAGGGCGCCTGCGTACATCTGCAGGGCCGAGTCGAGATGGCCGGTGCGGGACAGGTATTCCTTGAGTATCCGGGAGCCGACCAATATGTTGGTTTCAGGATCGAACACCGCATATTGCTCGCCGCCGAACTCGCGAAACTTCTCCACATGGTACTTCGGAATCACCTGCATCAACCCTTTCGCGCCAGCAACGCTTTCAGCTATGGGATTGAAACGCGACTCGACCGCGATGACCGCGATGATCAGCAGCGGGTCGAGCCCGAGCTGGTGGCCTGCCGTATGAGCAATATTCACAAGGTCCAGCGTAACAGCTTGCGACACCTTGTAGCGTTTCGCGAGGAACTCAGAAAGCGCGCGGTGCCTGCTGTTCACCGCGGGGACTTCCGGCTCGGACTGCACGGTCTCGACCGGGGACTTCGCCTCGATCTTCATGAGGGAGGCTGCTTCCCGCGCCGCTACCGCTGCCCTCCCGGCGCGGTGGTATAGGTAAGCCGAGGCGGCATCCCACAACAGAAGTGCCACAGCGAGCGTGAAAAGCGTAGCGCCCAAGTGAAACGCGGCGGATCTGGATTGCTGAGCTTGCGTAAGCTGCGGGGCTGATTTTGCGGTCATGCAAAACCTCCTTTTGTGTGGGACTCGATTGC
>JAQGNH010000122.1 GCA_028291945.1 Betaproteobacteria bacterium
GCGATCGCTTTGTCTGAAGCCCGGAGCGAAGGCGGCAAAGTGCCTGCAAAGAAATCATCCAAGAAGAAATCGAGCCGCAAGTCGCCAGCCAGAAAGTCGGCGAGTCGGAAGTCGTCCGGCAGGAAAACTTCGCGGAAATCGGCTTCCCGGAAATAGGCAGGACGTATCTACGGCGCCGCACGCATTCACATGCGTGCGGCGTTTTATCGTCAGGAGCTCAGGCCGCTGTCTGCCCGCGGCTCGAGCGTGCCGACTTCACTCTGTCCCGTCTGCGCCTCAGGGGCGCCTTTTCGGTGCTCCTTTACGAACCACCTCCGCACGCACCAGATCAGCACGACGAACAACACCGCAACGCCGGCGATCAGCCAGTAATTGATCTGCGAGGGGTCTTCCAGCGCGGTTGCGAGTTGGTCGCCGAACACCGTAGTCGTAAGCGTTCCCGGCGCCATGCCCATGATCGTTCCGACCACGAAATGCCACAACTTGATGCGGATGGCACCGGCGGCCATGCCCTCTATGAAGAACGGCGCCACAGGAACGATACGCAGAGCGAACACGGCCAGCAATCCACGCCGGCGCAGCACTTCGCTCATCTCGATCGCCTTTTTTCCGACGAGATGCCGCACGGTGTCGCGCGGAAGTACCTGACCTGCATAGTACGTCGCGAGCGCGGCTGCAACGATCCCCGCCATGCTGGTCGCGAAGCCCAGCCACGGGCCGAAAGCAATCACCGCGAACAGCGTGATTAGCGGACGCGGGAACATCACGAACGCTGCCGGAACGTAGGCTGCGATGACCGCGAAAGGCGCCCACCAGACATCACCCGCAGAACGCGCCCAATCGATGACGCGCTCTGACGTAACGACCTCGGCAAGGGGCGTGTAGCGCCAAACCATCGCAAGCGCGAAAACCCCAAGCACGATCAGCGCGAGCTTGCCCCACGCGGGGCCTTCGCGTTGCACCTCGTTCATCGAATTCCCATGTGTCGTCTTGGCTCGCACGGCGCTTGCTACCTTCTCCCGTTTGATTCACGTCGAATTGGACGGGGTTCTTGCAACCGCCTGGACTGCAAGGGCTGTGCCGATCTGCGCGTTTGAACTCTGCCCTCGTTCAGCGGGTCGGTGTAGCATGAGCTTGCACTTAACCGAAGGAGCGTCACATGCTAGTCGACAAAAACTGGACCCCGACTGATACCGGCCGTATCAACCTCATTGAAGAGTTAGAAGTGCAGTGGTGGTGCGACCGATTTGGCTGCACCGAAGTGGCGCTGCGAAGTGCTGTAAGCAAAGTGGGTCCCACCGCCGATTCTGTCGAGCGCGAGCTCAAGCAAGCCGCCAAGGCAGCTTTCAAGAATACCGGCGAAGACTGACCGCGCAGCGCGCAGCCCGGCGGCATCGAAGCGCTTCTTCGGCATGCCCGCCGCGCGGCGACGTCGGTGCACGCGCATCGTCTTCGCAGCGATATCATCGATGGTCCCGTAGCGCGCTGAAGCGTGCGGTACCCGGTTTGCTCCCCCACGCTGATCTCGCGTTGCCCCTGCTTCCTGCTCATCGAAAGATCATGGCCGAGATCGACGTGGCATCTTCTGCGCGACCCAACATGCTGTGGTGGCAGCGCGGCATCGTTTATCAAATCTACCCGCTGTCTTTTCAGGACAGCAACGGTGACGGCAAAGGCGACCTGAACGGAATCCGCCAGCGCCTCGATTACCTCGGGTGGCTCGGCGTCGATGCAGTCTGGATTTCGCCTATCTATCCTTCACCGATGAAGGATTTCGGATACGACATATCCGATTACTGTGACGTCGCGCCGACCTTCGGCACGCTTGGCGATTTCGACGAGCTGGTTGCTGAAATACACCGACGCCGCATCAAACTCATTCTCGATTTCGTGCCCAACCACACCTCGGACCAGCACCAGTGGTTTCTCGAAAGCCGATCGTCCCGAGATAACCCTCGGCGCAACTGGTACATATGGCACGACCCTGCGCCTGACGGCGGTCCACCGAACAACTGGCTCAGCGTTTTCGGCGGCAAGGCATGGGAGTGGGACGCGCACACAGGCCAGTACTATTACCACGCGTTTCTCAAAGAGCAGCCTGATCTCAACTGGCGCAATCCGGTGGTACGTAAAGCGATGTACGACGTTCTTCGCTTCTGGCTCGGCCGCGGCGTGGATGGTTTTCGCATAGACGTCCTGTGGCACCTGATCAAGGACGACCAGTTCCGCAACGATCCTCCCAATCCGGGTTATCGACCCGGAGACGCAGAGCACCGCCGGCTGCTCCAGCGCTACAGCACCGATCGGCCCGAAGTCCACGAGGTTGTTGCCGAAATGCGCGCGCTGTTCAACGAGTACGAGGAACGCGTCATGATCGGCGAGATCTACCTGCCGGTGGAGAGGCTCGTTTCGTACTACGGTCTCGAGCGGCCGGGCGTGCACCTGCCGTTCAATTTCCAGCTCATACACGCGCCCTGGAACGCATGCGAGATCGATCGCATGATCGTGGAATACGACCGACTGGTCCCCGAGGGCGAATGGCCGAACTGGGTACTCGGCAACCACGATCAGCGCCGCATTGCTTCGCGCGTGGGCCCTCAGCAGGCGCGCGTTGCTGCGATGCTGCTTCTTACGCTGCGTGGCACACCAACCCTTTATTACGGTGATGAAATCGGCATGGAGGACGTGTTCATCCCGCCCCAGCGTATCCAGGACCCTGCCGAGAAGAACGAGCCGGGACTCGGTCTGGGTCGTGATCCCGAGCGCACGCCGATGCAGTGGGAAGGTTCGCCACACGCCGCATTCAGCACCACTGAGCCCTGGCTTCCGGTGGCTGAAGACTTTCACAGGCGGAATGTGAAAGTCCTGGCAGAAGATCCGCGATCGATACTGACGCTCTACAAGCGGCTCCTTGAAGTACGACGCGAGCATCTTGCCCTGAGCATCGGACACTATGCACAGAGGCAATGCAAGGGTAACGTGATGGTTTACGAACGCAGCAATGAAGCCGAGCGTCTTTTGATCGCGCTCAATTTTGGACATGACACCGAGCGCGTGCAGCTCCCGGGCGCGGCGGGCAAGGCCGTGATGTCCACACATCTCGACCGCGCGGGGGAAAAGGTCGACGCAAACAGCGTGCTGCGCCCCGATGAAGGGCTGATCATCAATCTCGCCTAGACCCTTGGCGAGTCAGCAACATGCTCACGTTCATCGCAGCGGACTGAACCAGGGCCGGCTGTCCAGGCGCGCGATCCTGTCGTCATCGCGATCGGGTCCTTCTTGCGGACGCGCAATACGCAGATGGTCCCAGATCCACTCGGGCAACGCCCTCGCGCGCCCCGGCGCGACCCAGGAAAACAGCAACAGCACCGACGCAAGCAGGCGCTGTTCGGATGCGAGCCTGTCCGTCAGCCGCTTCCAATCGAGTGCGGCACCGGTCGCATACAGCATGTTCATGATATCGGTCCAGTCGCAGCGCTCGCGCTGCACGATATGGATCTTGCTCCATATCATTTCCTCAGGCGGCACGAGCCTCAGCGTCTCCTCGTACAGCCTGATCTGTGGCCCCAGCCCGGTCCACGCGGCGTCGACATCGCCCTGCATGTTGGCGAGTCTCCAGATGATGTCGACGATCATTCCGTCGCGAGTAGAACGATAGATCCAGCGGCGGTCGTACGGCTTCTCATCGTACAAATCGTGCATTCCTGCTTCACGCGTCGCCTCGATCATCGACTCGCGATCCTCAGGGACGACGCACAGGTCCATGTCCTTGGTGTTGCGCCACATGGCGGTATAGAACGAGCTTGCGAACCCGCCGCTCATTGCGAAGCGCAAGCCGCGCGCAGCGGCGCGCTGGAGCACCGCCCGATACATGGGCCAGTCGGCCTCGGGGATGAACGACTTGAGCTCATCGGGGTAATGAACCTGCACGGCTGCGGGTTCGTTGGCCTGCAGTGCGTTCGCATCCTGCAACCGACGAAGCTTCTGCGTAGTGCTCTTCATGTCGTAAGTGTCTCCCGTTGGTGTCGGCCCGCGCCGCTGCCGCCTGCTTTGGCGCCGCCAAGCGTGTAGACCGCATACGGACGCTTGATCAACGGCATGGCCACGTTACGAACCGGTATTCCGCCGGGCGTCATACCTTTTTCCGTCCCATGGTGCGCGTGCCCGTGAAGAGCAAGATCGCATCCCGCGCTATCCAGCGCTTCGCCAAGCTGGTATGCACCGAGGAACGCATGAATTTCCAAACGCTCGCCGGCGAGCGTGTCCTTCACCGGTGCGTAATGCAGCAGTGCAACGCGGTAATCGGTTTGCAGGCTGCGCAGATTGGCTTCGAGCCGGTGTGATGCCTCTTCGGTCACCCGTATGAAATCTTTCATTTCCGGCTCTCCGAATTTGTGCCCGCACGCGCCCGCGAATCCTCCGCCGAAGCCTTTGCTCCCTGCGATGCCGACCGTGCAACCGGCCAGCTCGAGCGTGACGGTTTCGCCTTCGAGCACGATCACGCCGATGGCCTCAAGCGCGTGACGCACACCGAGCGGATTATCGCAGTGATAGTCGTGATTGCCGAGAACCGCTACGACCGGGACGGGCAGATCGCGAACCTCTTCGATCAGCGCATCGGCCTCTTTGCGGCTTCCCACGTTGGTGAGATCGCCCGCAAGCAGCAAAACATCGGCGTGTTGATCGAGTGTGAGCCAGTGCGGGCGCAGACGCCCATGCGTATCCTCGCCGACATGAATATCACCCACTGCAGCGATCCTAATCACCGACGGCCTCCGGTTTACCCGATTCGCTCAGCTCGAGCACCGTGATGTCATTGCGCACGTCGAGCTGCGGCATGAGCTCGTGCGCTACGAGCCCTACGTTTGCGCGCCGCTCTTCGGTGGGGACCTGGCCGGTCAGGTGCACGCGGCCGTGCGCAATCGTGATCTTGATGTCGAGCGCGCCGACGCGCGCGTCGCACGCGAGCGCTTCCTGGAGCTTGCCGACGAGATACTGATACTCCTGATTCATGCCGCCCTCCTCTCAGTCGTAAAGCACGAGAACTGCTGGTCCGGTGGCATCAAGCCATCACGAGCGGCCTGTCCAGCCTGTCACCAAGCGCTTTCCCCCATGCGTTGGACTCGGTGGGCAACACCGCTCAAAACGAACCGGGTAGACGCAATCCCCATGCCATCGCCATCAAGCTGACGCAGGTTGAATCGATTATGGCAGCCCGCTCACGCCGCAGGCACTCCTACAGCCACGCATTAGCGTGGCGCAATCACCTCGGGAGGCGCGGAAGTTAGAGCAGCTGCGGCTTGCACCTCAATCCAGCTTGATGTTTGCCGCCTTGATGACTTTGGAGTACTTGTCGATCTCGGCTCGTACCAGGCGCTGGAGATCCAGAGACGATGCGTTCGTAGCGGGCTCCGCGCCATTGCGTTCGAACTGCTCCTTCATCTCGGGCGAGAGCGCGATTCTCGCAAGCTCGCTGTGCAGCCGGTTGATGATTTCGATCGGGGTCCCTCGCGGCGCAAAGAAGCCGAGCCACAGCGATACCTCAAAACCGGGATAGCCCGATTCGGCGACGGTCGGAACATCCGGCAGAGCCGACGAGCGTTTTGCGGTACCTACCGCGATGGGGCGCAGCTTGCCCGATTTCGCCTGGGGCAATACCGCTGGCATGCTGCCGAAGAGCGCCTGCACCTGGCCGCCGAGTACGGCGGCGCCTGCGGGACCGTTGCCGTTGTACGGCACGTGCACGATGTCGAGGCCGGCGGTGCTCTTCAGCATCTCCATTGCAAGATGAGTCGTGGAGCCGGTGCCGGCTGAAGCATAGTTGAGCTTGCCCGGCTGCGATTTCACGAGCGCTACAAACTCTTTGAGAGAGCTCGCCTTGACACCCGGGTTGAGCACGAGCAGATAAGGCGTCGAGGCAACCAGTGTGATCGGCGCGAAATCCTTGATGGGATCGTACGTGAGCTTCGGGTACGCGGCCGGCGCGATGACATGCGTGCTCGTGGTACCCATGGTCAGCGTATAGCCATCGGGGTTCGCTCTCGCGGCAAGCTCGGTCCCGATGGTGCCGCCCGCGCCGCCGCGGTTGTCGATGATGACCTGCTGTCCCAGCCGTTCCGACAAGCGCTGCCCCACCAGCCGTGCGATGATGTCCGTGGAGCCTCCGGGCGGGAAGGCCACGATGAGCCGCACGGGCTTGTTCGGATACTTGTCCTGCGCCAATGCCGTTACTGTGGTGACCGCTAGAAAAGCACTCGCGAGCGCGGTGATACGAATCGACAGTGCCATGATTCCTCCTCGTTTGTTTTTGGCGCCAGACCTGCTTCGGGCGTGAGTTATTCGGTCTTCAACAACCCTGCTTTGATCAGCCGCGTCACTTTAGAAGCTTCCTTCTTCACGAATGCGTCGAACTCTTCGGGCGTGCCACCCGCGACTTCGAGACCGAGTTGATCGAGTCGCTGCTTCACATCGGGCAACGTCAATATCCTGTTGACCTGGCCATTCAGCTTCTCGACGATCGCACGCGGCAGTTTAGGCGGCCCCGACATTCCGAACCACACGATCGCTTCGGCGTCCTTGATTCCCGATTCCGCGAGCGTCGGCACGTCCGGCAGAAGCGCAATGCGCTTCGCGCTCGCGACGCCGATGACCTTGACTCTGCCCGACTTGATCTGCGACTCCGCACTCACTGTCGTCGTATGCATCACCTGGATCTGGCCGCTCACGGTGTCTATCAGCGCCGGCCCGGAACCTTTGTAGGGTACGTGAACGACATCGACATTGGTCGCCGCCTGGAACAGTGCGAGGCCTATATGCAGGCTGCTGCCGTTGCCCGACGATCCCCAGCTCACCTTGCCCGGATTCGCTTTAGCGTATGCAAGGAGCTCCTTGGGATTGTTGGGCGGGAATTTCGGATTCGCCAATATGAGTAACGGCGCGTAGCCGATGAACACGATGTTTGTGAAATCCTCGACCCGATACAGCGGCTTCTTCAACATGAGCGGCGTGTTGACGCTCGGGCCTGGGTTGGCGAGCAGCAGCGTGTAGCCGTCCGGCACAGCCTTCGCCACGGTCTCTGCACCGACAGCACCGCCCGCACCGGGGCGATTGTCGACGATGAACTGCTGACCCACCGCCTCGCTGAGCTTCTGCCCGATAAGGCGCGCGATGATGTCGTTGGACGCGCCGGGCGTGAACGGTACAACCCACCGCACCGGGCGGCTCGGGTAGTTGCTCGCGGATCCGCCCTGGGCTGATGCGCTTGTGGTCGCGAACAGCCCGACCATGAGCGCCGCGCCTGTTAGCGTGAGCTTGCGAAACATTGATTTCTCCTCGTGAGTCGTGATTCGTGAAGCGTTATTCGTGAGCCGTGATGTGTGATTCGTGATTTGTGATCCGTGGGGCGTGAACGTGCGTTGGCCGCTTGGCGCGCGATTGTTTAACCAGTCACCGATCACGAGTCACGAATCACGCCTTCAGGCCTTCGCATCACGAGTCACGAATCACGCCTTCAAGCCGGTCGGACGATCACGAGTCACGAATCACGCTTTTATCTCTTCAGCACTTCAGGATTAATCACGTTGATCGGTTTGCCGGCAGCAAACGCCACGATCTGACCGAACGAGCTGTTGAACTGCGATTCGTAGCCGTCGCGCTCGACGTAGCCGATGTGCGGCGTCGCTACGACATTGTCCATCTGCAACAGCGGATGATTGGCGTTCAGCACCGGCTCGTCCTCGTAGACATCGACGGCCGCCATGCCGGGTCGTCCGTTGCGCAGCGCTTCGACGAGTGCCCCGGGCGCGATGAGTCCGGCGCGGCTCGTGTTGACGATGAGCGCAGTAGGCTTCATACGTGCAAGGTCCTCAGCCGTCACGATGGCGCGCGTGTCGGGCACTAGCCGCAGGTGCAGAGACACCACGTCGGACTGCTCGAAGAAAGCTTCGCGGCTCGCTGCGGGCACATACCCGTCCGTGCGCGCGCGCTGCAGCGAGCCTTCAC
>JAQGNH010000150.1 GCA_028291945.1 Betaproteobacteria bacterium
GGCGAGCAAAATGCTAAGCGACTGATCGAGAAGACGTTGAGGCTGAAGCGGATGGCGATGATGTCGCCGTGCAGTAGCTTGACGCTAGCGGCAAGTCAGTACGTGGCTACTGTGGACGTCGACTGCCGTTTTGAAGCGGCGAGGTGCGACTGAAGAGGTCGTATGGGTTACCAGCGCCGTCAAAAGGGAGCACACTCGCGTATTCGAACTTGAATCGATCGGAGAACTGAATTGAGTCATTCCAAGATGGTGGAAACCCGGCGCAGGAAGCAAAAAGACAAGAAACGCGTCGCGAGGGTGTCAAAAGAGGCGGATAAACTCAAGAAGCAAAGTGCGAAGGGAGTCGGTGCAGGCGCGGCCAAGCAACCAAATCCGTAATGGTTTTTTTGACGCGAGAGCCCCCCACGAGAGGTTATATGCCACGCGGCATGCGCGCTTTCGGCTCAGCTCGCGTCCCGGCTGGAAAGCCGTTCGAGCACACCTGAACCTGCCGCGCGTCCAGTCGCCAAGCACGCGTTCAGAAGATAGCCTCCGGTGGGCGCTTCCCAGTCGAGCATCTCGCCTGCGCAGAACACCCCCGGCAGCGATCCCAGCATCAGGTTCTTGTCCATCGATTCAAACGCCACGCCGCCCGCGGTGCTGATCGCTTCGGCGATCGGCCGTGGTCTTACTAGCCTTAGCGGCAGCGCCTTCATGGCCGATGCGAGGCGTTGTGCGTCTGCAATGTGTTCAGCCCCGAGCACTTCGCGCAGCAATCCCATTTTCACGCCCTTGATGCCGGTCCGGCTCTGGATGTGACTCGAGAGCGATCGCGAGCCTCGCGGGTGAGCGAGAGCGTCTCTCAGGCGCGAAAGATCCCGGCCGGGGGCGAGATCCAGCTCTAGCGCAGCCGTGCCGCTCGCTTCGATGCGATCGCGCAGCATCGCCGAGAGCCCGTAGATCAATCCACCTTCCACGCCGCTCGTCGTCACGACGAACTCGCCTTGTTTGCGCTGTGTCGCTCCCGTGTGATCAACGAATGAGGCGGTAACGGCCTTTACCGGCTGGCCATTGAATCGCGTACGGAAGTGATCGCTCCAGTCGATGTCGAAGCCGCAATTGGACGGCCGCAGGTTTGAAACGGTCACTCCACGCGCTTGCAGCAGGTGCGTCCAGTCACCATCGGAGCCGAGTTGCGGCCAGCTCGCGCCCCCGAGCGCCAGCACAACCGCGTCGTGCCGCTCGGTGTGGCGCCCGTGTGGCGTTTCGAAGCCCACCGCGCCGTCATCTTCCCATCCGCACCAGCGATGCCGCACGTGTATTTTCACGCCGGTTTCGCGCAAGCGGCGCAGCCATGCGCGCAGGAGCGGCGCTGCTTTCATTTCGTCTGGAAAGACTCGTCCTGATGTGCCGACGAAAGTCCTGATACCGAGCCCATGCACCCACGTGCGCACTGCATCAGCATCGAATTGACTGACGATCGTCTCGATGTGCGCGCGGCCCGAACCGTAGCGAGCAAGGAAAGCGTCGCGCTGCTCGGTGTGTGTAATGTTAAGTCCGCCTTTGCCTGCCATTAGGAGCTTGCGCCCGACTGAAGGCATGCGGTCATACACGTCGACGCGAACGCCGCCCTGCACGAGTACCTCTGCAGCCATGAGCCCGGCCGGACCGGCGCCGATGACGCCAACAGAAGTCTGAGAACCTTTCATGAGCATAGTCATCTTGTATCGCGAGGCGACGCTAAGATCAGCGATGCGTTGTTTCGCCGGTGGAGCTGATGTGCTGGATGATCGTCAGGCGATGACTCACCGTGCGAGCTGTGTGGCGCCCGTCCATATGGACGGGCTGCGGGTGATCAGCCGTTGGCCGCGTCCGCTTGACCGTAGGTCGCGAACCTCTGCAGCACGCGCGTCATTTCTTCATCGCTGAGCAATGCCGGCTCAGCGACCTGCAACGTGCGCCAGTACATCTCGGCGAGTGTTTCGACTTCGATCGCGAGGGCCAATGCAGCTTTGGTAGACGCTCCCAGTGCGATCATCCCGTGGTGTGCGAGCAGGCAGGCTTTGCGACCGTCGAGGGCGCACACCGCGTGGTCCGACAATTCCTGTGTGCCGAAGGTCGCGTAGGGCGCGCAGCGGATGTCCTTTCCACCCGCGGCCGCAACCATGTAGTGAAACGGCGGGATGCCGCGGTCGAGGCACGCGAGCGTCGTCGCAAACGGCGCGTGCGTGTGCACGATCGCACTCACTTCCGGCCGTGCAGCATAGATGTCCCGATGGAAGCGCCATTCCGACGATGGCGCGCGAGTGCCTGACGCGCGACCGTCGACTGCCACGTGGACGATGTCCGCAGGCTGCGTTTCCTCGTAAGGCAGGCCGGAGGGCGTGATGAGGAATCCGCCGTCGGCCCGGGCGCTCACGTTGCCAGACTTGCCGCGGTTGATCCCTGCGCTGTTCATCCCGAGCGCCGTCGCAATGATGCCGGCCCGCACCTTTGTGGCGTCGTTGGCGGGAGTCATGCGGCGCGCGCGAAAAGCGCCGACAGGGACTGCGCATCGCGTGCAACACCGCGCTCCGTGATCAGTCCGCTTACCAGACGCGCAGGCGTGACGTCGAATGCATAGTTGACTGCGCGTGTCCCGGCCGGCGCAATCGCAACCTTCCCGGTGTTGCCGTTCTCGTCGCGACCTACCGCCGTGAGCACCTCATCGGCGCTGCGCGATTCGATCGGGATGCCGTCACCGGATGCCAGCGACCAATCGATGGTCGGCGAGGGCAGGGCGACGTAGAACGGGACATCATTGTCGCGCGCGGCGAGGGCCTTGTCGTAAGTCCCGATCTTGTTGCACACGTCGCCGTTGCATGCGACGCGATCGGTGCCCACGATTACCACGTCGATATCCCCGCGGCGCATCAGCAGCCCGCTTGCCGAGTCGACGAACAGCGTGTGCGGAACGCCGCGCTGGTTCATCTCCCATACTGTCAGATTCGCGCCCTGCAATCGCGGCCGGGTCTCGCTCACGAAGACATGGATGGGAAGCCCGTCGGCGTGCGCGAGAAACAGCGGCGCCGTCGCGGTGCCCCAACCGCAGGTCGCAAGCGCGCCGGCATTGCAATGCGTCATCACGTTGATCGGTCCGCTGCGTCGTCGCGGAATTTCGCGCAGCAATTGCAGGCCATGTTGTCCGATCGAATGGTTGATCTCGATGTCCTCGACGACGATGGCGTCGGCTTCGCGCCATGCTGCGTCCGCGCGCTCCGATGCCGGAAGGGACGCGACCGCACGGCGTACGCGGTCCAGCGCCCACCGCAGATTCACGGCCGTGGGGCGCGTGGCGTCGAGAGCGGCATGTGCGCTTGCCAATGCCGCATCCGACGGATCCAGATCGAGCGCCATGGCGAGTCCGTACGCACCTACCGCGCCGATCAGCGGCGCGCCGCGCACCCACATGCTTCCGATTGCGAGCGCCGCCGTGTCCGCGTCGGCAAGCTTGACCATGATTTGAGCGTGCGGCAGTGCGCGCTGATCGAGCACCTCGACGAAACGCGCGCCGGTTGGGCGGTGCAGCGCACGATAAGGCGCGGGGTCGAGGTCCAGATTCAGGCGAAGCGGATCGGCCATGGTGCGGCCATTTTAGCCGCCTCGGCGCCAGCGCGTTTCACGACCATTGCCCGTGCGCCCGATCAATTGAAGAGCACGAATGTTTATTCTCCGGTCAGACGAAGCCCTGCGCGTCGAAATCAGTGCGAAGGGGCTGGTATAAAATCGCGCTTCCTCTTCAGCGGCTCGGACCGTACACGCGGCAGCGGTTCTTTCATGAGCTCCGAAAATTCACAACCCGATCTCACGCGCTTCTTCGCGCCTCGAACCGTAGCCATTGTCGGCGCGACCGAAGACACGACGCGTTTTGGCGGCCGGCTACTGCGTCAGATGCTCAAGTTCGGCTTCGCGGGGCGCATTCTGCCGGTCAATCCAAAGCGCAAAGAGATCTGGGGCATGCCGTGCTTTCACGCGATCGCCGATCTGCCTGACGCGCCCGATCACGTCGGGCTCATCGTCCCGCCAGCCCAAGTGCTGCCGGTGCTGCGCGACTGCCACGCCCTGGGAATACCGTTCGCCACTGTGTTTACTGCGGGTTTCAGCGAAAGCGGAACGGCGGAAGGCCGTGCGATGCAAGACGAGATCACGCGATTCGCGCACGAAAGCGGTATGCGGGTCATGGGGCCGAATTGTTACGGGCTCATCAACTTCAACGATCATTTCGCGATCACGGCCAGCAGCAGTCTATCGCCGGAGATGGCGCGGCAGGGCAGCATCGGCGTGGTGAGCCAGAGCGGCGGGCTCGGCACGGTGAATGTGATGTGGCGCGCAATGCAGGCGGGGCTCCGCATCAACTTCTCAGTGAGCAGCGGGAATGAAGCCGACCTCGATGCAGCCGATTTCGCGCGCTTCATGCTCGAGCACGAGACGACCGAAGTGCTCATGATGGCGCTCGAAGGCATCAAGGATGGCGAGAAGTTTATGCACCTTGCCGAGCGTGCCGCCGAGCTCGAGAAGCCGATCGTCGTGCTCAAGTTCGGACGCACCGAAGCGGGGAGCCGTGCCGCCGCATCGCATACCGGCGCCATGACCGGAGCCGATGAGGTCTTCGATGCGGCGTGCCGCCAGTTCGGTCTCATACGCGTCAACGATTCGAGAGATTTGTACGAGACCGCGATTGCACTGCGCGGGGGGCGTCTGCCTCGAGGCCGCCGCATTGCTGCGATGTCACTTTCGGGTGGCAACGTCGTTCAGGTTGCCGACGTTGGCTCGACCCTCGGACTGGAGTGGCCTGCATACAGCGAGACCACTCAGGAGAAGGTCTCTCAACAGTTGCCCGGTTACGGCACGCTGAGTAATCCAACGGATGTCACTTCGCTCGCCAGCGGACAGCCCGACCTGTTTCGCCGCGCAATGGACACCATCAGCGCTGACGAGCACGTGGACGTCATGGTCCCCGTATTCACGTTTCCTCGCCGCGCCGAGCTCGAGCAGGCGATGGATCTTTCACGGAAGAGCGACAAGCCACTGGTCGTGCTGATGACCGGCGCGTGCCTCGAGGATCTATCGCTGACGGTGGAGAGCATGGTGGAGAGCGGCGTGCCTGCGTATCGCGACGTGGTGACCTGTCTCTCGGCTGTACGAGCCGCCGTAGGTTATCGCGAATTCCTGGGGCAGTTTCGTCGACGCGCATCGTTCGTCCGCCCGGCTGGCGTGGACACGCGATCCGCAAAGACCCATCTGCAGGCGTGGCAGCACAGCATGCTCACGGAGCGCGCATCGAAGCTCGTCCTGCGCGCGTACGGCATTGCTGTGACGCGCGAGCATCTCGCGCAGAGCGGTGATGAGGCAGTCGCCCACGCCCACAAGCTTGATACCCCCGTTGTGATGAAAATCGAATCGCCTGACGTCGCGCACAAGACCGAAGCGGGCGGCATCCGGCTGGGCCTTACGGTCGATGCCGACATCCACAAGGCCTACGGGGACATCATCGCCGCGGTGAGGCGCTATGCGCCAGATGCTGTTATCGATGGCGTACTGGTGCAGGAGATGGCAGGATCCGGCGTAGAGATGATCGTGGGTGTCGCGAGCGATCCGATCTTCGGACCCGTGGTCGCAGTCGGATTGGGAGGCATCCACGCGGAGGTGCTGCACGACGTTGCGTACCGCATTGCGCCGCTGGACATCGCTGAGGCCATGGCGATGCTGCAGGAGCTGCGTGCGTATAAGCTGCTCGAAGGTGTGCGCGGCCAGCCACGCCGCGATATCGAGGCCGTTGCTGACACCGTTGTGCGTCTTTCGTGGCTCGCTCACGATTTCCGTGATCAAATCGCAGAAATCGACGTCAATCCTCTGATGGCGTACCAGCGCGGTGTGCTCGCGCTCGATGCGCTCGTCATCAAAACCACACACGGGAGATCGAAGTGATCGAAATCCGCGAAAAACCGGCGACAGGCGTTGCGATCCGGCTGCACGAGAGTGACAACGTCGTCATCGCACGAACCGACCTTGCGATCGGCACCAACCTCGAGCGCGAAGGCCTGACG
>JAQGNH010000158.1 GCA_028291945.1 Betaproteobacteria bacterium
CGGCTTTCACCTGATCGATCGTTTCGACACCCACCAGAAAAATCGCATCCACGCCGGTGGCCGCGTAAGCTTTTGCGCGCGCAATCGCACCGTCCGTGCCTTCCACCTTGAGCGCAGAAGAACGGCCGGCGATCATGAGCGACGGATCCCGGCGCGCCGCCACAGCCGCTTTGAGCTTGCCGACCGCCTCTTCTTTCGAAATGAGCTCTTCGCTGCCTTCCTTCTGCCCGAAGCGCGTGGGCAGAACCGTGTCCTCGATGCTCATCGCGGAAACACCCGAGTGCTCCAGCTCTTCGACCGTACGCATGACGTTGAGCGCATTGCCATAGCCGTGATCGGCATCGACCAGAAGACTCAGCGACGAAGCCCGTGTGATGCGGCGTATCTGGTCTGCAAACTCCGTCATCGTCAGTACGATGAGATCCGGCGCAGCGAGCGTCGTATTGGAAGCAACGGATCCGGCCAGCATGCCAATCTCGTACCCCACGCTCTCCGCTACGCGCGCAGAGAGGGCGTCGAATACACTCGCTGGCGAGTAGCACTGATTGCCGGCGAAGAGGTTGCGCAGGCGCTTGCGGCGTTCGGTGTGGTTCATTCATGTCTCCATGTAACGTGAGTTGAGATTTTCCGAGCAGTGACGGTTGTCCGTCCGCATCCAGGAAAGCTGAGAGGACGAGAGTCAGTCTTCGCCGAGCAGCGACAGCGCAGTCAGGCTGCAAATATACTCGCGTTCGCTGGCGCTGAGCTCCGGTATCGCATCGATCCCGCCCATCAGATCGGCCGGCCCCATGTCGAAAGGATGGTCGCTGCCGATCACCACGCGGTCGGGCCCCACCATATTGATGAGATGGCGCGCGGCCTGGGCATCATGGGTGAGCGCATCGAAGTAAAACCTGCGCAGCAGGTTCTTCGGCGATGTCTTGGTCTTCATTTTCGGTTCCGGGCGTACGTTGAACCCGTGGATGAAACGGCCGATCTGGTACGGGACGTAACCCCCGCCGTGGGGCAGCAGTATCTTGAGGTTCTTCAGCTCATCGAGCGCGCCGCTGTACATGAGATGCGCCACCATGAGCGTAGTGTCCAATGGAAATCCCACGAAGTTGCGCAGGTAATACTCATCCATGCCTCCTTCTGCCAGACACTGGTAGGGATGCGTGAAGATGAAGCAGCCGAGCTGCTCGATCGTCTTGAGTACTTTCCTGAAGCGCGGATCGGCCAGTGCGACGCCTTCGATCGACGTGCCGGTCTCGACCGCCTTGAACTTGTATTCCTTGACGACCCGCTCGAGCTCGGTAATCGCCGCGTCAGGATCCTGCATGGGCAGGTGCGCCATGCCGCGCAGCCGCGACGGGTGCTTGGCCACCATCTGAGCGATGCCATCGTTGGCGAGCTTTGCAGCCTCGAGGCCGACATCGGGGCTGAGCCAGTAGAAATAAATCGGCGGTCCGACCGAGATCGCGGCGATGTCGAGCTGGTTCTCATCCATCCATGCGACTTTTGCGTCGGCGTCGTAGAACACTTTCTGCAGCTCAGCTGGCCGCCCATGGCTGTTGAAGTAGCGCTTGCCGTCCTTGTCGTCGATGCTCATCCCGTAGCGCGTCGGATTGCGCTCGAGCGCCGCGACGACGGTTGGCGGGATGACATGGTTATGGAGGTCGATGTTCATGGTTTCCTTGTTCGATCAATCCGCCTTTATTCCCGCCGCCCGTATGACCTTCGCCCACTTCGCGGTCTCGTCCCTGATGATCGCGCCGAATTCTTCGGGCTTGTTTCCGACGGGCTCCGCGCCTTCGTTGGTGAACACGGCCCTCGTTTCGGGCGTGTGAAGGATTCGCGCGACTTCTTCGTTCAACCGCGCGATAACAGTGCGCGGTGTTTTAGCGGGCGCGAGGAATCCATTCCAGGGCCCGTGATCGTAACCGGGAACGCCCGATTCCGCGATAGTAGGTACGTCGGGGGCGCTCGGCGAGCGCTTCGCGGTGGTGACCGCCACGGCCCGCAGCTTTCCGCCGCGCACATGAGGAAGCACCGATACGATCGTAGCGAAATTGAGCTGCACCTGGCCGCCAAGCAGCGCCTGCACTGCGGGGCCGCCGCCTTTATACGGCACGTGCACCATGTCCACACCGGTCATGTATTTGAAAAGCTCGGCGGAGAGATGCGTTCCGGTTCCAGTGCCGCTCGAGCCGTAATTGATACCTCGCGGCTTCACCTTCGCCAGTGCGATCAGATCTTTCACGGTCTTGACAGGAACAGCGGGGTGTACGACGAGCATGTTCGGAAATGAAGAAAGCTGTGTGATGGGAGCGAGATCCCGGACGGGGTCGAATGGCAGATTCTTGTGCAGCGTTGGATTGAGTGTGATGGATGATGCGACGACCAGCAGCGTATACCCGTCCGGAGTCGCTTTCGCGACGAGATCCGTGCCGATAATGCTGCCCGCACCCGGCCTGTTGTCCACAATCACCGGCTGACCGAAGACGACGTTGAGCTTCTGCCCTATGAGCCGCGCCGTGAGATCGGTCGATGCACCTGCGGACTGGGGCACCACGATTCTGATCGGCCTGACCGGATAGGGCGCGGCGGACTGCGCGTGCGCAGCTGCGCTTGCAGCAACAAGCACCGCTGCCGCTGACGTGATCACTTGACGCATACTTCCTCCTAGGTTTTTCTTTTTTTTCAGATCGGCACTGCTTGCGGGTGTCCCCGGCACTGCTTGCTCGCGCTCATTGCAACGACAAGCCAGCGCCTGAGGCGCAGGCTCCTACATCATGAGCAACGGTCGCAATTTCCTAATATCGGCGACACGCTCGATATCCCATACCGTCTCGATCAGCCGCTCCGCCCGCCGTTTTCCGATCGACGGCACCAGAAGGTCGCGACTCTTTGTTGCAACCTGCTCTCGCGTCATCGGATTCGCAGCCGTGCCGAGCACCGCTTTCGTATGGTGTCGAAACCGCTCGCCGCTGCGAGTGACGATCTCGACGACGGCCTGCGTCGTCCTGGCGCGGCCGAGTACCGCGCTGCCCTGCAGCTCGATGCGCCTTCGCATTTTCAGGACAGCCGGATCCTTCGCGCGGCGTTCGTCGTGGGCGGAGGCGAATGTAATCTCGCCATCGAGCAACATCACGGCGACCAGATGCTGGATGTTGATGCTCGCCATGCGGCGCTGATTCACGGTGCGGGCGCCCTGGTCGTCGATCGTGATGATCACTCGTTCGACCTGATCAGCCTCAATCCGCTCGCCTCCGATCAGGTTCGAGACGGCGTCGAGCGGCGCCTGGATGGGATAGCCCACGGCCCAGCGCTTGATCGACGTGTTCTCGATTTCGTATACGCGTCCGAGATTTGCAACAAGCTTCTGAGGCTCGATGAATTCCCGGAATGCCTGGAAGAATCCGCGCTCGCCCTCCAGCGTATCGTCGACACCGGTGAAACCCATCTGCGCCATGATCGCCGACGTCACGCCATTGCGCGCGGGCATGCCGCCGAAATGAAATGCTTTCTGTACGTGCTCGACGTCCCGCGCCCAGCATGAAAGACCTGACAGCTGCTGAGCAGTATACGAGAGCAAATTGCGTGTGCCGGCGGCGTCGAGTCGAGCGAGTGCACCAGCAGCCACTGCGGATCCCAGCATGCCTCCCATGCTGTGCGTGGAATGCCCGTAACTGCGGAATTTTTCGATGCCGAGCGCTTGCGACAGTCGAGCGCAGACGTCATAGCCCACGACGATGGCGTTGAGAAGCGCCGCACCGCCGCTGCGCGTGCGTTCAGCCATTGCAAGCGCCGCGGGCACGATGCTGCAGCCGGGATGCACGAGCGCGAGATAGTACGTATCGTCCGTTTCGTCCGAATGACCGTGCATGCCGTTCGCGAGCGCCGCCATCGTCGCTGACGTAACAATATCGCTCCCGATCACGCACGCTTCTTCGTTTCCGCCCTGTGCACGCGCAAATTCGATCGCACGCCGGCCTGGAAGCAATTGCGACCCGGAGATCATTGCCGCCAGCGTGTCGAGCAGATGGTGCTTTGCGCGCTCGACCACGCGCGGCGGTAGGCGTCGCCGCGGCGCGGCGCTGATATAAGTGACGAGCTGTCTTACGACTTGCGCGGCCTCACCCAAGTTGTTTTTCACTGAGGGGCGATTCCCATGCTTGCGGTCAACTTTTTGTTCAGCGCGAACTCGTCTTCGATCACCTTTGCGAACTCCTGTGGCGTCGACCCCACCCCTTCGAGACCTTGATCATCCAGTCGCTGCTTCACACCGGGATCATTGAGCGCCTTCACCACCTCCGACTGGATGCGATTTACGTACGCGGCAGGTGTGCCCGCTGGAAACCATAAGCCGTACCAGCCATCGTACTTGTAGCCTTTCACGCCTGCTTCGGCGAGCGTGGGCACATCCGGCATCTTCTTCCAGCGCTTGTCTGCGGTGATGCCAAGCACACGCAGGCGGCCGGCACCCATGAAGGGCAGCGCTGAGGGCGCGGCTGGAAAGCCCATTTCGACCTGACCGCTGATGATATCGGTCAGCATGGCCGGCACACCGGTGTAGTGCACCGGGGTCAACTTGATGTTGGACGTATACGCAAAAAGCTCTGCAGCCATTTGCGAGACGCTGCCGAGCCCCGCGTCGGCGTAGTTGAGCTTGCGCGGATTCGCTTTCGCGAGCGCCACCAGATCCCGAACCGAGCGCGCCGGCAGGCTCGGATTCACGACGAGCACATAACCTACATTTCTCGCCATCAGCGTCACTGGAATCAGATCTTTCCATGGGTCATATGCGAGGTTCTTGAAGAAATACGGGTACGTCGCGTAGGCCGCAACGTTGAGCAGCAGCGTATAACCGTCAGGCGCCACTTTCGCGACGAGCGCGGTCCCGAGTACGCCACCGCCACCACCGCGATTGTCGAGCACGATGTTGTGGCCGAGGCTGGCCGCCATCTTCTCTGCGATCGTGCGGCCCACGACGTCCGGACCCGCTCCTGCTCCGTAAGGCACCACGATGCGTATGACGCGCGTCGGATAATCCTTCGCCGCGGGCGCTTCGCGCTGAGCGAACGAAGGTTGCACCACGAGCGCGGCAAGCATCCACACGGACCAGCACAGCGCACGGACCGGCCGCGCCGGTTGCCGCCGCGTCGCATAAGCGGCAGCATTTTTCAGTAACAACGCAAGTATCAGCTTCAATCTCAGGGTGAGATCCACATACGGCGCGCTGAAAATGGGGCGCAGCCGGATGCCTGGAGCCTGCATCGTTACCCGTCCGCTCTCGCTTCTGCCGACCTCTGCACCGTTGGCTGCGCCCTCGCGCGCGATCAGCTTGACTGATTCAGGCCGATACCAATGCGCGTGCGTGTCGATCTTCAGCATGCAATCACTCCTGCGGCACTCCGGCGGTCTTGATGATTTTGGCGAAGAGCGCACTCTCTTTCCTGAGGAAAGTGGCGAGCTCGGCCGGACCTTCGGCGACGACATCCGCGCCTTGCTCGGTCAGGCGCTGCCTCGATTCCGGGAGCGTCAGCGCCCATACGAAGTCTTTATTGATCGCTGCAATGATGTCTTTCGGTGTTCCGGCTGGCGCAAATATGCCCATCCACGCCGTCATGTCGAATTCAGGATAGACGCTTCCGATGGAGGGCACGCCCGGCACCACCGCGGACGGCTTCGAGGTTGACACAGCTACGGCGCGCATCTTTCCAGCTTTGACCTGTGGCAGTGCGCCCACGATGTTGGCGAACATCAGGTCGACCTGCCCGCTGAGGAGATCGACGAACGCAGGCGCCGCCCCTTTATACGGCACGTGGACCATCTTGATTCCGGCCAGCGTCTGCAGGAGCTCCATGCTGAGATGTTGCAGGTTGCCGACACCGGCGCTCGCGTAGGTCAGGCCATTCGGACGCTGCTTCGCAACGCTCACGAGATCGCGGACCGATCTGATCGGCGTGGAAGGATGCACCACGAGCACCATCGGTGACGTCACGAGCCAGGTCACCGGGTCCAAAGCACGCTCGGGGTCGTACACGGGCTTCCTGCGCAGATGCGGATAGACGGTGATAGGACCGCCGTTGCCGAGCAAAAGCGTGGTGCCGTCCGCCGGGGCTTTCGCGACCAGATCTGCACCGACTGCACCGCCACTTCCGCCTCGATTGTCGACGAGCACCGGCTGACCCCACCGCGCCGTCAGCTTCTGCCCCAGGTAACGCGCAACGTCATCGAGCGGCCCGCCCGGGGCGTAGGGCACAACGACGCGCACCGGTTTTGCCGGGTACTTCTGCGCGTACACGGGCATGCAAGCAACAGCCAGCGCGAA
Source organism: Betaproteobacteria bacterium (assembly GCA_028291945.1). Lineage (GTDB taxonomy): Bacteria > Pseudomonadota > Gammaproteobacteria > Burkholderiales > SG8-41 > JAQGMV01. Next base: position 6,314 of record JAQGNH010000158.1, read on the forward strand.
TAACCCGCTGACGATGCGCAATGCTGAACGACGAATGCTGAATGATGAATAGACGCCGCTGCACGCCACGGTCTTATTCATCATTCATCATTCATCATTCCGCATTCATCATTTTATCGCGAGCGGATTTACCGGTGACCCAACCGCGCCGGTAATCGGCAGCGCCGGAGCGACGAACATGAACTCGTAGACTTTATCTTTCACACAATCCTGCGCGAGCTCAGTTAGGTAGAAGATCTCGCCGACGGTGAGGCCCATCATCGGGATCGTGACCCAGTGCCACGGCTGGTTGGTGTCTTCGGTCTCGTTCGGCCGCACCTCCGCACCCCAGGTGTCGGTCGCAACGCCTGCAATCTCTTTCTGATGCAGCCAGTCGACGGTTTCGAACGCGAAGCCAGGCGCGTCACCGCCAGAGTAGCCATCCCAGCTCTTGCTCGTGAGACAACGCTCGATGTGTCCGGTGTGCACGAGCACGTAGTCACCGCGGCGAACTTCTGCGCCCTGCTTCTGCTCGGTGTAGTCGAGAATCTCGTTCGTGATCGCGAAACCATCCGGAAGAAACTTTTTACCCATTGCGCGTGCGACGTCGAGGAGAACGCCACGACCGATCATTTTTTCCTTCGTTTTCTCGATGCCGGCTTTCTGCGCGCCGGCGCTGGTCACGTTGCGGCAGTCGTAGCCGTTCCACATGTAGTTCTCGTAGAGAATATGGCCAAGACCGTCCCACTGCGTGCCGCATTGCAATGGCATGATGATGATGTCGTCGGTGCCGCGAATCTTGCGGCTATCGAGGACGCCCGAATAAGCATCGGTACCGGTGCGGGTCATCAAATGAATCGGGTTGAAGCGGCCGAGCGCTGGATACTTGCTCTTTCCGCCTTGCGGCCCGTGCTGGTCGTAGTTCAGTGCCAGGGACATCACCTTGCCCTTCTTGACCAGCCGGGCGGCGGCGACGATGTTTTCCGGCGAAGTGAAGTTGAGCGTGCCGATTTCATCGTCAGGCCCCCACCGACCCCAGTTCTTGCAGCGATCCGCCGCCTTTTGCACGTCCTTGCGCGTCAGCTTGCGGCTGCGCGCTTCGCGGGTGTCATAAACTTTGGGCGCTTTCGACGCGGCTCTGGTCGACTTCGTTTTGGCGGCAGGTTTCTTCAGAGCCATGGCGGCGCTTCCTTGCTTTTAGTGAGCGGAAAAGGCTAGCGAGTCTAGCCAACCACCCCGGGACAGGTCAACGAAGCTGCAGGTTGAAGTCCGTGGCACATGAACTATGTCGATCCCCGCCATCTTGAAAAGCTCTTGCCGCATAAGGTCGAGCTCTTCATCGAAGCTCTGTGGTTTGACAGCAGGGCTGCATTCGCATAGAAAAGCGTCGCTGGCGCCGATCGAGGAATTCAGGATGATACATGCTGCACCCGGATTGTTTCTGCGCTACGAGCCGCTCGCCGCGCCGGTGCCATTGCTGGTCGATGTCTCGCGCAGCGGTCGTGAATATCCGAAGGAATATCGTTCGCCGCTTCCATTCACGACTGTCCACGATAACGTTTCGATGTACGTCGAGGACCTGTGGGCCGGCGCGCCCGGCGTAGGTGCGACACTGCTCTATTGCTGCTTCCCGAACACATGGGTCGACGTGAACCGCAACGAGCTCGACATGGATCCCGCCGCGGTGGATGGCACATGGCCCGCGGAGCTCAAGCCGACGGCGAGAACACTCGAAGGGCTCGGTTTGATCAAGACGAAGGCGCGCTACGGCGAGCCGTTTCAGGAGCGCAAACTCACAGTCGCTGAGATCAGACAGCGCCTGGAAGAGTATTACCATCCGTATCACGCAGAGCTCAAGCGCATCGCGGACGATTTACATGGCCGTTTCGGCGTGCTGCGCCAGATCTCGTGCCACTGCATGTCGGCCGTCGGGGCGCCGACACATCCCGACGCCGGCAAGGCGCGCGCGGATTTCTGCGTCAGCGATCTCAACGGAAAGACCGCATCGAAGCAGTCGATGGCGCTCGTTGTCGAAACTCTGAGAAGCTTCGGCTACAGCGTTTCAATCAATTCCCCCTATATCGGCAATGAGTTGATCGCGCGCCACGGCAACCCGGCGCGCCGCGTCGACAGCATCCAGATCGAAATCAACAAGAAGCTTTTCATGGATACGAAAAGCTTCCGTGCGACAGAAGGCCTGTCGAAATTGAAAGCGGATCTGGATCGGTTACTGAGGGCCGTTGCGGAAGACTCGCTGGATGCGGCGAAGCGCGCTTGAGCGCGATCACAGGTTCCCGGCACCACATGGCCTCATGGCCTTCCGGTATACGGCCTATTTAATCCGGCGTTGCACCCGACGCCTTCACGACCTTCGCCCATTTCGCTACGTCGCGCTGCACGATGCGCGTGAACTCCTGAGGACTGGTCGCATAAGACTCTGCGCCCTGTTTCAGAAACAGGTCGCGCACATCCGGTGAGCTGACGATCCTCACAATCTCCGCATTGAGCCGCGCTACGATGTCCGGTGGCGTGCCGTCCGGCGCAAAGACGCCATACCACGCAACCGCTTCATAGCCGGCCAAGCCCGATTCGGCAACGGTAGGTACGTCAGCGGCAGAGGGAAAGCGTTTTGCGCTCGTCACGGCAATTCCACGCAGCTTGCCGATTGCAACGAGCGGCTGCGCCGATACGATCGTAGAAAATGAAGTGGCGACTTCACCCGAAATGAGCGCAGGCATCGCGACGGAACCGCCTTTGAACGGTACGTGCAGCATCTTCACGTTCGCCATCATCGTGAAAAGGGCACCGCTGAGATACAGAAAGTTACCGGAGGAAGCGTAAGAGACTTCCCCCGGCTTCGAGCGTGCAAGCGCAATCAGGTCCCTGATGTTTCTGATCGGCACTGAAGGATGCGCAACGATCATGTTCGGCAACAGCGCCGCCGGCGTGATCGGCACGAAGTCCTTCAGCGGATCGTACGAGGGCATGGCGTACAAGCTTGCGTTGATCGCGTGCGTCCCCGTCGTCCCCATCACCAGGGTGTACCCGTCCGCTGGCGCGCGCGCGGCGATCTCCGAACCGACCACACCGCCGGCGCCGCCACGGTTGTCAACGACGACGATCTGACGTTTCCAGCCCTCATTCAGCTTCTGTGCGACAACGCGCGTCACGATGTCGGTCGCACCACCGGGGGGAAACGGAACGATGAAGCGGATGGTCCTATTGGGATACGGTTCGGCCGCTAATGCAGCTTGGTGCAGGCAAAGGGCCGCTGCGCCGGCGATAAAACGTAGCCTCAGTCGCATTGCTGTCACATCATGTGTGCTGAAGGCTCTCGATGTTACCGAATTCCGATGAAGATTCACCAACGACCGTGGTGCAATAAGCGTGGGGCTCGTCTCTACTGCGCAAGCGGAAGCGTGACCGGCCTTCCAGTGGCGGCAGAGTGTTCGATCGCGAGCGTCGCTTCGAGATTCGCGCGCGCCTCCTGCGGTGTCGCTAGCACGCAGGGGCGCCCCATGCAGAGATAGTCGAGCCAGGCGCGCGTTTCGTTTGCGATCGGACCCCAGAACTCGCCGAGGGCCCAATCACCGGGCGTGCCGCTCTGGAGGAAGACCATGTTCACGTAGTGATCCGGCAGATACACGTGCGGGATGCCCTTCTCGCTATACATCAACTGGTCGGTGTGATCGTCGTCGAGAATCATCACGCCGTCCGTACCGAGCACTTCGACTCGAGCGGCGTGGCCGAGTGCCGGGTACTTTTCGGGCAAGGCATAGCTCACGCCGAGATTGATGACCGTGCCATCGTGGTAGGTAAGTATCGCGTAGCTCACGTCCGCGACATCGTGCCCTGCGCTCTTCAGCACGCCCATCTGGCCCCGCGCATAGACTTCGGCAATGCGCTTCCCCCCGAGCAGCCAGTTCATGAGGTCTACATAGTAGGTGAGTGCGTCGACAACAGGAGTGGCGTGGGGATTGCGCTTCAACATCGCGAGTGCCTGAGACCGAGAATTGAAGACACGCGCAGCCCCGCCGACGACTGTGCCGATGCGCCCCTGAAGGATCTGCTCCTTTGCGATCAGGTAGCGCTCCTTGTAACGCCGGCTATAACCAACGCGCACGTCCGCCCCCGATCTCTCGATCGCTTTGATGACGCGGTCGGCGTCGGCGAGCGTGAGCGCGAGTGGCTTTTCAACGAGGACGTGTTTGCCGAGCTCGATCGCTCTAACGAGCGGTTCCACGTGCTCCCCTTCGCTGGTCGAGATTACGACTGCGTTCACTTCGGGGCGCGAGATAACGTGGTCGTTGTCACCGCTGTGATAGTGCGCACCGATTTTCCCCGCGAGCTGCTGCGCCTTTCCGGCGTCCTGATCGGCGACGGCGATATAACGCACCGCCGGATGAGCTGCTGCGAGCTGCGCCCGCAACGTACCAATCCGGCCCGAGCCAATAATGGCGAGTCCTAGCGGTTTGCTATCCAACAGTTGCTCCTGGTCACTTCGTCACCTACGTCACCTCATCACCAGCATCAATCGACCTGCACGTTCGCTTCCTTCACCACTTTCGCCCACTTCGCGATTTCGACTTTCATGAACTTCTTCAGCTCCTCAGGCGTACTGCCGATCGGCTCGATTGCCGCTCGTGACAGCACGACTTTCATCTCAGGATGATTCAGCGCCCGAATGATCTCAGTGTTGAGCTTCGAGACGATCTCGCGCGGCGTTCCGGCAGGCGCAAGAAAAGCGTACCACACACCGGCGTCGTAGCCCGGTAGCGCGGCTTCAGCGAGCGTCGGTATGTCGACGCCCGTCAGCCGCTTGGCAGTACTAACAGCCAATGCCCGTACGCGTCCAGTCTCGATGTGCGGCTTGGATGCTGCGTACGTGGCGAACAGCACCTGCACATGGCCGGCCAGTAGATCGACGAGCGCAGGGCCGCCCCCCTTGTACGGGATGTGCACCATCTTGACGTGTGCCATGCTGTTCAGGAGCTCGTTCGCGAGGTGCGCACCACTGCCGTTCCCGGACGACGCATAGGTGATCTGACCCGGACGGGACCGCGCGAGGGCGATAAGCTCTTTCGCTGATTTCACCGGCAGCGAAGGATGAACGATCAGGATGTACGGGCCGGTCGCGAGCAGCGTGATGGGTTCGTAATCCCTCAGTGGATGGTAAGGGAGCTTCTTGTAGAGGCTCGGGTTCACAGCGAGCTGTGCGGTGAGGGCGAAGACGATCGTATGTCCGTCAGGCGGCGCTTTGGCGACGATTTCCATTCCGATGTTCCCGCCGGCACCGCCGCGGTTGTCGAAAATCACCTGTTGCTTCAGGTTCTCGCCGAGCCGTTGAGCAAGCGGTCGTCCGATGGTGTCGGTCCCGCCGCCCGGCGGGTACGGAATCACGAGCCGGATCGTTTTGCCTGGAAAACTCGCGGCGCTTTGCGCATGAGCATTGCCAGTTGCAATACTGAAGAGTGCGCAGAACAGCGCCATGGGTAATCGCATCGGATATCTCCTCGTTTTTATGCGCGCACGGATCTCGGGAAGCAGCCTCAGGATCGCGCTTGCAGGTCAGTTGCCCGCTCTTTGAGCGTCGGGTCCCTCTTGAGCTGCGCCTTCAACACCTTGTGCGTCGGCGTGTGCGGCAGATCGTCGACGAAGACCACATAGCGCGGCACTTTCTGCGGTGCGAGCTTCTGGCGGCACCAATCCACGATCTCGTGCGCACTCGCTGTCTGTCCGGGTTTCAATACCACCGCTACGAGAATGTCGTCTTCGCCCAGCTCAGCCGGTACTGCGATCGCTGCCGCCTCGTGGACTGCAGCGTGCGAGCCGATCACGCGGTCAAGCTCGGCGCCTGCGATGTTCTCCCCCCGACGGCGAATGATGTCCTTCTTGCGCGAGACGAAGAAGAAGTACCCGTCTTCGTCACGTTTCACGAGATCGCCCGTCTTGAACCATCCGTCCTGAAATGCGTCCTGGGTCTGCTCCGGATCGCGGAAGTACCCCTGCATGATGATCGGCGTTCTGACGAGCAGCTCTCCCTCGTAATTGATGCCGACATCGCGCCCTTCGTCGTCGACCACGCGACACTCAGCCCAAAGACGGGCGGGGTCGGGGTGACGCCCGATCGGTCCCATGCTGCCCGGCTTGCGCAAGCCCTCGACCGGATTGCAGGTGACCCCGGGTATTTCAGTCATGCCGTAGCCGCCGATGAGATGCGGAATCCTGAAGTCGTCCCGGAAAGTGGCTTCCATGCTGTGCCGTACCCCATAGACCGCGCGCAGACGATGTTCGGGACGGAATTCGCTGCGCGGGCGATTCTTCAGTATCGTGCCGATCGCTTCGATGATGTTCACTTCCGTTGCGCCGTACGCGACCGCCGTCTCCCAGAACGCTGACGCCGAAAAGCGCGGTACGATCACCATGCTGCACCCAGCGGCGAGCGTCCCGGCAACCGAGTAGAACAAGGCATTGATGTGGAACAGGGGTAGAACGATCATCACCCGGTCGTCGTCCTGCAGATAAACACGCTGAACGAACGCTTCGCCGCCCGTCACGAAGCTGCGCTGGCTGTGCATTGCACCTTTAGGAAAGCCCGTCGTGCCCGACGTGTAAACGATGAGGAAAGTGTCGTCTCCGCTGATATCCTCCGGAAGCACATGTTGCCGCGTTTTGTCGATGGCATCGAGCAGTACAGGCGCGCCCTGTGCCGCAGCATCCAGCATCAGAAACCAGGGCGCTTTAGCGAGGCCCTGACACGCGTCCCGCGCGACCGCAAGCGTATCGGTGCTCGCGACCACGCCGCTCACTTCGGCGTGGTGAAGCACGTAGCGCGCTTCCTGCACACCAAATTCCGGGTTGATCGGCACCATGATCGCGCCGATCCTCGCCAGCGCGAACAGCATAAGCACGTGCCCGTCGCTGTTGCGCCCTGTGATAGCCACGCGATCGCCCTTCGCGATGCCTCTGTCGAGAAGCAGAGAAGCCGTCTTGCGCACGTTCTCGTCGAATGCCTGCCAGCTCCATGTGCGCTCGTTGAAAAATATGAATGGCCGCCGCGGGTCCCGCTTCGCGCGGCTTTCGAAGGCGCCATGCAGCGTATAGTCGTGCTGCTGATAGATCTTCAGTACCTCGAGAGGTTTTTTCATAGGAATCGACGCGTGCACATTTACGGCGGACCGCTGTTCCGCTACACGGGGCGACCGCTGGATGGGAGAGCGCACATTACAATACGCGTCTGCCATCAGCAAGGAGTGCAGAATGTTGAATGGGCCGCAGCTCATTGAAGGGCAGGTATTCACCGCGATTCCGGGCGATACGAAACTATCGACACCGCGAAGGGTCATGTACTCACACCGGTCACGCGATACCTTGCGCCCGCCCAGTCCGAACTGTGCACGCTAGCCATTATGCAAGACACCCTACGACGCAAATTCAAATCCCTCCACTCCTCCGCACCGTTCTATTCGCTGCGTTTCGTCGATGAAACTCGCGAACAGCTCGCGGTTCGCCAGGACACGATCGAGCCTCCGCGTCTGCAAGCCGACCGTGGAGCAATGCTCGTCGCAGTCAGCGAAGGGGGCTACGGCTACTGTGCTACGAGCGATCTTTCGACCACCGGTTTGCAAGCGGCGCTCGACCGCGCGACAGAGTGGGCGCGTGCAACCCGCACCTTGAGCGTGCATCGATATACACCGGAAACGATGCCGGCGCCGCGCGGCGAACGTCTCACGCCGCAGCCGGGAACGTCGCTTTCGCGCAGCGAGCTCTTTGACCTGCTCGCGGATGAGTGCCGGAACGCGAACATCGACGAGCGTATCGTAGAGCGCTATGCAGGACTCGATCTGCGGCGCGTGGAGCAGCTTTATCTGACAAACACCGGCGGCGACGTTTTACAGCAGTTCGTGTACACCGTCCCGTATGCTCACGTGACCGCTAACGCTGGCACTGAGACACAGACGCGCACGTTTCTGGATGCGCAACAGGGTGGCCTCGACCGCATCCCCCGCACCGGCTTCGTCGGCTGCGGCAAGCGACTCGCTGTGGAGGCGTTGCAACTACTCCTCGCGCCCAACTGCCCGGCCGCACGCATGGACCTGCTCCTCATGCCCGACCAGATGATGTTGCAGATACACGAGTCGATCGGGCATCCCCTCGAGCTCGACCGCATACTCGGAGACGAGCGCAACTACGCCGGCACGAGCTTCGTTACTACCGACATGTTCGGGCGGTATCAGTACGGCTCGAGCGCGCTCGACGTGACCTATGATCCGACACTATCCGACGAGCTTGCGAGCTTCGACTACGACGACGACGGCACGCGCTCCGAGAAGACATGGTTGATTCGCGCAGGCGTACTGCAGCGTGCGCTGGGCGGACATATCTCGCAGCTGCGCGCGGGCCTGCCGGGGACTGCGAATTCACGGGCGTGCAGCTGGAACCGTGCTCCGATCGATCGCATGGCCAATCTCAACATCGAACCGGGCTCGAGTACGCTCCGCGAGATGATCGGCTCCGTCGAGCGCGGCGTTCTGATGCGCTCGAACGTATCCTGGTCCATCGACGATTCGCGCAACAAGTTCCAGTTCGGCTGCGAATGGGGCGAGCTGATCGAGAAGGGTCAGATCAAGAGTGTGGTGAAGAATCCGAACTATCGCGGTAAATCCGCAGAGTTCTGGCGCAGCCTGAAAACGGTCGGCAATCGCGATACGTTTGAGGTCCATGGCACGCTGTTTTGCGGTAAAGGCGAGCCGAATCAGGTCATCCACGTAGGTCACGCCGCGCCAGCATGCCTCTTCACGGACGTCGAGGTGTTTGGCGGCGAGGGGGCATGAACGCGCAATTCCTAGAGTTGGTCGACGCGCTGTGCCGCCAGCTCAAGAAAGAAGAAATCCTGCTGTGCTACCTCTCGGCCGAGCGTTCGGATTTCGTGCGCTTCAACAAAGCGCTCGTGCGTCAGGCGGGTACGGTAGAGCAGCGATATCTCACGATCCGGCTGATCCACGCACGGCGCCAGGCATCCGAAGTCATCGCGCTCGCCGGCAGCGCAGACAACCTCGAACGTGCCCTCGTTTCGATGACACGTCTTCGAGACGTTCTGACGCAGCTGCCCGAAGACCCATGGCTTCTGATTGCCGAAAAGCCGAACTCCACCTCCGTAGAGCGGCGCGGGCACCTGCCGCACACCGACGAGGTCGTTCAGCGTGTCGTGGAGGCTGGCCGGGGATTGGACTTCGTCGGCTTCTATGCCGCAGGCACCATTTATCGCGGCTTCGCCAACTCCTACGGCCAGAGGAACTGGCACGAGGTGGACACCTTCAACTTCGATTGGAGTGTCCATCTGCGTGCCGACAAGGCAGTCAAGGATGGCCTCGCAGGTTTCGACTGGGACATAGCGTCTTTTGAAGCGAAGCTCCGACGCTCGGCGGACCGAATGGAGCTCCTGCGGGAGCCACCGCTGACAATATCGCCCGGTGACTACCGGGTGTACCTCGCGCCGCGCGCGCTGGAGGAAGTCACCGGGCTGCTGCAATGGGACGCCTTCTCCGCAAGATCGCTTGCGACACGGCAAAGCCCGCTGCTCAGGATGGAGCATGGCGAACATTTGTCGCCTAAAGTGACGCTTAGCGAAAATATCCAGGATGGCGTGGCGCCTGGTTTTCAGCAGGACGGCTTCGTGAGACCGGGCCAGGTAAAGCTGATCGCAAACGGTGAGCTCGCGGGCAGGCTTGTATCACCGCGATCAGCAAAGGAATATGGGCTCGATACCAATGGCGCGAACTCGCGGGAGAGTCCGGAATCGCTCGATCTCGCACCAGGCGACCTGCCCGTGGATGAGGTGCTCGCAACGCTTGGCAGCGGCCTCTACGTCGGGAATCTCTGGTACCTCAATTTCTCGGACCGACCCGCCGGCCGCATGACGGGCATGACGCGCTTTGCAACGTTCTGGGTTGAAAATGGACGAATCGTGGCGCCGGTGAATCCGCTGCGCTTCGACGACACGCTCTACCGAATCCTGGGTGAAAACCTGTTCGATTTCACGCGCGAACGTGAGATGCTGCTGAGCACGTCGACGTACGACGAGCGATCGACGGCCAGCTCTCACCTGCCGGGCGCATTGCTTGGTTCTTTGCGGTTCACCTTATAGGCTGCGGGAGGTCCCATGGCAGACACCGTTCGCAAAGTCGATTATTTTTCGATCCAGGTCCCGAACACGCCCGCCAAAGCATTCGGTGTCCTTTCGACTCTCGTCAGCTCCGGCATAGACCTGCTCGCGTGCATCGGCGTGCCGCGAGGACGACGCGCGCAAATAGACGTTGTTCCGACGGACACCCGTCGCTTCAAGGCTGCCGTGAAAAAAGCGGGCCTCAGTTTCACGCCTGAGAAAACCGGCTTCATTATCCAGGGCCGTGACCGTCCCGGGGCACTCAGCGAGCACCTCAAGAAACTGGGCGACAAAGAAATCAACGTGACCGGTATAGACTCGATGAGTGCAGGCGAAAGACGCTGGGGCGCGATCATCTGGGTGGAAGACACTGCAGTGCGCAAAGCAGCGCGCGTGCTCGGGGCGCGCAGCGCCGGACAGGCATACGCGGCGCGCGTGCGCCGGGTTAGCGCAAAAGGTCGAAAAAAGCGATAGCGAGTGCTGCGAGCGACAGCAGCGCCGCGGCGAGTGCATAGGTGTTCGCGCGCCTGATGCGTGCCTCAGTCTCGGCTGCACCTTTCTCCAGTGCAGCGACGGTCAAACGCAGCTGTTCTGCGAGTTCCTTGATGTGCATCGCATTTTGGGAGGCGGCCGCCTGAAGCTCCGCAATCTGTTGTTCGACGACTCTGTCCTGCTCTGCCGGATCCCCGTTCCGGAGCTTCGTGAACGCCGGCTTGGCCGCCGCGACGATGTTGCCGACGTGCGGCAGGATCAACTTTACTGCGGGCCATAACCAGGAAGGCATGTTTTACCTTAATGATGAATGCGGAATGATGAATACGGAATGATAAAGCACAGCCAACATTTCATAAGCCCGCGAGCGAACTCCTCCCAATCCTGAGTCGGAACTGCCGCGAGGAGAACCAAAAAAACCCTATTCATCATTCATCATTGGGTTTACGGCTCATTTAACAACGCGTTTACCTATGCTCAACGTGTGCGTCGCAAGGTAAACCTCGCGCAGAAATGTGATGAGGCCGCATATCAGCGCAAGCATCGTAAGTATGAAGAGAGCGCCCACCAGCCACCGCAATTGCGTTCCAACGAACGCGTCGATGAACAACGTGGCGATGTCCGTGCAGATCAGCAGAGCGGCAGCCGTGCAGAAATTGATCGCCCAGCTGGCGAGACGTGCGCGCTCCGTAAGCGAGGCGAGCAGCACCTGCGCCCGCGCTGCCGCCTCGCCGTCCAATTGATCGAGCTTCTCTTCGATATTACGTGCCCGATCGATAACGCGCGCGAGCCGGTTCGCCATGACACCGAGCAGCCCTGCGATACCCGTGAGCAAAAATACCGGAGCGATCGCCAGCTGGATCACGTGGGCGATCCCAGAGATGTCGGAGTCTATGGGCACGTTACACGATACCCTTCGACTGCGCGTGCTTCATCCATGCTTTTGGTCGTGTCACTCTGGCTTGATGCCTGCGCTCTTGACGAGCTTACCCCACTTCACTGCCTCGCTTTTGAGATACACGGCAAACTGCGTCGGGCTGTCCCCGATCGGCTCGAGACCCTGGGCTGAAAATCGTTTCCTGGTCGAGCCATCGCTGAGCACCGCAATGATCTCCCGGTGCAAGCGCTCGACGATCGCGCGCGCAGTTTTGCGCGGCACGACGATCCCGTTCCAGTTGTTCGCTTCATAGCCCGGCACGCCGGCTTCGGCGATCGTCGGCATCTCCGGAAAGAGGGGCGTGCGCATCTTCGTGCCCACACCCAGGCCGCGTAGCCGTCCCGCGCGGATGTGCGGCTGGGCGGTCGTCAGGTTCGCCATCATCATATGAAGTCGGCCTGCAACGAGGTCGATGACGGCAGGTGCTCCACCTTTGTACGGTACGTGAAGAGCCTCGACCCCGGCCATAGTCGTGAACAGCGCCATCGCGAGATGCCCTGCGCCACCGACACCACTCGAGCCGTAGTTGTACTTTCCAGGATTGCTTTTGAGCAGCGCGACGAGATCCTTTACCGATTGAGCCACCACGCTGGGATGAACCACGAGAAGATTGCTCGATCCAGCGATATTGGTCACCGCTGCGAAGTCACGCTCCAGATCGTACGGGACTTTGTCGTAAAGCGCAGGATTCACCGCGAGCGGAGGCGTTGCCATCAGCAGGGTGTAACCGTCGGGCACTGCGTGAGCCACGATCTCCGTTCCGATGATCGTGCCCGCCCCCGTGCGGTTATCGATTACGACTTGCTGTCCGATACGCTCGCCGAGCTGTTGCTCTATGATGCGCGCGACGGTGTCGGTCGAGCCGCCCGCGGCATAAGGGACGACGAGACGAACGGGTTTCGACGGATACCCACCGTCGGCGGCGGGCACTCCAACCGATAGCGCCATCATCAGAATCGCACAGGCGATTCGCATATCCCACACCTCTCATCGTTCGGTGTCCTCCATTACGCCGCCGCACCCCGCAGCCCTTATTCAGCCGTGATATTTCCAGCCTTGATCACTTTCGCGTACTTGTCGACCTCCCGTTTGAAATACTTCGCGAGCTCATCAGGCGAGCTGCCAACGGGATCGCCGCCTTCCTTCGTGATGAAATCGCGCACGTCCGGCGACTTGAGCGCTTTCACGATCTCCGAATTCAACTTCGACACGACTTCTTTCGGCGCGCCCGCGGGCAAGAACATCGCGTACCAGTTGTCCGATTCGAACCCGGGATAGATCGAGTCCATCGTCGGCAGATCGGGGAACGTGCTCGAGCGCTTTGCCGTCGTGACGGCGAGCGGTTTTACTTTTCCGCCTTTGATGTGAGGCTGCGCGGCGAGCGCCGTGGCGAACGTGAAATCGACTTCGCCGGTGAGCATCGCAGTCATCGCGGGGCCGCCGCCCTTGTACGGTATATGGGTCACATCGACGCCTGCCATCTGCTTCAGCATCTCGATCGACAAATGACTGGTCGTCCCGCTCCCATTTGAAGCTACGTTCATTCTGCCTGCGCGCTTCTTCGCGAGCGCGACCAGCTCCTTAACCGTCTTCACAGGCACGCTTGGATGCACGACGAGCACGAGCGGCACCGATGAGATCCAGCTCACGGGCGTGAGATCCTTGACTGGATCGATCGGCCCTTTCTTGTACAGGCTCACGTTGACGGCAAGCGATGCCGTGGTGAACAGAATGTTGTAGCCGTCGGCCGGGGACTTGGCCACGATCTCTGCGCCGATCAGCCCGGCTGCACCTGCGCGATTGTCGACGACGAACGTCTGGCCCATGCTTTCAGTGAATTTCTTGCCGAGCAACCGGCCCTGTATGTCGGTGCCGCCACCCGGGCCAAAAGGCACGACGATACGTACGGTCTTGGTCGGCCAGGCCTGCGCGCCGGCATGCCCCGCTGCAAGCGCAGCACCGATCGCAACCGCAACGGCAACACCTCGAATCGAGCTGTGTGACATCCGAATCCTCCTCGGTTGCTTAACGGACCGCGCTTTCGACACGATACGCCATCGGGAACCCAATTGTCCCGTCACGCTTAAGACGCGATGACCCCTATGTGCGTTCCCCCGTCTCGGGTCAACCGCGGTAGATCGGCTCCGGCTGCGAAAAGAATGAATGCAGGACGTGATACGCCGTCAAGTAGTTGATCTGCTGAAAGCTCGCATGCGAAATGCCGGCCATCACGGTGAATTGCTTGTCGGTATTGGGCAGTCGCTTGAAGAACTCGAGAAGATCGTTAAAGCCCGCAATGCCGTCGAACTCACCACGCATGATGATCGTGGCCGCCCCGATCTTCGCGGGATCCACTACAGGCAGCTTCGAACACATATCGACGTAAGTCCCCGTCGGAACGGAATCGTCAAGCGCAAGTATCGCGTCTGCAAAAGCTTCGATGACTTTCTCTTCGGCACAACCGGGATGGTCGCGGTTGAATATCGAGTGAACGAAGGCACGGTCGATCGGGCGGCGGTTCACCTTCTTGAACTCGGGTAGTCTCTTAGCGCGTTCCGCAAGCGTCGGGCTGCCGTCGCCGGTCCACACGAATGCGTCGAGTGCAAGCCGCGCTACACGATCGGGCTTATGCTGTGAGAAAAGCGCTGCACGCAATGCACCGGAGGAAATCCCGTAGACGAAAAACTTCTTCACGCCACGGGTCTTCATGATGTAGTCGCTCGCCGCGACAAGATCGTCCACTCCGTTCGCGATATCGAAGTTGATATCGCGCTTCTTGTCTGAACGGCCGTAGCCTTCCATGTCCACGCACCACGTGCTGAATCCGCGTTGCGCGAACCAGTCCATCGCCGATGAATCAGGCCGTCCCGGAACTTTCAGATCGAACGTCGGCTGCGAAGCCATCGACGACCCATGTACGAATAGCACCGTGGGCCGATTGCTGTCGGGATTGCCAACGTATTTCTCCCACATGAAAAGCCTGACGTCCCCCTTGTGGGTCCAGTGTTCCTGTCCGATGACGCTTGCTTGTGCTTGGTCCATTGCTGCCCCCAAAAACTACGCCGCTCCTTCGCTCCGCTGCGGGCGCAACCGCCCCGTTTATGCGGCTATCGCCGCTGCATGAATCAGGAGGCAGGCAGTCTAAGGGTGGCGCACACGAGCGTCAAATTGTGGACTTCAATTTGCCGCTATCACGCGGCGCGCCCTATACTTACGCGCAGTACTCGCCCGCGCAGACCCGTCTGTGGGTCTCCGGTTTCGCCCTAATCCACCGCTTCCGACGAAACCATGCCTCTTAACTATTCGACGCAATTCGACAGCGTCCACGACAAAGTGAGCGCCGAGGAATGGCAGGCGCGAGTCGATCTCGCCGCGTGCTACCGGCTGATGGACAAGTTCGGCATGACCGACTTGATTTATAACCACATCACGCTGCGCATTCCGGGCACCGAGCACCTCCTGATCAATTTGTACGGCATGCTCTACAAGGAAATCACTGCATCGAGCCTGGTCAAGATCGACGTCGAAGGCGAGATCATCTGGAAACCGACGACCGACTACGGTATCAACAAGTCGGGATACGTGATCCACGGCGCGATTCACAAAGCGCGGCCGGACACCAACGCGATCATTCACAGCCACACCCGCGCCGGCGTTGCGGTATCGGTGATGAAGTGCGGACTGCTGCCGATGAGCCAGACGTCGATGCGCTTCGTCGGTCACATTGGTTATCACGACTACGAAGGCCCCGCCGTCGATCTCGATGAGCGCGAGCGACTCGTGCGCGACTTGGGTGAGCACAATGCGATGATCCTGCGCAACCATGGTGTTCTCACGTGCGGGCCGAGTGTCGCCCAGGCGTTCAACACGATGTACAACCTCGAGCTGGCGTGCAGAGGACAAGTCGATGCAATGGCCGCGCGCACCGAGCTTGCGCTGCCGCCGCAGGAAGTTCTCAATCACACTGCGAACATGTACCAGCCCGGGACGCGCCGACCTTATGGCGAGCTCGAGTGGCACGCGATGCGGCGGCTGCTCGATGCGGAAGACAGGAACAACGGCTTCGCGCCCTACTGGCATTGATAAGCGCTCACGCGCCGCAGAAGACCCGCCCACAGCGGGCTCGCACCGAGGAGCATCGATGAAAGCTGTACGACGAGCAGGTCTCATGAACTCATTTCAAGTCGCTGCGGTTGCGCTTTGCATTGTGGGCTACGCTTCAAGCGCGACCGGTCAGGGTGCGGACGCCACGCGCAACTTTCCATCGAAACCGATACGCATGATCGTGCCGTTTCCACCCGGCGGCAGTAACGACATCCTCGGGCGCTTCATCGCGCAGAAAATGACTGAACGTCTCGGGCAGCAGGTGATCGTCGATAACCGCGGAGGTGCGGACGGCATCATCGGCACGGAGATCGCCGCACGTTCCGTGCCGGACGGACACACACTGCTGATCGTATCGACGACGTATTCGATGAATCCTGCGATACACAAACTGCCATACGATTCGCTCAAGTCGCTCATGCCTATTTCGTTCATCGGCGCCGGCGCGAATGTGCTCGCGGCGACTCCGAGCCTTCCGGTCAAGTCGCTCAAGGAGCTCATCGGACTCGCGAAGTCGAAGCCTGGCGAATTGCACTATGCATCGTCCGGTGTCGGCGGCTTCAACCATTTCGGCGGCGAGTTGTTCAATACGATGGCCGGCGTCAAGCTCGTGCACGTTCCTTACAAGGGCGGCGGTCCCGCGATGGTGGACGTCATGTCAGGCCAGGTGGAAGTGCTCTTCGGCACACTCATTCAGGCGCTGCCGCACGTGCGCTCGGGCAAGTTGAAGCCGCTCGGCGTGGGATCGGCGAAACGGTCCTCCATACTTCCGGACGTGCCGACGATCTCCGAAGGCGGTGTCCCCGGTTACGATGGCAGCATCTGGTGGGGTGTGCTGGGGCCCACGGGAATACCCGCTCCGGTCGTGACCAAGCTCAACGGCGAAATCGCCGCCATATTGCGCGATCCGGATACCGCGAAGCGTCTCACCGCCGAAGCCGCCGAGCCCGTCATCGATACGCCGGATGCGTTCGGCAAGACGATCGCGAACGACATCGCCAAATGGAGCCGCATCGCTAAACAGGCGGGAATTCGCGCCGAGTAGCGCCTCCCTCAAAATCAGACAGGAGCAGGACATGGATTTCAGTATCACCGCAGAGCAGCGCGAGATGGTCGAAACGGTGCGCAAGCTCCGTCACAAGCAGCTCGCGCCGAACGCCATCAAATGGCTTAACGGAGACTTTCCGTGGGAGAACATGAAAAGTCTCGGCGAAATCGGCGTCCTCGGCATGGCCGTGCCGCAGGAATACGGTGGAATGGACGCGAGCGTTCTCGACACCGTGCTCGTGCTCGAGGAGATCAGCAAGGCGTGCTACGCGACTGCGCTCGCCGTACTCGGCGAGATTGGCGTGCAGCCGCGCATCATCGCGAACTACGCGCCCGAAGCGCTGAAGCGCAAGTACCTGCCCAGAGTTGCTGACGGAAGCGGCGTGCTCGCCATATGCCTCACGGAGCCCGATGCGGGCACCGATGTGCCCAACTACAAGACCAATTCTCAGGTGAAGGGCGACCGCGTGATCGTCAAGGGTGCGAAGACGCTGATCAGCCGTGCCGATATTGCTGATGTGCTCATCGTATTTACGCGCATCAACAGCGTGCCCGGTGCGGCTGGCATCGGTTGCGTGCTCGTGCCGCAGGGAACGAAGGGCCTCACTGCGAAGCCGAGTTACCACACGATGGGCGGCGAATATCTGTGCGACGTCGTTTTCGACGAGTGCGAAGTGCCTCTGGATCACCTGATCCTGCGCGAAAACAGCATGAAAACGCTGCTCAATGCATTCAATACGCAACGTTGCCTGAATGCTTCAGTGTGCCTTGGCTGCGCAGAAGGTGCTCTGGAAGAGGCGGTGAAATACATGCGTGAGCGCAAGGCATTTGGCCAACCGATAGGCGACTTCCAGGGCATGCGCTGGAAAGGTGCCGACATGTACATCGAGGTCGAAGCTGCGCGCGGTCTGCTATATCGCGCAGCAGTAAGCGGCAATCCGTTCCCGGACCGCGCGATGGCGGCCATGGCAAAAATATACTGCAATGAAATGGCAATCCGCGTGACGAGCGAAGCCGTCCAGGTACACGGCGGCTACGGATTCTGTGATGAATTCGCGGTGTCGCGCCTGTTCCGCGGCGCACGCTTTGGCAGTCTCGGCGGCGGCACCACGGAGACTTTGCGCAACTTCGTAGGTGAGCACCTCGTCAAGCGCATGGATCTGAATACCGGCGTGTTCGGCTTGAGCAAGCTGTAATCAGCGCTGGCGCTACGCAAACGGAGAACACTCTTGGACGAGCTCTGGCCTAGCTACAGCAACATCAGCGCCGAGCGCCGCGGCGATGTCGCTCTGATCACGCTGCAGCGTCCGAATGCCGCGAACGCGCTGAATAAAGCTACCGTTGAAGAGCTGAGCGATGCGCTCGCGATCGTAAGCCGCGAGAGCGCGGTGCGGGCGATGCTGCTCACGGGAAGCGGCAACAAAGTGTTCTGTGCCGGCGCCGATCTGAAGGAACGCCGTGCGAATCCGGGCAAGGACTGGGAACTACGCCGCCCATTGCTCAAGTTCTGGAACGAGCTTTGGATGCTGCCCAAGCCGCTGATCATCGCCGCGAATGGACATGCGGCCGGTGGCGGTTTCGAGCTCCTGATGCTCGCCGATGCTGTCATCGTCAGCGAGAGCGCGCAGTTCTGGCTGCCCGAAATCGAATGGGGCGGCATACCCGGCGGCTGGGGCACCCAGTTGCTGCCGAGGCTGGTGGGCCCGGTGCGTGCGCGCTGGCTTGCGTTGAGCAGTGCGCGCTTGAGCGCGGCCGAGGTGGTGACCCTTGGTCTGGCTACTCATTGCGTGCCGCAGGAGCGGGTCCTCGAGCGTGCGCTCGAAGTGGCATCGCAGCTCGCCGCGCGTCCCGTGGCAGCCGTTGCCGCAGCTAAGGAAGCGCTGCGTCATGCGCTGTCGACGCCGCTCGCAATGGGCGTCGAGTTCGAAGACCGGCTGCTGCAAATCGCCACTGCCTCGCCCGAGCGTCAGGCCGGGCTCGAACGGTTTGCGAAAGGCGGGCGCGCGTGAGCGTAAGTGAGGTCACCGCCGCGCGCGAGCACGTGCTCGACGCTTTCATCGCGCACTCGCAACGCTGGCGCTGGAGCGAATTGCCTGACGGGACCCGCGCCATGGTGAAACGGGAGCTTCTCGACTACATCGGGGCAGCGATAGCCGGCCGCGCGGCAGCAGGCATGCCACCGTGGCTGCAGGTTCTCATCGATTGTGGAGGCCGGCCTGATGCGCGCGTGATCGGCGGACCCCGCGTCCCGGCACACACGGCAGCGCTCTGTAATGGCTATTTCGGACACGTGCTCGAGTTTGACGACACGCACGATGAAGCAGTCCTCCACGCGGGTTCTGCAGCGATACCGGCTGCGCTGGCGGCTGCAGGCATGCGGGGCGCGTTGTCCGGCGCTGAATTCTGCGAAGCGATATTGCTTGGAATCGAGCTCACGTGCAGGCTCGGCGTCGCGACCCGATTGAACCTCGTTGAAGGCGGATGGATCTACACCGCGCTTCTCGGCCACTTCGGAGCGACGCTCGCCGCAGCACGCATCATCGATCATCGGCCGGAAGTGTTGCGTAACGCCTTCGGCATCGTCTACTGCCTGGCGAGCGGCAATCACCAGTCGACCCGCGAAGGTGCACCGACGAAGCACGTCCAGCCCGGTTTCGCCGCCTCAAATGCGATACTCGCAGCGCTCATGGCAAGCCGCGGTCTCGATGGCGTGAAGCAACCCCTGACCGGTGAAGACGGTCTGAGCCGCGTCTATCTGCACGGCCGCTTCGACCCGGCGCGCGCGACGCAAGACCTCGGCGACGCGTACGAAATCGATCGGCTCTCGTTCAAGCCCTACCCCACGTGTCGCCTGACGCATCCGGCGATCAGCGCTGCACTCGAGCTTCGCGCGCAGCTCGGCGCCAACGCTGCCCGGATCGAACGGGTAGAGCTCCTCGTCGGGCCTCAGGCACATGATGTCGTTGGCCGCGATGTGCCTGAGCGACGCACGCCGGCCTCCCGCGTCGCCGCGCAGTTCAGCATCTACTGGACAGTCGCTGTGGCGCTGGCGTACGGTGAGCTCACGCCGCTACAGCTGGCGCAGGACATCCCGCCATCACCGAACGTACGTGCGTGGATCGAGAAAATCACCTGCCGTGCCGATGCCACAGCAGCGCAGCGCGATGTGGGCGGCTGCACGATACGCGCTTTCGGGCATTTCGGGATGCGTGAAGTGCGGCAGGCGAACGCGAAGGGCCATCCCGACGAACCCCTGAGCGATGATGAGCTGTTCGCAAAGTTCAAGGCGAACGTGAGCTACGCGGGAATATCCGGGTCTAAAGCGTCGCTGCTCGCGCAAGAAATCATGGCGATGGACGCCGCAAAGGACATGACTGCGTTGGAAGACTCGCTGGGAACTGCGGGAAATCAGTAAACCGGCATCGGCCGGAAGTAGCTATCGCGGTCTCTCGACTTGACCGTGTAACTCTGCACCTGGTTGCCCTTCAGCACTTCGAGCGGAACGTCAACGCCCGCATTACCGGTCGCCCACAGCTTCGTATAGAAATCCTTCTGGCCCTGCACACGTTTACCACCGATGCCGACGATGACATCGCCTGTCTGCAGACCCGCGTCTTCCGCCGGACTTTCCGGCGAAACGCGCGTGACGATGAGGTTGCCCTGCACTTCCTGCGTGTTCACGCCCAGCCAAGGCCGCGGTTTCGCAGTCGACTTGCCGTTAGCAATCATGTCTCCGACCACGGGTTTCACCACATCGATGGGGACGAACATGTTGCCGGCGATGTTTGCCCGAGTGCCGAGCGCATCTCCGACAGCGAGAGAGCCGATGCCGAGCAGCTTGCCTTCGCGCGAGAGCAGCGCAGCGCCCTGCCAGTTCACCGTGGCTGGCGCGGTATAGATCGCTTCGTCGAGCAGATATTCCCAATAGCCTACGAAGGGGCGCTTGGAAACGATATAAGCGGGCGCAACGCCGTCGAATCCGACGATCAGCACGAGCTCGCGCTCGGCGATCTTTGCCGACTCGCCAAAATCGACCGGCCGCACGGGAAGCGGCGTCAACGCTTTCAACAGCCCCATTCCGGTTGTGTTGTCGTATCCGAGGACGGTGGCGGGGAAGACTTTACCGTCGGCGGTAGAGAGCTCCACCTTTTCGGCTTCGGTAATCAGATAGCCTATGGTGAGCACGAGTCCGTTGGTGTCGATGACGATCCCCGTGCCTTCACGCTCGGTGCCGAGGGAGGCGGCGCTGCGGGCGTCGCGCACGGCCTGAGTTTTGACTTTCACTACGGAAAGCGAATCGACTGTGAGCTCGCGCTGACCCGATGCCCGCGGGCCGGTCTGCGCTCCAAACGCAGAGACGCATGCCAGAAACGTGGCGGCAGTTCCGACGATCAGCACGCGCTGAGCGGCACGGCGAATCTCGGACATCAGTTTCAAGGCGGTCACAGTCATGATTACTCTCCGGGAAGGGCCACGGCGTAGGTGCCCAGCAGCCTCGCAGCACCTAAGAAACAGCAACACATGGTAAGACTATTCCATCGGGGGTGTAAGGCGAAGCAGTCCGGAGCGTAGAGAAGTGCCTCAATCCGTAACGGCTCGGGTACGCTTGCGCTGGCGTTACAATAGGTGAGCTTACCCGCCGGTCCGCCGCACAATCCAGGAACATCGCGAGTCGGCAAGAGATGCGTCGTACTTGCAAGTCCGCTCTACCGGCTAAGCGTTCAGCAATACGTATGCCCTGCGCCGGTATCGAGACACTGTGATGTGTGGTACCCGGAAGACCACAATGTGTCTGACCAGATTGTAACGAGCAGCGGGAGCGCGACGGAATCGGCTGCGGCGTCAAAAACTGAATCACGATATCCGGCATGTACAAACCCGAACAAGGAGAGTGAAGTGGAACTCGGACTGAAAGGTAAAGTAGCCATTGTGACGGGCGGAACCGAAGGTATCGGAAAGGCGACCGCCTTGCGCCTCGCGCAGGAAGGCGCACACGTCGCCATATGTGCCCGCCGCAAGGAGTTGGTGGACGATGTTGGTGCGGAAATACAAAAATTCGGTGTGCAGACGGTTGCCATGGCCGCTGACATGAGCAAAGCGGCCGATATCGAGCGCTTCATGAAAGCGGTTGTCGATCGCTTCGGCCGCGTGGATATTCTCGTCAACAATGCCGGCACATCGATGCGTGGCGCTTTCCTCGAAGTCAGCGACGACATGTGGAGCTCTGATCTCGAGCTCAAGGTATTCGGCGCGATCCGCTGCACACGCCTCGCGGTTCCTCACATGAAAAAACAGGGCGGCGGGCGCATCATCAATATAACGATATCTAGCGCGAAGCAGCCGGGTGCCCAATCGATGCCGACGAGCGTTTCCCGCGCCGCAGGACTCGCCATCACTAAAGCGCTGTCCAAAGAGTTTGCAGTCGACAATATTCTCGTCAATACGGTGTGCATCGGTAAGATCAAATCAGGGCAGCATGAGCGCCGCTACAAAAAGGATGGCATCAGCGCTGACGAGTACTACTCGCGCATGGCGAAAGACATTCCCATGAAGCGTGTCGGAGAAGCGGAAGAAGTCGCGAACGTCATCGCCTTCCTCGTATCTGACGCGGCGAGCTACGTCACCGGCAGCAGTATCAACCTCGACGGTGGCATTTCAGGGGTGTTGTAGAAGTCAAACGCCGCGCTCGTCGGAGCACTCCTAGCTCTACTTCGCCTCAACAATACTGACGGAGGTCCTCAGGATGTCTGCAACAACACCGGACTGGTCCGCACTGCGCGGCCAATTTCCAACGCTACAGCACTGGAACTATCTCGATGTCGCGCGCAAGACTGTTCCGCCACGGTGCCAGGAGCAGGCGCTGAGCGACTATACGAAAGACGTATACGAGAACGCAGGAGCGGACGCGTGGTCCGCGCTCAACACCGCTGACGCCCGTTCGGCCCTCGCCCGGCTACTGGGCGCGAAACCTTCCGAAATTGCCTTCACGAAGAATACGACGGAGGGCCTCAACATCGCGGCACATGGCTTCGATCTCAGGCCCGGGGACAACATCGTGCTCACCGACATGGAGCACCTTGCAAACGTTTGGGTATGGAAACATTGGGAGGCTAAGGGCGTGGAGATCCGCTTTGCGAAGCACCGCCACGGCCGCCTCACTCTCGATGCATTCCGTGAAAAAATCGATGCACGCACGCGTGTCGTGTCGACTGCATATATCACGTACGGAAACGGGTTTCGCGTCGATCTACCCGAGCTCGGCAAGATGTGCCGCGAATCCGACGTGAGGCTTGTCGTCGACGGTGTTCAGGCCGCTGGCATTATCGCGAGGCCGTTGTCCGAGCTTGGCGCTGACATCGTCGCGATCGGCGGTCACAAAGGACTTTTCGGACTGACGGGTAGCGGCATCGTTTATTGCCGAGAAGATCTCGTTAACCAACTCAAAACGCCATTCATCAAGCAGCCGGTCTCGGCCGATTCAGCTGCGGCCGGGGCGTACGCGAACAGCCAGTTCGACTATGTGCGCGTAGCTCATCGCTTTGAAGGCGGCAATCCTAATTTCCTGGGGGTGCGAGTACTTCAGCGCGGGGCCGAATTTCTGCAGTCGATCGGTTTGCAGCATATCGAGAACCGCATCCATGAACTGTCGACTGCCTGTCTCGCATTGCTCAAAGAAGCAGGCCTCCAGACGGAGACACCCGACGAGTGGGAGGAGCGCGGCCATATCGTCAACGTGCTGGTACCTGACGCAGCCGGTGTAATGGCGCGGCTGCGCGAGCATTATCGAATCGTGACCAACGTGAAAGATGACGCTCTACGGGTATCGATGTCATTTTTCAACACCGAAGACGATCTCGAAAAAGCGATCTGGGCGATTCGAAAGGAAGTGGCTGGGAAGGCGAACGCAACGCCCAGGCCCGAGACTATTCGTGCGGTACCACTTTAAGCCGCGCGAGGAAACGAAATGACGATTCGGCAACTTGGCTGCGCGTGCGCGCAGGACTCCCGATCAGAAATCTGCCGCTTGTCGCATCACGGCGGGCAACGGCCCAGTAATAAGCCAGAACCCGAGAGATTTCGCCGCGGTGTGTCCCGTGTTTTTATCCACGTCCCTGCCCTGCTGAACACAAACATCGCGCATGACGCACGAACTGTGCCCAGCGAGAGCAGAAATACTACACGGCTACAGCCGGCGCTCTGACCTTTTCGCTGGCGTCAGAGCTTTCGACGGCTCCTGATCTCGACTCACGCCGCGGCGCGTTGATCACTGGCGGCTTGTCAAAGCTTTTCAAATCGACCCTCGTAATGGGTACGACCGAAATGACCGGCGTGTAGCTCGGGATATGAACGACCGGATTCGCCAGCGCTTGTGCCGCGCCAGCGAACGCGCCTGAAGCGGCTGCAACAACGCGGCGGGGTGTTCGGTTCTTGCTGAGTTGGGCTGGGGCTACCGTGCTCATGGCAGGTGTGGACGCTTTGATGCGCCACTTGCGCGACCACCGATGCTTATGGCCCCAGTAGATAGTGATGCCCTGATTCGTCAGAAACACGGCAACATCCATCAGCTCGAAATGCACTCCATATGCGCGGCTCGCGCCGATGTATCCGATGTAGAGCTGAATGAAGTTCAACTTGCCCCCTAAACCGATTGGTGATTGCTAATGAGTGCTGTTTCGTTCAACGCTGTGACCACTATGAGGTAGGCATTTCTGGAGCTTTCTCCACCGAACGGCCCGTCGTTCTGTAAACCAACTATCGCACCCGCACGTTTAGATCGCGCTTAGTGTTCCGCGGCGGTAGTGAGCGAGATCCGTGCCAAGGGGTTATGGCTAACGTTTTCCAGAGGTAGAGTCATAAGATTCGACAGATCATCATGCGAAGCAAATGTCGCTTGACCGCGACGGCACGCGGCGTCGCTCGCCTAAGTAGCTGACCCGAGTACGTATTTGGCTTCGCTCATTAGCGACAAAACCGACCACGGTTCCACTGAAGCTAAAAGCTGGGGAGTGTTATGCGTCAGTACACGACATTTGAGCGCTTAGATTCCGCGAAAATGCTCACGCAGCACACTTGAGCACGCCCCGTATAGCGGCACATCAACGTCTTTCGAATAGTGGAGTGGTGCCGCTGGTCTGACTCGAACAGACGACCTGACGCTTACGAAGCGCCTGCTCTACCAACTGAGCTACAGCGGCATTTCAGACAGATACAACGAAGATTTTCTACGCGGCTCGGCGTAGAACACGCCGGCATTCACATGTGCGATCTCATGCATTATGTTTGCTGGGCCAGCGAGATTTTAGCACCTTGTTACGGGGACACCTAGGGTCGCAAACTGCTGCCCACCACTATCAGTTCAGCGGCTTACCACTGAATTTAGGCCAGTCTGCAATGTCAGCCGCGAGACAGCTCCGTGCTAGATCGAGGGATTCGCCAATGACCACGTGCATGTCGAGATAACGGTAGGTGCCGAGACGTCCGATGAACGTCACGTGCGACGTTTTTTCAGCGAAATGCATATACTCCCGCAACATCGACTTGTCGCGCTCCAGGCGCAACGGATAATAAGGGATGTCCTTGTCCTCAGAGAGCTTGCTGTATTCGCGGTAACACACCGTCTTTTCGTGTAGTTCCCAAGGCGTGAAGTGCTTGTGCTCGGCGATTCGCGTCCATGGCACACTCTCCTGGCAGTAATTGATTACCGCGTTGCCCTGGTAGTCTCCAGTCGCGTCAAACCGCTCGAACACAAGGCTGCGGTACTGCAGCCGCCCGAGTTCGTGCTCGAAGTAGGAGTCGAGCGGTCCGCTCCAGAAGAGATGGTCGAACTGACTTCGGTCTGCGGCCTCTAGTCGCTGGCCTACGTGCACTTTGATTGCGGGGTGATCCAGGATTTTTTCGACGATCGCCGTATAACCCTCGATCGGAATGCCCTGATAGCGCTGCTGATAGTAATTGTCATCGTAGTTGAACCGTACGGGTAACCGCTGCAGGATCGAGGCAGGCAGCTCTCGCGGCTCCACACCCCATTGTTTTTTTGTGTAACCATAGAAAAAATTCTCGTAGAGCTCACGTCCGAGAAAGCGTAGCGCCTGCTCTTCGAAATTGTGCGGCTCCTTGATAGAGCTGTCGCCTACTTTCGCGAGAAATTCCTGCGCTTGCGCCGGATTCATGACTTTACCGAAGAACTGGTTGATGGTGAGCAGGTTCATGGGCATCGAGAAAACGCCCCGCGCTGTGATCGCTTTGACGCGGTTGGTGTACGCGCCGAAGGTCGCGTACTGGTTCACATACTCCCACACGTCTTGACGGCTCGTGTTGAAGATGTGTGGACCGTAATGGTGCAGCATGATCCCCGATGAAGGATCACGTGATGTATGGCAGTTCCCCGCTACATGGGGACGCTCGTCGAAGACTTCTATTGAGTATTTGCCGGTAATCGCAAGCTCGCGGGCCAAAACGGCTCCAGCGAAGCCGGCCCCGGCGATGCCGATCTGCTTCGTCATTGCTTCAGTCCGAATTCGAATGTCAAACTGCTACCAGGCACTCGGCGTTATAGCGCTCCAGGGCGGCTTCGAGTTGAGGCATCAAACCGCTGCCGCGCTCAGTTCCGAGCGCGCTGTACTCCGGCCGGGGGGCGGTAAAGCCCAGCGAGGAAGCGGGGACAGGCAACACGAGCTCAGCGTTATAGCCCCTCATGCTTGCAGCATAACGGGCGAAATCAGCCCATGTCGTCGCGCCCTGGTTGGCAAGATGCCACAGGCCACTTGCGCCATCGATCACGAGATCGAGACTCGCGTTGACGAGATCTGGCACATAGGTAGGCGATACCGTCATGTCAGAGGCCGCACGCACTATCGACTGCTTCGCGAGTTGCCGGAGTGTTGCAGTAAGGAAGTTGTACTCGTCCCACGGTCCGAAAAAGGCGCTGGTACGCACCACGAGCGCGCCAGGATGTGCGGCGAGCACATCTTTCTCCGCCTGTGCTTTGCTGCAGCCGTAAACACCCAGGGGCGCAATCCCGTCACTTTCACAATACGGAGAACGCGCTTTGCCATCAAATACTAGATCACTTGAAAATGTCACCAGCGGAAGGCCTTCGCTTGCGCATGCTCCGGCGAGGAGTGTAGGGCCCAGCGCATTATCGCGGACGCAGGCTTCCCGATCGCGCTCTGCATCATCCACGCGGCAATAGCCGGCGGCGTTGATGACCGCCCATGGCTTGAATAACTTTAACGCGCTGTCGACGGATTCGGCATCGGCGATATCGAGCGTGCCGCGATCAACCAGACGATAGGCGAGCCCGCGCTGTTCGCATAATCTGGCAAAAGCGCGCCCGAGCGTGCCGCGTGCGCCAGTAATGAGGAGCTCACGCGCGCGGCGGATCCGGGGTGTACAGACGCCACTCGACTCCTCCGGTACGCAATCGACAGCAGAATACAGAACTCGCTCTGCGCGATGCCACCACCCCGGTGAGTCAAGGGCAGGGTGATCGGGCTGGCGACCTTCGCCAAGTGTGCGTATCAGTCCGGACAACGCTGTGGGGCGAGGCACAGGACCGCGCAGATCAAAAGCGCCTGGCTCGTAATGTCCACGGTCGTCGGTCACTAGGCTGTCCCAGTCGAAAGCGCCAAGCAGGCTCCATGCGGTAACAGCTCGGATATCGGCGCCTTCGCTGCGGAGTGTGCTCGCAGAGTTCCAAATTTCGAGGAACCATCGCATTTGCTCATCCCGCGTGCAGCCGATGTGTGCTTCCGTGACGGCAAGCGGACGTTTATATCGCTCCCACACTTCGCGGAGCACGGCATAAGGCGAAACGAGTGAGGCCGCGCCGACCCGCACCGCTTCGACGTCAGCGTAACGCTCTTTTTCGTTGCCCCCGTGGGAGCACACGGGGTAGCGTTCGAGACGCTCATCGAGGAAACGGTTACTCGTAATGTAATGATTGATACCGAGTATGTCAGGCGCGCACGGTGCTTCGAGGAAATGATCAAGTTGCTCGTCGCGTATCCCAGCTTTGCGGATCCACCGGTAGAGCTCGTGTTCGCTATCGACCATTCCTGCGAGCAAATCAAGGCCTAGCCAGCGCCGACAGTTCTCGAATCGCGCCTGATATGCGAGCTTCGGTGTGCTGTAGATGTGACCAACATCCTCCGTCTGCACCAGTTTGGCATGAGGATTCACCCTGCGCACCTCGCGCATCGCAGTTGTGATGGCGCGGCATTCATTCAGCAGTATCTGCAGAAAGGTTGTGCGATCTCGCGCATTCGGATACCAGAGACCGTACAAGCCACTGAAGCGAGCCGTCGTGAGCGGCTCGTTGACGGGTGTATACGCATCCACCCATGGATACCTGTCCGCAAAAGCCCGGGCAAACACCGCAAGCTTTTCGGCAAATTGGCTGTCGATCAGGCTCGTGTAGCGCGGACCGCTTCCGTGATGAACGAATCCAACGATCGGCCGTATGCCGAGTGTACGTAGGCGCCGCAGCGCGATGTCTGTCCAGCTCCAGTCGATCGCGTCCGGTCGTTGCGGTGCGAGCCGTTCCCATAAGGCGGGAAAGCGCAGCGTCTTGATGCCAATTTCAGCAAACCGATCTAAATCGTGAAGGCGCTTCGTGTGGCCACTGCGCTCGAGCTGATCAAAGTAACGGTCACCAACCCGATTGACCGTGCACTCCACTCCGCCCCAGACTTCAAGGCTCGTCATGCATTTAACCCGAAGGAGCCGCGGGAGCACCGCCGAGCGCTAATCCTGGTGCGGATGTCGTCGCATTAGTTACGACGCGAGTGCGTAGTTTGGGTCTCGGCCGGGCGTATTGATGTTCAATCGCAGCGTCGACCAATTTCCACATCCCGCGAAACGTTTCATCCCACGACATGCGCGCCAGAACATCATCCACGCGAGCAAGCCATTCCGCGTGGGCCGACGAGTCCTGCCTGAGCATGGCTTCGATCGCTGAAACGCAATGGTCGGGCTCGTCGGCAATCGCGACAAGGCCTGCATCCCCGTACACACCTGCAACGTCCCTGATCGAAGTAGATACCACACGCCGCCCGGCCGCCAGATACTCAGGCGTCTTCGTGGGACTGATGAAGCGCGTTGCATCATTGCGCGCGAAGGGAAGAATTGCAGCGTCCCAGCCTGCGAGATAGCTCGGGAGCTCCTCGTAAGACTTGGCACCTAGATAATGAATGTTGGAGGCGCGCGGCAGCGAAGTCGGGTCTATCTTGACGACAGGCCCGATCATTACGAGTTGCCAGTCGGGGCGGCGCTGCGCAATACCCCTGATCAGGTCAATGTCGAAACGCTCGTCGATCACACCCGTAAAACCGATTCGTGGCAGTGAAATCACGGCCTGATCGTGCGGATCCGCTTGTTCAGTGCGCGCTTTCCGGAAGTGGGGCACATCGACGCTGCTTGGGAATGGATGAATGTTCTTGTGCTTGTTGCGCTTGTATTCGTATAGACTGGGCCCGCCGGTAAAGACGACATCCGCGAGGCGAAATAGCTCATCTTCCAGCATGCACAGCTCTGGGGGGGCGCACTTGAAATTCGATAATTCGTCCATGCAATCGTAGACCACCGTCAAAGGCTTCAGGTGGCGACTGAATCGAAGTGCCATGGGCGTGTAATACCAGAGAATATAGGGGCCCGCGATGCGCTTTTCGATGAGATCGTCAGTGAGCCGCTTCAGATGTGTGTCCACATCGCTTGCGCTGAGACCGCGAGGGAGATACGGCACGACAACATATAGCTGCTCGTCGCGCTTGCTTACTTGCAGACTTGGGCGTATTCCGTCTTCGAAATGCGGTTCCTCCATAAAATACACGCGCCGGTATCGCGCGCACCGTGTCAACAGGTGTTGCGGTCTCTGGAATACGAAATCCCAGCGGAGGTGTGAGAGGACAAGGAGATCTGTAGAGTGTCTTGGTTTAGTCATGGTTACCGGTAAGAGCAAGCCACATACCCGCCTGGACACTCGAAGGCTAGAAAGCCGCCTCCCGAGGCACGCCTATTGCTCCTTCGCGAACTTCCAATAAGATATTACCGTCGTGTCTATCGACGATGCCGCATATCCACGCCCGCTGCTAGTACGCCAGGATTGGCTCAGCCTCGACGGCCCTTGGCGCTTTCTGTTCGATGACGAACAGCGTTTTAAACAGCCATCGGATATTCGGGAGTGGCCCTTAACGATCAAGGTGCCTTTTCCTCCCGAATCCAAGGCAAGCGGAATTAGCGATCGAGGGTTTCATTCCGCTTATTGGTATGAGCGAGATTTTGAGGCTCGCCCTGTCCGCAATGGTCGAATCATTCTGCATTTCGGTGCCGTCGACTACGCCGCGAAGGTTTGGGTCAACGGACGGCTAGCCGTAAGGCATGAAGGCGGCCACACGCCGTTTTCGGCGGATATCACCGACGTGCTTAACGCGAACGGCCGCCAGACTGTCACCGTCGCTGTCGAGGACGACCCGCATGACCTTACCAAGCCGCGGGGAAAGCAGGATTGGCAACTGGAGCCGCACGCGATCTGGTACCCGCGCACCAGCGGCATTTGGCAGACCGTCTGGCTCGAGCGTGTAGCGGACACGTACGTTCAGAAAATTCGCTGGACGCCTCACGTCGAAGGCTTTGCGTTTACGTTCGAAGCGCGCATCGGCGGTGCACTCTCTGACGACCTCACGCTGGAGGTCTTGTTGTGCCATGAGGGGCGCATGCTCGCGCACGACAGGTATGGCGTTGTAGGTAGCGAAGTCGATCGGCGAATTATCCTTTCCGATCCGGGCATCGATGATTATCGAAACGAGCTGTTATGGAGCCCTGAACGGCCCACGCTCCTGGACGCGGAAATAAGACTTAGACGCGGTAACGCGGTTATCGATGAAATTCGCTCGTATACGGCGCTACGATCGGTGACGATATCTCGCGATCGCTTCATGCTGAACGGGCGTCCGTATGTTTTGCGACTGGTGCTCGACCAGGGCTACTGGGCCGACACGCTGCTCGCGGCGCCAAATGATGATGCATTGCGTAAGGACGTGCGGCTCGCCAAAGCTATGGGCTTCAACGGCGTACGCAAGCACCAGAAGATTGAAAACCCGCGTTATCTGTATTGGGCTGACAGACTGGGCCTACTCGTGTGGGAGGAAATGCCTTCAGCATATCGCTTCACACGCACCGCAATAAAACGGACCGTGCAGGAGTGGACCGAAGCAATCGAGCGGGATTACAGTCATCCATGCGTTATCGTGTGGGTGCCTTTCAATGAGTCATGGGGTGTGCCTGAGTTGCCGTCGGTAAATCAGCATCGCCATGCAGTCGAGGCGCTTTATCATCTAACCAAAACCCTGGACGGCACACGCCCCGTTATCGGAAACGATGGTTGGGAGAGCACGGCGACGGATATCATAGGAATCCACGATTATGACGCTAACGCGGAACATATTGCGCAGCGCTATGGCACTGAAATAGACCCTGCACATCTGTTCGATCGACGGCGCCCGGGCGGACGAATTCTGACTCTGGACGGGTATCCCCATCGTGGCCAGCCGATCATGCTGACGGAGTTTGGCGGAATCGCATATGTCAAAGGAAGAGCCCTGAGCCGCGGCGCCAAAGCATGGGGCTATTCGAAGGCGACCACCGATCGGCAATTTTTACGACTATTCAGTGAGCTGATGCACGCCGTCGTCAGCTCGCCGCTGTTCAGCGGTTTCTGCTACACGCAATTCACGGATACATTCCAGGAAATGAACGGACTCCTCACTGCGGATCGCACGCCCAAGATCCCTCTCAAGGACATTGCTAAAGCAGTAAAGCAGTCTCGCACGTACATTCAGGGCGGCGTTTAAAATGTACCAACGTGAATTGCGCAAGCCGGACGGACGGCAGTTGACGCTTTACAGCCGCCGACCCCTTCCTGCGGACATTACAGCGCCGAGTCCTTTCTCGGAGCCGTTGCAGGGCAAGCCACATATGCGGTGGCACCCCTTGCGAAACGAATGGGTAACGTACGCGGCTTACCGTCAGGACCGCACCTTCCTGCCGCCACCCGAATACAACCCGTTTGCAGTGACCGTCAGTGCCGACAATCTCACTGAAGTACCAAGAGGCGATTGGGATATCGCGGTCTTCGACAATCGCTTCCCGGCTCTCGACTTGAATGCTCGTGAAGCACCCGTTTTGCCGGTTCCCACCCGGCCTGCCGTTGGAAAATGCGAAGTTGTCGTTTTCACGCAGGACCCAAATTCGAGGCTTGGCGCGCTCCCGCTCGACCATCTGCAGCTTCTGATCGACGTGTGGGCGGCTAGAACAGACGCGCTGGGGTGTATACCTGAAATCAATTACGTGTTGCCTTTTGAAAACCGTGGCGCGGAGGTGGGCGTCACGCTTCATCACCCGCACGGGCAGATCTATGCTTACCCTGTCGTGCCACCGGTCGCAGAGCGGATGCAGCAGGCAGCCGCAGCGCACTATGCTAGCCAAGGCCGAGGCCCGCTCGATGTTCTGATACAGACGGAAATCCGGGAACGCGTACGCCTACTGTACCTCGGAGAGACGGCGATCGCGTTCGTACCGGTGTGCGCGCGTTATCCGTATGAGGTCTGGATTGCGCCTATCGAACCGGTGCAGACGTTTGCGCAGTTATCCAACGCACAGCGCCGCGATCTGTCTCGAGCTTTGAAGACTGTGCTGCTGAAGTATGACGCGTTATGGAACCGGCCTTTTCCTTACTTGATGGCGTGGTATCAGGCTCCCACAGATGGGAAAGCGCACCCTGAATCGCACCTGCATGCTGAGTTTTATCCGCCTTACCGGACGCCCACGAAACTCAAGTACCTTGCGGGGACCGAAATCGCGGCTGGCCTGTTTGCTATGGATGTGCTTCCTGAAGATAAAGCTCGCGAGCTGCAAGCGATCGAAGTGACAGTCGAGTGAACGACTTTGCAAACATATTTGGGGGAGAACCGGACGTAACTGCAGCAGCGCGCGGCCGGGTCAATCTGCTGGGGGAGCACACCGACTATAACGAGGGATACGTCTTACCCACTGCAATACCGCAACAAACGGAAGTGGCCCTTCGTGTCAGCAAGAACAAGTTGTTCGAAATCTATTCGGCTAACCTCGAGCAGATAACGCGTTTCACACTCGAAGAACCGCCGCAGGCCCATTTCGCACAATACATATATGGGTGCATCAAAGAGGCAGCGCACTATGGCGCCCGCATTCCGCCTTTGCAGATTCATATTCGTTCAGAGGTGCCGATCGAAGTTGGCTTGTCCTCGAGCGCCGCTCTAGAAGTGGCGACATTGCGAGCGTTACGGCAGTTGCTTCACCTCGACATCGACGACGTAGAGTTGGCCAAGGTCGCTCAGAGAGCCGAAATCGAATACGCGGGAGTCAATTGCGGAATACTAGACCAGATGGCCTCCAGTCTGCTCGAGATCGGATCGATGCTTTTCCTGGACACGCGGACTCTAAACCGTGAACTATTGCCGTTGCCATCACGAAGCGAAATCCTGGTCATCGACTCTGGCGTGCCAAGGTCATTAGCGAGCAGCAAATACAACGAACGCAGGGCCGAGTGTGAAGAGGCCGCGCGCCGACTTGGCATTCGGGCGTTGCGGGATGTCACCGATCTGCGTGCTTTGGAAAGTCTGCCCCAGCCATTGCGACGTCGAGCCCACCACATAGTGTGTGAAAATGCTCGCGTACTGCATGCCATTCAAAGCACATCTGCAGCAGAGTTCGGACAGCTGATGAATGCATCGCATGAGAGCTTGCGTGATGATTATGAAGTTTCAATCACTGCGCTTGATCGGCTTGTCGCATTGTTACAGACGGAACCATCCGTTTACGGAGCAAAGCTCACCGGCGCCGGCTTTGGTGGAGCTTGTGTTGCTCTGTGCCGCGCCGGCGAAGCGACCGGTGTCGCAAGCAATGTGCTAACCAAATACAAGAAGGGTGGACACGAAGGCCTGCTGCTCGTCCCCACCGCGGTCTGAAGCAAAAAATCACGTTCTTCTAGCCGTACCCGTTTATCGGTAGTCGCTGACCGCCTGTCCAGGTGGCAGCACGTTTCATGACGCAGTTCACGGCGGGCGCCATCCTGGCCCCCTATCGTTCGTCCCCACAGGAGGCAACGATGCTGCCGAAAGAAACGTCGTCGTCAGTGAGCGACAAGATCTCGTCCCAAGCTAGTCCCGCGCGCTACGCGCCCGACTCGCAGCTCAGAGTCGCTGCACGCGCAAAGACAAGCACTCATGGATTCACGATGCTCGAGGTACTCATCTCGATCGTTGTCATTGCTTTCGGCCTCCTCGGCATCGCCGGTCTTCAGGCATACGCGATAAAGAACAATCACAGCGCGAGCCTTAGATCCACCGCGACCTCTCTAGCGAACGACATGATCGATCGCATGAAGGCGAACTACATCGCCGTTATGAACGGTGATTACAACAAGCCGAACAGCACAGATTACAGCACCGCGGTGGCGAGCTGCCTTACGACAGCCGGTTGTACCTCGGCGCAGCTTGCGCAGAACGATCTCAACGAGTGGGCGCAACGCGTCGCAGCGGCGTTGCCGAACGGCCAAGGCATCGTGTGCGTCGACAGCACCCCGAACGACGGCAACACCGTAGCTGCGCCCGCGTGCGACAACACCGGTACCACCATGTATGTCGTCAAGATCTGGTGGATCGACGACCGTTCCGCCACCGGCAGCCTAGCTGCCCCCCAACGATTTTCATGGGCGTTCAATCCATGATTACAACGCGCAGATCCATGTCGCGGAAGGATCGCGGCTTCACCTTGATCGAGCTGATGGTCGCCGTAACCATTGGTCTCATGTTGACTCTCGTCGTCGCGAATCTTTTCCTGGGGAGCCGAGCGACGTTTCAGACAACGGACGAGACCTCGCGCATGCAGGAAAACATTCGTTACGCATATCAGCTGTTAACGCGTTCGATACATCATGCCGGCTACAGGAGCTCTCCGAACACCGTCGCAACAACGATATTCAATGCAGCAAATCAGGCAGTGACCGGCACAGATGGCGGCGGAACTGCGCCGGACACCTTCACCATTCGCTACCAAGGGAGTGGAACCGGCACCGGCACCGGTGCCGACGGCAGTATCGTCAATTGTGCCGGCGCCGAGGTAGACGCCGCTGCTATGACCTACAGCACCTTTACCATCGGTGCGGGGACGAATGGCGGCAATGCTCTTCTGTGTGACAACGGCGCTGCGGGCGGCGCAGTTGAAGTAGTGCCCGACGTCGAGAACATGCAGGTACTGTTCGGAGAAGACACGAACGCCGATATGGTAGCCGACCGATATGTTTCAGCGCCCAACGTGACGAACTTCGACAACGTCATCTCTGTGCGCGTGTCCCTGCTTTTCCGTACGGCAAATATCTCAGCAAGCGTGCTTAAGGATACCGGAACTTACGATCTCAGCGGCACCGTCGTTGGTCCGTTCAATGACACGCGAATACGACGCGTCGTCACGTTGAACATGAATCTGCGTAACCGCACCCCCTGACATGAGGCCCGCAATGAAACACCTTCAGTTGAAACAGCGTCAACACGGTGCTGTCCTCATCGTGGCGCTTTTGTTCCTCGTGATTCTGACAATGTTGGGTGTGACGGCCATGACAGGCACGACCATGGAGCAGCGTATGGCAGGCAACACACGCGATGTCGCGGTAGCACTGCAGTCAGCTGAAGCCGCCATGCGTGATGCCCGCCGCGACATCAACGGAATGGTCCTCAGCGGAGCCGGACGCGTTCCGGCCATCCACATATCCCAGTTTGGAGACGGAGGCGGAACGGATAACGCCACCTGCAACAGTGTAGCCAAAGGGCTGTGCCGTCCGGCCACGTATACACCCGTCACCGGAGCGATCTTGCCGCCGGCCTTGAATATCAACACGGTGGCATCGTACGCACAATACGGGCAGTACAGCGGCGCAACCGCCATCGACGGGGTTTCAAATCAGCCCCGCTACCTCGTCGAAATCTTCTGCCTTCCACAACAAGGCACATCAATCGGCGTCGCGCCATGCAAGTTCTATCGCATTACCGCGCGTGGATACGGCGCGAATCCGAACAGCCAGGTAACGCTCCAGGAAATCTTTTTGAGCTTGTAAGCACACCAGCCCAGTAATGGGGAGACCCTTATGAAACCCGCAAACACACGCCTGATCAAGAACGCGATCGCAATGACTGCCGTCTTCTGTATGACGACTCAGTCTACGTTCGCGGCACTGCTCAGCCTGCCCCAGGTGCCCCTTTACGCCGCCACGGCGACGCCTCCGAAGGTCATGCTGACCATTTCGAAGGATCAGCAGCTGTTCAAGAAGGCGTACAACGATTATTCGGACCTGGACGGCGATGGGCAGCTGGAGACTACCTATAAGCATTCCATCGACTATTATGGTTACTTCGATTCGTCGAAGTGCTATACCTACAACACAACGAACAACCGCTTCGAGCCCGCATCCGTTTCAGCGGACAAGTACTGCACTGGGCAATGGGCCGGAAATTTCTTGAACTGGGTGTCCATGTCGCGCATGGATGCTGTACGCAAGCTGCTGTACGGCGGGTCTCGCTCTACCGATCAAACCAACGCTCTCGATGGGAGCGGCAATCCGCTGAGTCCCAATGCGGTTACTGTGCTAGAGCGCGCCTTCAT
>JAQGNH010000221.1 GCA_028291945.1 Betaproteobacteria bacterium
TGCGCATCCCGCGCTTTGCCGTTTACCCCCTTGCAATGGTCGCGGAAGCAGCCGCCTCCGTAACTTTGCGCGAGCCTTTCATCACGCTCGACGGTCTGCGCATGTCGAAACACCGCATGTTTTTCACGGCGGCGAAAGCGGAACGCGAGTTGGGATTTCGCGCACGTCCGTACCGTGATGCTCTGCGCGATGCCATCGAGTGGTTCACGCGGGCGGGGTACGTGCACTGACTGCGCTGGCACTGGCCGCGCTCTCCTGAGGATGGGCCGCTTCCGCTCGCAGGCTTTTGCGCTCCCGGTGTGCGTCGTGCTGGCCGGGCTCATGCTGCTCGACCACCGGGAGGCGTCATGATCCCGGATTTCACGGTGGAGTAGCGATTGCAGAACGCAATCGGGCGCGTTGTCGCATTCTGCAGCCGCTACGCGCGGCCGGTCATTGCGCTGTGGATGATCGGGTTCGCCTTCGCGCTCACGTACGTCGCGACCCATTTCGCGATCAACACCGATACCAGCCAGCTCATTTCCGCGGACCTCGCGTGGCGCCAGCGCGAGATCGCGTTCGACAAGGCGTTCCCGCAGCGCAGCGACCTCATCGCGATCGTGATCGACGGTGAAACGCCCGAGATCGCCGAGCGCGCGGCAGCGACGCTGACGAAGCGGCTCGCTGCTGACACTGCGAATTTCAAGCACGTCTGGCGCCCGGACGGCGGCGAGTTCTTCGAACGCAACGGCTTGCTGTTTCTCCCGTTGCCTCAACTTCAGCAGACGCTCGATCGGCTGATCGCCGCCCAGCCGCTGCTCGGACCGCTCGCCGCCGACCCGAGCCTGCGCGGGTTGATGAACGCGCTGGCGCTCATGGTGCGAGGCGCAGCGCAGGCGGAAGCGCCGATAGACGATCTCGCCCGACCCTTGAGCGCGCTCGCCGATACGCTCGAGGCGGCGCGCATGGGACAGGCTGCGCCGCTCGCGTGGCGCTCGCTGATGACGGGGCAGCCGCCCGACCCGCGCGAGCTTCGCCGGTTCGTCCTCGTTCATCCCGTGCTCGACTACGGCTCGCTCGAGCCGGGCGAGCGCGCGACTCATACGATCCGGCAAACCGCCGCGGATGCAGGGCTCACGCCCGCGAATGGCGCGCGCGTGCGGCTCACGGGCCAAGTCCCGCTCGCGGACGAAGAGTTCGCGACCCTCAAGGAAGGCCTGCTGCTCAGCGCTACGGTCACCGTAGTGCTGGTGGCACTCCTGCTGTGGCTCGCGCTGCGCTCCGGACGCATCATCGCGGCGATCCTGATCAGCCTCTTCGCGGGACTCGTGCTGACTGCCGGGCTCGGCCTCGCGCTGGTGGGCGCGTTCAACCCCATTTCGATCGCCTTCGGGGTCCTCTTTGTCGGTCTCGGGGTCGACTTCGGCATCCAGCTCTCCATGAGCTATCGTTCTCAGCGCTTTGCTCACGCCGACCTGCACGAGGCATTGCGTGAGGCAGGGGCGCGCGTGGGCGGTCCGCTCGCGCTCGCCGCGACCTCGACCGCGCTCGGGTTCCTGGCATTCCTGCCTACGGCCTATCGCGGTGTCGCGGAGCTCGGGCTGATCGCGGGGAGCGGAATGCTGATCGCATTCGCAGCGAGCACCACGTTGTTGCCGGCTTTGCTGCGCGTGCTGAAGCCCCCGGGGGAGCCGGCGTCCGTGGGTTTCGCCGCGCTGGCATCCCTCGAGCGGCTCGTCAGAGTGCATCACCGGCGAATTGTCGCGTCGTGTGTGTTGATCACCATCGCGGGCGCAGCGGTGCTGCCGCAGCTTCGTTTCGACTTCAACCTGCTCAACCTGCGCAGCCACAAAGTCGAATCGGTCGCGACGCTGCTCGACCTCGCCCGCGACCCGCAAACCACGCCGAACACGATCGACGTGCTGGCGCCGGACCTCGACGCGGCGGACGCGCTCGCCAGGAAGCTTTCGGACCTTCCGGAAGTGGCGCAGACGCTCACCCTCTCGTCCTTCGTTCCCGAAGCGCAGGACGCCAAGCTCGCACTCATCAACGACGCAGCCCTGCTGCTGGGCCCTGCGCTCGTCCCCTCTGCCGCACCGCCACCGGGGGACGCGGAGAACGTCAGCGCAATGATCGAGGCCGGACGCGCGCTCGAGGAATACGCGACGGCCAGGTCCGGCGCTGCGGCGGTGCAGGCGAAGCGGCTCGCTGCAGCCGCGACAGCGCTTGCGCTGGGCGACCCGGGCATGCGCGAGCGCGCGCACGCGGCGCTGATTCCCGGTCTCCAGGAGATGCTCGCGCAGCTACGCAACGCGCTTTCGCCGACGCCGGTGACGCGGGAGTCGCTGCCGCAGGACCTCGTGCGCGACTGGATTGCGCCGGACGGCCGCGCGCGCATCGAAGTCCGCCCGGCCGGCGACAGCACGGACAACACCGTCCTTCGCCGCTTCGTCGAGGCAGTGCGGGGAATCGCGCCCGACGCGACCGGCGCCCCCGTGACGATGTACGAAGCGGGGCGTGCAATCGCTACGGCTTTCATTCAGGCAGGGGCGTGGGCGGCGCTCGCCATCACGATCGTCCTGATCGTCGTTTTGAGGCGTGCGTCGGACGTGCTGCTGACACTCGCGCCGTTGCTGCTTTCGGGCGTCCTCACGCTCGCCTTGTGCGTCGTCATCGGCCTGCCACTCAACTACGCCAACATCATCGCGCTGCCGCTGCTTTTCGGCATCGGCGTGTCGTTCAACATCTATTTCGTGATGGCGTGGCGCGGCGGCGCACATGACCTGCTGACCTCGAGCCTCGCACGCGCGGTGATCTTCAGTGCGGTCACGACCGCGAGCGCATTCGGCAGCCTGTGGCTTTCTTCCCATCCTGGCACCGCGAGCATGGGAGAGCTGCTCGCGCTGTCGCTCGTATGCACGCTCGCGTCCGCGCTCGTCTTCCTGCCGGCATTGCTCGCGTTTAAGAGTCCCTAACCTAATGAAACGCGTGATGTTGCAATAGGTTGTTTCTGCCGATTCGAAGTGAGTCTAAACGTGGTTTTCCGCGCGCCCGGGGCGCGGTGGAGGCGATCCGTCGAGCCTCATGGTGCCGCAAAGCGCGTCATTAGAGCGGGAAACCCGCTTCGCGGCGGGCAGTCAACACACGACTACCCGCCACGAAGCGCCCGCTCTAATGACTGCGGCTGCCGAACGGCGGCCGCTCGAGCAGCGACCACGCCGCGAGACCGGGGAAAAAGATCACGAGGTCGCGCGTTCGGCGGGAAGCGGCGAGCGCCAGCGACGCCGGTGTATCGAGCCCCACTGCC